>NZ_AZGO01000060.1:0-1161 GCF_001435345.1 Limosilactobacillus pontis DSM 8475 | reverse complement strand
CCCCCCAGCCACGATTAGTTTTCCGAATATTACAGTGCAGTTACGAGAAACCTAATAGGCTAGCTTCGCGTCTAGCGCAGCGTAGCAAGTCTATTTGACTACGAACGAAGGCCGACGCATCCAGCGTCAACTTCCGTTCTAGGCTAGCCGTACAGGGCGCCGAGAAGCTTATTTCCCAGCCTCTTGTTTTTTAGGTTAATTTTGTTCTGCTTGTTGAATCTTGGCGAGGACCTTATACTGGTCAGTCATCCATTGGGTATAGGTCTTACCCTTTGGCTTAGTTTCGGTAACGTTGAGTACCGGAACGTTGTTTTGGTGGGCGAGCTTGACGAGGTTCTTGACAACACTGTCGCTGGCTTGGGAGTTGTTGACGAAGAAGGCAATCTGGTGGTTCTTGATAGCCTGCTGAATTTCGTTGATGTCCTTAGGGGACGGGTCACTGCTGTCCTCAACTGCCTTTTCAAAGTGCTGATCCATTACCTGGTAACCAAGGTTGCTGAGGGCGTAGTCGAAGACGGGTTCGCTGACCGCCACCTGGTTATTGCTCGGGTTGACCTGTCGCTTAACCCGAGCGATCTCACGGTCAAGGGGCTTAAGTGAAGTCAGGTAGCGTTGGGCGTTTTTCTGGTAGTCGGCCTTGTGCTCTGGGTCAGCCTTGCCGAACTGGGTTGCGAGGTCTAATGCCAGCTTCTTAACGGTTGCCGGTTGGTACCAGAGGTGTTCATTGTCACCATCCTTCTTGCCAACGAGGTGGCTAACGTTGACCACCCGGGCCTTGCTGTTGCCGTTCGACTTGACCAGCTTGTTCATCCAACTGTCGTAGCCGACACCGTTTTCGATGATGACGTTAGCCTGACCGAGCTCTTGGGCCTGCTTGGTTCCGGGCTGGTAGTCGTGGGGGTCGACGGATGGGTTGCTGATGAAGGAGGTCACCTTTCCGTGGTTACCGGCGACTTGCTGGGCTGCCTCCCCATAGAAGTCCATACCGGTGACGACTTGAATGGGCTTTTGGTGGTTGATATTTTTCCATGGGATCATGGCGACCGCAATCATCACGACGAGGATCGCGATGAGACTGCTGATGCCGATGGTAAATTTTTTCATTAGGCAGATTGCAAGAAATAACTTGAACGAATTTAGTGACGCAGATTAAGTAAGAAG
>NZ_AZGO01000008.1 GCF_001435345.1 Limosilactobacillus pontis DSM 8475 | reverse complement strand
TCTTGCTTAATCTACGTCACTAAATTCGTTCAAGTTATTTCTTGCAATCTGCCTTAGTAATATAATTTATTTTTATGATTGGTTTGCTCGTACTAGATCCTGTTGTAACGCTTTTATTGCTTATTTAGTAGTGAATGGTCCGCTTTCATTGACGATTTTTTCACAAAAGTTGCTTTAAAAAATGGGGATCTTCTGCTATCATAATAATTGTGAAAAATATAACATGTCTTTGAGAAGGAGATCTTACCTTATGAAAGCTGCTGTTATCAATGATCCAGTAGATGGATACGTTACTATTAAGGATGTTAAGCTTCGTGACCTCAAGCCAGGCGAAGCTTTAGTTGACATGGAATACTGTGGTCTTTGCCACACCGACCTTCACTGTGCCGCCGGTGACTTCGGTAAGAAGCCTGGTCGGATTATCGGTCATGAAGGTGTTGGCCGTGTATCCAAGGTTGCCCCTGGTGTTACCTCACTGAAGGTTGGGGACCGGGTATCAATCGCTTGGTTCTTCAAGGGCTGTGGCCACTGTGAATACTGCCTGACCGGTCGTGAAACCCTTTGTCGGAACGTCCTGAATGCCGGTTACACTGCTGATGGTGCTATGGCACAACAATGTATCGTTCCAGCCGACTACGCTGTTAAGGTTCCAGAAGGCCTGGACCCAGTAGAAGCAACTTCACTGACCTGTGCCGGTGTTACGATGTACAAGGCACTGAAGGTTGCCGACATTAAGCCTGGCCAATGGGTATCAATCGTCGGTGCCGGTGGTCTTGGTAACCTCGGTATCCAATTTGCTCACAACGTCTTTGGTGCTCACGTTATCGCCGTTGATGGTAACGAAGATAAGCTGAAGGCTGCTAAGGAAAACGGTGCTGAAATTTGCATCAACCGTCATGATAACAACGTTGATGAACAGATCCAGGAAAAGGTTGGCGGTGTTCACGCTGCAGTTGTTACGGCTGTTACGACCGCTGCCTTTGACCAAGCCGTTAACTCCCTTCGCCCAGATGGCCGCTTAGTTGCCGTTGCCCTCCCACAGGGTGACATGAAGCTGAACATCGCCAAGACGGTTCTTGATGGGATTATCGTTGCTGGTTCCCTGGTTGGTACTCGTCAAGACCTGGCAGAATGTTTCCAATTCGGTGCTGAAGGTAAGGTTCACCCAATCGTTCACACTCGTAAGTTTTCTGAAATCAATGACATGATCCAAGAACTTAAGGATAACAAGGTTGTTGGTCGGAACGTCGTTGACTTCAGCCTCGAAGACTAACTTAAAATTTAATTGAGATATGATATTTAGAACTACAGGAAATCTGATCATTTCCTGTAGTTCTTTTATTTAGGACGTTATTTGGGCAGAGTTGAGAAAAATATGGTAAAATAATGGTCAAGATTAGTCAGATGATGGAGGGCGATGAAATGGAAAACCGAAGTATTTCGGATATAATTGAAGCATATCTTAAAGAGGTCTTTGGCGACGACACTCAGATAGAGATCCGTCGTTCTGAAATTGCTGATCATTTTAACGTTGTTCCATCACAAATTAACTATGTAATCAAGACCCGGTTTACCATTCAGAATGGCTACCTTGTGCAGAGCAAGCGGGGTGGCGGTGGTTATATCCGGATTGAGCGGGTTAATTTACTTGGTGATGTGGATGTGCTAAACTCACTGGTCCAGGCAATTGGCAACACAATTCGTGAACGGGACGCATTTGCAATAATTCAAACGCTCTATAATGAAAAGGTGATTTCACAGCGTGAGGGTGATCTAATGCTGATGGCACTGTCGAAGCAGACCTTAGCAGTTGATGATACCAATATGGTGAACAAGCTTCGTGCACGGATTTTAGTTTCATTTCTTAATCGCTTACGGTATGAAAGTTAGAGGATGATTGCAGATGGATAACATGTTTACACCTAGCGCTAAGCACGTTTTAGCAATTGCTCATGAACAAGCAAAATACTTCAAGCACCAGGCCATGGGAACGGAACACCTCCTGCTGGCCTTGTCGATGGATAAGGACGGGATTGCCAACAAGATCTTCGAGCAGTTCTCAATCACGAGTGATGATATTCGAGAAGAGATCGAGCGCCTGATCGGTTATGGAACGATGGATGACCTCGGGCCGGCAGACTATCTGCCGTACTCACCGAAGGCCAAGCAGGTTCTGTCATTAGCCGGGCGGGAGGCCCAACAGATGCATGCTCTGAAGATTGGTACCGAGCACCTGCTATTGGCTTTGATTGCTGATGAGGGAGTGCTTTCCTCCCGTATCTTGTACAGCCTTGATGTTCTGCCACGGCAGGTACGCAAGGTAACTCTACGGCGGCTTGGAATTTCTGAGAGCCAGGTTCGCCGTCAGGCCGGTCAGAAGGGGAATGCTAAAACCCAGTCGGCCGGGACGCCAACCCTTGATAAGCTGGCCCGTGACATGACCCAGCTAGCTCGGACCAAGCGACTCGATCCGGTGGTCGGCCGGGATAAGGAGATCAAGCGGGTCGTCCAAATCCTGAGTCGGCGGACGAAGAATAATCCCGTATTGATTGGTGAACCCGGTGTCGGAAAGACGGCAATCGTCGAGGGCCTGGCCCAACGGATGGTTGCCGGGACCGTTCCTGAGGAATTGGCCAACAAGCGGCTGATGGTCCTTGATATGGGCTCACTGGTCGCTGGCACCAAGTATCGTGGTGAGTTTGAGAACCGTTTAAAGAAGGTCATCGAGGAGATTCAAAATGATGGGCACGTCATCCTTTTCATTGATGAGCTTCATACCTTGATCGGAGCCGGCGGGGCAGAGGGGGCCATTGATGCCTCCAACATCCTGAAACCGGCCCTGGCCCGTGGTGAACTACAGACAATCGGGGCCACCACCCTGGATGAGTACCAGAAGTACATCGAATCCGATGCGGCCTTAGAGCGTCGTTTTGCGACTGTCCAGGTGGACGAGCCAACGCCCGAAGCAACCCTCCATATCCTAAAGGGCTTGCGGCCGAAGTATGAAGAACACCACCACGCCAAGATCACTGACGACGCCCTGGAGCAGGCGGCTAAGCTTTCTGACCGTTATATCAGTGATCGCTTCCTGCCCGACAAGGCCATTGACCTGATGGATGAGTCGGCAGCGATGGTTCGGATCAACGCTGAAGAGAAGCGCGATCGACAGCCATCTTTGCAGAGCAAGCTTGATGACCTGCGCTCGGCCAAGGAAGCGGCGATTGAGAACCAGAACTTTGACCGGGCTGCCCAGCTCCGCCAGGACGAGCTGACCCTGAAAGCCGAGCTGGACCGCCAGCAGAAGAAGTTAGCATCACAAACGAGCGCCAAGGGCAGTTACCGCCTGAAGGTTACGGGTGAAGATGTCGCCAAGGTGGTGGCCGAATGGACCGGGGTACCGCTGACCCAGCTGAAGAAGAGTGAAAGTGAACGCTTGGTCAATCTCGAGCGGGTTCTCCATCAGCGGGTGATTGGCCAGGAGGAGGCCGTCAGTGCCGTTGCTAAGGCCATCCGGCGAGCGCGCAGCGGGCTCAAAGACCCGAACCGGCCGATCGGTTCCTTCATGTTCCTTGGGCCAACTGGGGTCGGAAAGACCGAGCTGGCCAAGGCTTTAGCCGAGGCAATGTTTGGTTCTGAGGACAATATGATCCGGATCGACATGTCCGAATACATGGAGAAGTACAGCACCAGCCGGCTGATTGGGGCTGCTCCGGGCTATGTCGGATACGACGAGGGGGGCCAATTAACCGAGAAGGTTCGCCAACACCCGTACTCGGTTGTCCTGCTGGATGAGGCCGAGAAGGCCCACCCGGACGTCTTCAACCTCCTCCTTCAGGTGCTGGATGACGGTTACCTGACCGATGCCAAGGGTCGTAAGGTTGACTTTAGAAATACGATCATTATTATGACCTCTAACCTGGGGGCTACCCAACTTCAGGACGAGAAGGAGGTCGGCTTTGGTGCTAAGGACCTGAGTCACGATTACAACGCCATGTCGGCGGCTATCAGGCAACAGTTGAAGTTGCACTTCCGTCCGGAATTTCTCAACCGGATCGACGAGGCGATTATTTTCCACTCCCTGAACAAGAAGGAGCTGCACCAGATTGTCAAACTAATGGCTGGCGACCTGAGCGCCCGGATCGCGGAGCAGGGGATCAATCTTAAGATCACCCCGGCTGCGATTGACGAAATTGCCAAGATCGGGTACAATCCGGCTTATGGGGCCCGGCCACTGCGGCGGGCGCTTCAGGACCATGTTGAGGACAGTCTTAGTACGGCCCTGCTGGATGGCCAGATCAAGGTGGGCGATGACGTTACGATTGGCGCCCATCGTGGCCAACTGACAATGAAAATTAGGAATGCTAACACGACCAAGCCCGTCTTGGTCAAGATGAATAAGTGATGAACTAGGAGCTGCCTCTACGATGAGCCAGCTCCTAATTTGTGAAGCTATTGTCACGAAACAATGACTGGTAATATACTAGTTGATAAATGTGATTTTTGAGGAGGATATGTCAATTCAAATGAAACGAACGGAGCAGCTTGAAAAGACGCGGGCCGCGATTCTGCGGACGGCAACGCGGCTCTTCTTGCAAAAGGGCTTTGCCCAAACATCAACCAGGGACATTGCCAAGGAGATCGGAATTACCCAACCGGCCCTGTATCACCACTTTAGCGACAAGGAGGTCCTCTTCTTGAGCGTGATGACGGACTTTTCTGGAAAGGTCCGTACGGATATCAACAAGGTCTTACGCAAGCATAAGTTATCACCAGAAGAACAGCTATTTGAAATTGTTAAGGTTTTGAAGAAACACCACCCGATCAGCATCTATGACCAGTATAACCAGGCCATGCAGTTACTTTCCAAGAGTGCCCAGCGGAAGTTCAATATGATTTTTGTGATGGACTATCTGATTCCAATTGGTGAATATTTCAAGCAGCCGGCGGTTAACTTACGGGCAGACCTCTTACCGAAGGAAGCGGCAGAACTCTTCTTGGCCAGCCTGACGCCAGTCTTTGGTACCTACCAGGTGATCGGTGGTCAGGCCATCACCAACGACCAGCGCACTAAGCTGATCATTGACTGTATCGTTAACGGTTTGAAGCGGACACCCAAGGAAGAAATTATTCAATCCTTGACAAGTTAATATTTAGAACTTATACTATTATAGTATGTAATTTGTGAGTTCATTTGGAGATGGTGATCTATTGTCCATCACCTCCTGCAATAAAACCAAAGACAGTTTCACGACTGTTTTTGGATTTTTTTTGCCCAAAAGTTGCTTTTTGGTGTAATTGTAACCAAAATGTAACATTTGGAAACGACTCACCCAACAAATTAGAGAGGTGAACAGTTTGGCCGGACATTTAGTTAAATACGGTAAGCACCGTACCCGTCGTAGTTACTCCCGGATTAAAGAAGTTCTCGAGTTGCCTAACCTGATTGAGATCCAGACTAATTCCTACAATTGGTTCATGGACAAAGGGCTGCGGGAAATGTTTGATGACATTATGCCAATTGATGACTTCCAAGGTAAGCTTTCCCTGGAATTCGTTGACTATCAACTTTTAGAACCTAAGTACACTGTTGATGAAGCACGTGAACACGATGCTAACTACTCAGCACCACTGCACGTTACTTTACGGTTAACCAACCACGAAACTGGTGAGATCAAGTCGCAGGATGTTTTCTTCGGTGACTTCCCACTGATGACTGATCAGGGAACCTTCATTATCAATGGGGCCGAGCGGGTTATTGTTTCCCAATTGGTTCGCTCCCCTGGCGTTTACTATAATGAAGAAACCGATAAGAATGGTCGGCCAAGCTACGGTGCCACCTTCATTCCGAACCGTGGTGCCTGGTTGGAATACGAAACCGACGCCAAGAATGTTTCCTACGTCCGGATCGACCGGACCCGGAAGCTGCCAATGACCGAACTGGTTCGGGCACTGGGCTTCGGTTCCGATGACGAAATTATTGATATGTTCGGTGGTGACAGTGAGACCCTGTCACTGACTTTGGATAAGGATGTCCACAAGAACGCTGAAGACTCCCGGGTTGAAGAAGCCCTGAAGGACATTTACGAGCGCCTGCGTCCAGGTGAACCGAAGACCGCTGACTCGGCCCGGAACCTGCTGACTGCCCGGTTCTTCGATCCAAAGCGTTACGACATGGCTCCGGTTGGCCGTTACAAGACCAACAAGAAGCTGATGCTTAAGTACCGTCTGCTCGGTGAGAACCTGGCTGAGACCCTGGCTGATCCTGACACTGGTGAAGTGTTGGCGCAGAAGGGTGATACGGTTACCAAGGAAGTTCTCAAGAAGTTGGAACCTTACCTGGACCGTGACGACTTCAAGATGGTTACCTACACGCCATCTGACGAGGCTGTTGTTACTGAACCGGTCAAGCTGCAGAAGATCTTGGTTTACTCCAAGAAGGATCCGGAACGGATTGTCCCGATTATCGGTAACGGCCACATTCCGTTGGAATACAAGCATATCGAACCAGCCGATATTCTGACTTCCCTGAACTACTTCTTCAACCTGCAGGAAGGTATCGGTTCGACCGATGACATCGACCACTTAGGTAACCGGCGGATTCGTTCCGTGGGTGAACTGCTGCAGAACCAATTCCGGATCGGTTTGGCCCGGATGGAACGGGTAGTTCGTGAACGGATGTCAATTCAAGATCCTGACACCGTTACCCCACAACAGCTGATCAACATTCGTCCTGTGGTTGCATCAATCAAGGAATTTTTCGGTTCCTCCCAGCTGTCCCAATTCATGGACCAAACCAACCCACTGGGTGAACTGACGCATAAGCGGCGTCTGTCCGCCTTGGGTCCTGGTGGTTTGACGCGTGACCGAGCCGGCTATGAAGTCCGGGACGTGCACTATACCCACTACGGCCGGATGTGCCCAATTGAAACGCCAGAAGGGCCAAACATTGGTCTGATTAACAGTCTTTCCTCTTACGCCCGGGTTAACAAGTATGGTTTCATTGAGACGCCATACCGGCGGGTTTCCTGGAAGACTCACAAGGTTACGGACAAGATCGACTACCTGACGGCCGACGAAGAAGATAACTTTGTGATTGCCCAAGCCAACTCACCACTGAATGACGATGGTTCATTTGTTGATGATGAGGTTATGGCTCGTGACAAGGATGAATACGTTGAAACTAGTGTTGAGAACGTCGACTACATGGACGTTTCACCAAAACAAGTTGTCTCCGTCGCTTCCGCATGTATTCCATTCCTTGAAAACGATGACTCCAACCGTGCCCTGATGGGTGCCAACATGCAGCGGCAAGCCGTGCCGTTGCTCAACCCACACGCACCGTTGGTAAGTACCGGGATCGACTACAAGGCGGCGCATGACTCTGGGGTAGCCATGATTGCCAAGAAGGCTGGGACCGTGGAATACGTTGATGCCCGTGAGGTTCGGGTTCGCGAGGATGATGGGACGCTTGACACTTACAAGCTGATGAAGTTCCGTCGTTCTAACGGTGGTAAGAACTACAACCAGCGGCCAATTGTCAAGGTCGGTGAACACGTTGATGCCGATGATGTGCTGGCCGATGGTCCATCAATGGAGCAAGGGGAACTGGCCCTTGGTCAAAACCCATTGATTGCCTTCATGACTTGGCAGGGTTACAACTTCGAAGATGCCATTGCCATCAACGAACGCCTGGTCAAGGACGATGTCTACACGTCCATTCACATTGAATCCTATGAGTCCGAAGCACGGGAAACCAAGCTTGGGCCGGAAGAAATGACCCGGGAAATTCCAAACGTCGGTGATGACGCCCTGAAGGATCTTGATGAAAACGGGATCGTTCGGGTCGGTGCCGAAGTTCATGATGGCGACATCTTGGTTGGTAAGGTGACGCCGAAGGGAATGACTGAACTGTCTGCCGAAGAGCGGCTCCTGCACGCCATCTTCGGTGAAAAGTCTCGTGAAGTCCGTGACACCTCACTGCGGGTTCCTCACGGCGGTGGCGGGATCATCCAGGACGTTAAGGTCTTCACCCGTGAAAACGGGGACGAACTGTCACCAGGTGTCAACACCATGGTTCGGGTCTACATTGCCCAGAAGCGGAAGATCCAGGTCGGTGACAAGATGTCCGGTCGTCACGGTAACAAGGGGACGGTTTCTATCGTTATCCCTGAAGAAGATATGCCATATATGCCGGACGGGACGCCAATCGACATCATGCTGAGTCCAATGGGTGTGCCAAGTCGTATGAACATCGGTCAGCTGCTTGAATTACACCTGGGGATGGCTGCTAAGCGGCTTGGTATCCACATGGCAACGCCAGTCTTCGATGGTGCCTCTGACAAGGACGTCTGGGACGCCGTTCGGGAATCTGGTTTCCCAGAAGATGGTAAGACGATTCTCTACGACGGACGGACTGGTGAACCATTTGAAAACCGGATCGCCGTTGGGTCCATGCACTACCTGAAGTTGGCTCACATGGTTGATGATAAGATTCATGCCCGGTCAACTGGTCCGTACTCACTGGTTACCCAACAGCCACTGGGTGGTAAAGCCCAGTTCGGTGGTCAGCGGTTCGGTGAAATGGAGGTTTGGGCCCTCGAAGCTTACGGTGCGGCCTACACCCTGCAAGAAATCTTGACTTACAAGTCTGATGATACGGTTGGTCGTGTCCGGACCTACGATGCCATCATCAATGGCCAGCCGATTCCAAAACCAGGTGTTCCTGAGTCATTCCGGGTTCTGGTTAAGGAACTCCAGGCGTTGGGTCTTGACATGAAGGTCCTCGACGGCAACCACCAGGAAGTTCAATTAAAGAACATGGATGAAGATGACTCCGAAGTTGTCAGCGTTGACGCCCTGGCTAAGTACGCTGAGCAGCACAATGCCGACAGTGATAAGAAGAACTCGGCTTCGAAGACCACATCTGCATCAACGACTGAAGATAAAACCAAGCAAGATTAATCGTTCTTCAACTGAGATTTACTGAAATAAGGAGGAACATCCTTTGATTGATGTCAATAAATTTGAAAGCATGCAGATCGGTCTGGCATCTCCAGATAAGATCCGTAGCTGGTCTTACGGTGAAGTAAAGAAGCCGGAGACCATCAACTACCGGACGCTGAAGCCAGAGAAGCAGGGTCTGTTTGACGAACGAATCTTTGGCCCAACTAAGGACTACGAGTGTGCTTGTGGAAAGTACAAGCGGATTCGTTACAAGGGTCGGATTTGTGACCGTTGTGGGGTTGAGGTTACCAGTTCCAAGGCTCGTCGTGAACGGATGGGTCACATCGAGCTGGCTACACCGGTTTCTCACATCTGGTACTTTAAGGGGATCCCAAGCCGGATGGGCCTGGTCCTGGACATGAGCCCACGCTCTTTGGAAGAAGTCATTTACTTTGCTTCCTACGTAGTGCTCGATCCTGGTGACACCCCGCTGGAGAAGAAACAATTGCTCTCCGAAGCCGAATACCGTGACAAGAAGGCTGAATTCGGCAACCGGTTCACTGCTGAGATGGGTGCTGCGGCAATCAAGAAGCTGCTCGCCGACGTGGACCTGGATAAGGAAGCTAAGGAACTCAAGAAAGAGCTGAAGGAAGCCACCGGGCAAAAGCGGACGCGGGCAATCCGGCGTTTGGATATCCTGGAAGCCTTCATCAAGTCTGGCAACAAGCCGGAATGGATGGTCATGGATGTTATCCCGGTTATGCCACCGGACCTGCGTCCAATGGTTCAACTGGAAGGTGGCCGGTTCGCTACTTCTGACTTGAACGATCTCTACCGGCGGGTTATCAACCGGAATAACCGTCTGAAGCGGCTGCTCAAGCTGCAGGCCCCTAATATCATCGTTCAAAACGAAAAGCGGATGCTACAGGAAGCCGTTGACGCCCTGATCGATAACGGTCGGCGGGGTCGTCCGGTTGCTGGTCCTGGTAACCGTCCGCTGAAGTCCCTGTCCCACCTGCTCAAGGGTAAGCAGGGACGGTTCCGTCAGAACCTGCTTGGTAAGCGTGTTGACTACTCTGGTCGTTCCGTTATCGATGTTGGTCCATCCCTGAAGATGAACCAGATGGGTCTGCCAGTACCGATGGCCCTCGAGCTGTTCAAGCCATTCATTATGCACGAGCTGGTTAAGCGGGGACTGTCCGCCAACGTTAAGGCGGCTAAGCGCAAGATTGACCGTCGTGATGACGATGTCTTCGATGTATTGGAAGACGTCATCAAGGAACACCCAGTATTACTGAACCGGGCACCTACTCTGCACCGGCTTGGTATCCAAGCCTTCGAACCAATCCTGGTTTCCGGGAAGTCCATGCGGTTGCACCCACTGGTATGTACCGCCTACAACGCCGACTTCGATGGTGACCAGATGGCCATTCACGTACCGTTGTCTGATGAGGCCCAGGCTGAAGCTCGGTTGCTGATGCTGGCTGCCCACCATATCCTGAGCCCACGTGACGGTGAACCAATTGTGTCCCCATCCCAGGATATGGTTATCGGTAACTACTACATGACCACTGAAGATAAGGGTCGTGAAGGTGAAGGGATGATCTTCAAGGATACCGATGAAGCTGAGATGGCCTACAAGAACGGTTACGTTTCCCTGCAGACTCGGGTTGGTGTTCAGGTATCATCATTCCCTGGCAAGCCATTCACCGACGAACAACGCGGTCGGATCATGGTAACGTCCGTTGGTAAGCTCCTCTTCAACCGGATCATGCCAAAGGACTTTGCTTACATCAATGAACCAACCGATGCCAACATTCATGAAGGGGTCGCTGACAAGTTCTTCCTTGAACCTGGCGAAGACATCCATGAATACCTTGAGAACGCACCGCTGGTTCCACCATTCAAGAAGGGCTTCCTGTCTGACTTGATTGCCGAAGTCTACAAGCAGTACAAGGTTACCAAGACCTCCCAGTTCCTGGACCGGATCAAGGACCTTGGTTACTACGAATCCACGATTTCTGGCTTGACCACTGCCATGTCTGATATTCATGACCTGCCTGAAAAGCCGGAGATCATCAAGAACGCCCGTAAGCAGGTGGCCCTAATCACCAAGCAGTTCCGGCGTGGCCTGATCACAGATGACGAACGGTACGAGCGGGTTATCGCGGCTTGGAACGATGCCAAGGATGAGGTACAAAACAAGCTGATTGAGCACATGGATATTCACAACCCAATCAACATGATGTCCGACTCTGGTGCGCGTGGTAACATCTCTAACTTTACCCAGTTGGCTGGGATGCGTGGCCTGATGGCCTCGCCAAACGGTAAGATCATGGAGCTGCCAGTCCTGTCCAACTTCTACGAAGGACTGTCCGTTCTGGAAATGTTCCTGTCCTCACACGGTGCTCGTAAGGGGATGACTGATACTGCCTTGAAGACCGCCAACTCAGGTTACCTGACCCGGCGGCTGGTCGATGTTGCTCAAGACGTGGTTGTTCGCGAAAAGGACTGTGGCACGGATCGTGGCCTGGAAGTTACTGCCATCACCAACGGTAACGAAATGATTGAACCACTGTACGACCGGATCATGGGCCGCTACACGATGAAGTCCGTCTTCGACCCGAAGACCGGTGAGAAGATCGTTGGCAAGAATGTTCTGATCGACGAGAACATGGCTCAGAAGATCGTCGACGCCGGGGTTAAGAAGGTTACGATTCGTTCTGCCTTCACTTGCAACACCGAACATGGTGTCTGCGAACGCTGCTACGGCCGGAACGCCGCTACTGGTGACCGGGTTGAAGCTGGTGAAGCCGTTGGGACGGTTGCCGCACAATCAATCGGTGAACCAGGTACCCAGCTGACCTTACGGAACTTCCACACTGGTGGTGTTGCCGGTAACGACGATATCACCCAAGGGCTCCCTCGTGTGCAAGAAATTGTGGAAGCCCGGAACCCGAAAGGTCGGGCAACGATCACCGAGGTTACCGGTGAGGTTGTCTCAATCGAAGAGAACCCGGCTGAACGGACCAAGGACGTTACCGTCAAGGGTGAAACCGATACTCGGACCTACACTCTGCCGATCACGGCCCGAATGCGGGTGGCCGAAGGTGACTTTATTCACCGTGGAACGGCCCTCAACGAAGGTTCCATCGACCCTAAGGAACTGATTCGGGTTCGGGATGTCCTGTCCACCGAAACCTACCTGTTGGCTCAGGTTCAGGGTGTTTACCGGATGCAGGGGATTGACCTGCTTGATAAGCACGTTGAAATCATGATTCGGCAGATGATGCGCAAGGTTCGGGTCATGGATCCAGGTGACACCGACCTCCTGCCAGGTCAATTGATGGATATCGGTCAATTCCGTGAAGCTAACAAGCCAACCCTGTACGCTGGTGGGATCCCAGCAACTGCTCGTCCGGTTATCCTTGGGATTACCAAGGCGGCGCTTGAAACCAACAGTTTCCTGTCTGCTGCTTCCTTCCAAGAGACGACCCGGGTACTTACCGACGCTGCTATTCGTGGTAAGAACGACCCATTGGTTGGTCTGAAGGAAAATGTTATCATTGGTAAGATCATTCCAGCCGGGACTGGGATGCCAACCTACCGAAATATTAAGCCAAAGGAAGTCAGTGTCGCCGCTTACTCCATCAAGGACCTTGAGGCCAAGATGAAAGAGGAAGACAAGCAAAACTAGGCTTGTGGATAAGTTAAGAGAAGAGGCTGGTAAGTTACTTACCGGCCTCTTTTGTTGTGAGTGAGGTGTCTATTTGACTAAAAAATATCAAATTGAAATCCCCAAGGCGGCCCTTGAGCAGACTGACTTTCAACCGGGCGACCACTTGGCCTTGAGCGTCAATCATAAACAGATTGACGTCCGGTCGGCCCGGGTGATTGATCAGCTGCCGCAGATTGTCTTTTGGTGGTATGCCCTACCGGCTGCGGTAGTCACCCTGATCTTCTATGCCTTCTTCCGCCAGCGAAACGCCGTCCACCCGATCCCACTGACGGGGAGTGACTATTCGCTGGCTAATGGGACGATGTTTCTCGGGGTGATCTCGGGGCTGGTGCTCTTTATCACCACTTTCATTGTGGAAAAGGTGAAGAAGACCGGGCCAACCAAGGACTTCTACTGGCGAAGCTTGCCACCCCTGGCGATTGCCTGTGGATTAATTATGGTTTTTTCCTTCTCGGCTTTCTTTTGGCTGCTCGGTCAGATGTTTGCCAACGCCAGTTTTGATCTTTATACGACGACGGTCTTTGCCTTTGTAATCTTCGCCGCGGTCAACTATGTGATGATCAACCTGGCGATGACCCTGACTTCTGGAGTGGTCACCAACCTGCTGACGATCATGATCATCGGCGGAATGCTCTTTTCAATGCTGACCAATTCATCACGGGACTGGTGGAAGCACAACTTCAGCTTCCTTGGCACCGTGGAGAACTCCGCCAGCCTTCAATTCAATGTTACCCTGATCTTCTCGGGATTGTTGATGCTGACCCTGGTTGACTACCTATTTGTCAACCTGCAGAAGCGTTACCGGGGCTGGCAGGTACTGACCCTCCGCTGGCTTTTGTACATGCTGTCGGCCTGCATTGCCTCGATTGGCCTCTTTCCCAATGATCCCCAGTTTCACATCTTGCATGACCGGGTATCGATGTGGTTGGTCTACATCATGCTGATCCTGATCGTGTTGGTTCGCTGGCTATTACCAGAGGTGACCCGGCAGTTTTTGATCCTTTCCTATGTTATGGGGGCGTTAATGGGCCTGGAGTATATTATCTTTAAGCTCAGCAACTACCTATCGTTGACGGCCTTTGAGTTGCTTGAGTTTGGCCTCGCCTTCTCCTGGCTGTTACTGCTCTTGCAGAACATCGAAAATCTGGCCCGCTTTGGTCACAACCTCTTCCTGGTGAAGATCACCCCGGTTGAGGATAAAACTAAATAGGTTATGAAATTGGTCACGGTCCTGGTTGCCGTGGCCTTTTTAGTAACTGATCAAAATGATTAGCGTGGCCAGACAGAGGGCTGGCAAGAAGGGGAGCCGGGCCCGGTGGTTGTGGAAAAATACGGGGAGGGTGAACAGGCAGGCTAAGAGGGTAATCATGGCAGTATGCTCGGTCCCGAGAGCACCGAGGAGGATGGCGATGAAAAGGACGTCCCCGTCGCCGAGCCAGTGGTAGTGAACAACCATGATGGTAAGCAGGATAAGAAAGATGGTCCCGATGAGCAGGTCGAGCGGATCAGGAACGGTCCAGCCAGGTATAAGCAGGGGGAGGGGGAGGAGGCCGACCAAGCTGAGCGGGTATAAGTACTGGTAGAAGTAGTCACAGCTGGCAATGAAAAGGAGGGCCTGGATTACCAGGACTGCTAGTAGGCTGTGGAAAAGATCCGGTCCGGCGAGCACCCAGGCAAATAATCCACAGGTTAATTCACAGAAAGGGTCGTAGACAGTGATATGTTCCCGGCAGAAATGACAGCGCCCGCCCTGGACAACCCAACCGATGAGGGGAAATAGCTGCCACCAGGTGAGGGGATGATGGCAGTGGTCACAATAAGACCGTGCCGGCGACCAGGGGGACTGCCCGCTGCCAGACCGCTGGGCGCAGAGGGTGGTGAACGAGGCAAGAACAACGGCGATGATGGTGACGAATAGCTTGGTAAACATGACAAAAACCTCCTATAATAAATAGACGTGGTTTATAGTGTCTGGCGCCAAAATAAATCTGGTGATCGCGTTGACATTCATTTGGGGACGTGATAGTCTATTTAAGGTGCTTTTTTAGCAACGGAGTGTCTGTCGTTGGGCAGACTTTTGCGTCAACGAAGGCACGACAATCTAATAACCATCCAGCAATTTTTTTATTCATCAAAAAGAACCACCTGGATGTGTGGACTTAAAACAAGGAAGGGGAAAAATTATGCCAACCATTAACCAATTGGTACGTAAGGGCCGTAAGAGCCACAAGGGCAAGTCAAAGTCACCAGCTCTTGGCTATGTTTACAACACGTTTAAGAAGGAAGAAGTCAAGGTGCCAGCTCCACAAAAGCGTGGGGTTGCTACCCGTGTTGGTACCATGACTCCTAAGAAGCCAAACTCAGCGCTGCGGAAGTACGCCCGTGTACGTCTTTCCAACCTGATCGAAGTTACTGCTTACATTCCTGGTATTGGCCACAACCTCCAAGAGCACTCAGTTGTTTTAATTCGTGGTGGTCGTGTTAAGGACTTGCCAGGGGTTCGTTACCACATCATCCGTGGTACCCTTGATACTGCCGGTGTTGAAGGCCGGATGCAATCACGGTCCAAGTACGGTACTAAGAAGCCTAAGAAGTAATTTTAAGGAGGAGTTAAGTAATGCCACGTAAAGGACATGTACAAAAGCGTGAAATTTTACCAGATCCAGTGTACAACTCAAAGCTGGTTACGAGCTTAATCGACCGTCTGATGGTTGATGGTAAGCGTGGGACTGCTACGAAGATCTTATACGCAGCCTTCGACCAAATTAAGGAAGAAACTGGTAACGATCCAGTTGAGGTTTTCCAACAAGCAATGGAAAACGTTATGCCAGTTCTTGAAGTTAAGGCTCGTCGTGTTGGTGGTTCTAACTACCAAGTTCCGATCGAAGTTCGTCCAGAACGGCGGACCACGTTGGGTCTTCGTTGGATTGTTCAATACGCACGGCTGCGTGGGGAACACACTATGGTTGAACGGCTTTCCCGTGAAATCATCGATGCTTCCAACAACACCGGTGCTTCAGTTAAGAAGCGTGAAGACACTCACCGGATGGCAGAAGCTAACCGTGCCTTTGCACACTACCGCTGGTAATCATCGGCAATTGAAACCAGTTGCCTGACTGGTTACAATAAAGGGGTGACGTAGTTGATTGATAACCGTCATCCCTTTTTCTAAAAATGGCGATTATAAGATATTATCTTTCGGAAGGAGATACACTTTAAGATGGCTAACAAACGTGAATATCCACTTGCTAAGACGCGTAACATCGGTATCATGGCCCACATCGATGCCGGTAAGACGACTGCCACTGAGCGGATTCTTTACTACACCGGTAAGATTCACAAGATTGGTGAAACCCACGATGGTGCTTCACAAATGGACTGGATGGATGAAGAAAAGGAACGTGGTATCACCATCACGTCCGCTGCCACCACGGCCGTTTGGAAGGACTACCGGATTAACATCATCGATACCCCAGGACACGTGGACTTCACTGTCGAAGTTGAACGTGCATTGCGGGTGCTTGATGGTGCCGTAACGGTCCTCGATGCCCAAGCCGGGGTTGAACCACAGACCGAAACAGTTTGGCGTCAAGCCGACCAATTCAACGTTCCACGGATCGTCTTCGCTAACAAGATGGACAAGGTTGGTGCCAACTTTGACTACTCTGTTCAAACGATCAAGGACCGTCTGAACGTTACCCCACTTCCGATCCAAATGCCAATTGGTGCGGAAGACACCTTCTCTGGTGTTGTTGACCTGGTTAAGATGGTTGCCTACGTTTACGACGAAGATAAGCTGGGTACCAACTGGGACACCGTTGACATTCCGGATGACATGAAGGACGAAGCCCAAAAGCGTCACGATGCCATGATCGAAACGCTGGCGGACATCGACGACAATATCATGGAGAAGTACCTTGAGGGTGAAGACATTTCCGTCGATGAAATCAAGGCTGCTATCCGTAAGGGAACCCTGGAAGAAAAGCTCTTCCCAGTACTTGCTGGTTCTGCCTACAAGGATAAGGGTATCCAAATGATGCTTGACGCCGTTATCGACTACCTGCCATCACCACTGGATGTTAAGCCATTCGTTGCCCACGACGCTGATGGTAACGAAGTTGAACTGACTGCCGGTGATGACAAGCCATTCGCTGCCCTGGCCTTCAAGATCGCCACCGACCCATTCGTTGGTCGTCTGACCTTCTTACGTGTTTACACTGGTTCACTGCAATCCGGTTCATACGTTCTGAACGCCACTAAGGACAAGCGTGAACGTATCGGTCGTCTGCTGCAAATGCACTCTAACCAACAACACGAAATCCCAGAAGTGTTCTCTGGTGATATCGCCGCTGCTATCGGTCTGAAGAACACCACGACTGGTGACTCCCTGACCAACCCTGATCACCCACTGCAACTTGAATCAATGGACTTCCCTGACCCAGTTATCCAGGTTTCCGTTGAACCAAAGTCTAAGGCTGACCAGGACAAGATGGACAAGGGTCTGCAAAAGCTGGCCGAAGAAGACCCAACCTTCAAGGCTGAGACTAACCCTGAAACTGGTGAAACTTTGATCGCCGGGATGGGTGAACTGCACCTGGACATCATTGTTGAACGTCTGCGTCGTGAATTCCACGCCGAAGTTACCGTTGGTAAGCCACAAGTATCCTACCGTGAAGCATTTACCAAGCAGGCAAGTGCCCAAGGTAAGTTCGTTCGTCAGTCTGGTGGTAAGGGTCAATACGGTGATGTATGGATTGAATTTACGCCACTAAAGGAAGGGGAAGGCTTCGAATTTGAAGACGCCATTGTCGGTGGTGTTGTTCCTCGTGAATTCATCCCTGCCGTTGAACAAGGTTTGAAGGAAGCTATGCAAAACGGTGTCCTGGCCGGTTACCCACTGGTTGACATGCACGCTAAGCTCTACGATGGTAGTTACCACGAAGTCGACTCTAGTGAAGCGGCCTTCAAGGTTGCCGCATCCCTCGCTCTGAAGAATGCTGCTAAGAAGGCGGACCCAGTTATCCTTGAACCAATCATGAAGGTTGACATCGTTGTCTCACAAGACAACATGGGTGACGTCATGGGTCAAGTAACTGCTCGTCGTGGGACCATCGATGGGATGGAAGAACGTGGTAACGCTCAACTGATCCACTCATTCGTTCCGCTGTCAGAAATGTTCGGTTACGCTACTGCCCTGCGTTCTGCTACCCAGGGTCGTGGTACCTTCACGATGACCTTCGACCACTACTCAGCTGTTCCTAAGTCAGTTCAAGAAGATATCATCAAGAAGAGCGGTAAGGGCAACGACTAGTTCGCTGTCATGACCGAATAAAGAAGATCGGTTTTAAACCGGTTTTTTTTATTTTTAAAGTCATTTTGTTGATGAAGTGAAGCTGGCAGCACACGGATTATAGTTACCCATTGTTACCAGGCTGGTAGAGCTTCCCAGATGTCTAAGGACATCGACTGCATTGCGGCGCTGTTGGCGATCATTTTCCATCTAGCGCTGCCTAAATGCGCCTAAATTTAATTTATATACAGTAGGAAAGATCGTTGAGGAGAAATTAGGCTCCATTATTGACGGTTTCTTAAAAATTTTGAAGAAATTGTCGAGACTTTGAAACCGATTTTACTTTACAAGAAGATTTCAATCAAAATTAATTGCATTAAACACTTGATATGACGGCGATTCTTTAGTATTATGGATAGGTGCTTGAGCGTTGGTGGGTAGATTTGCCCTACCCCCATGGGAGTTTAAGCTGCGAAGCGTTGATGCGGAAGGTTGCGACACACCCGGCCGCTTTGCCACAGGATGTGGCGGTAATTTCCGCGGAGCTAGTCAAATTTTAAATCTGATGAAGGAGGGAACATAATGGCAAAACAAAAGATTCGTATTCGGTTAAAGGCTTATGAACACCGTATCCTCGACCAATCTGCTGATAAGATTGTTGATACCGCTAAGCGGACAGGTGCTCAAATCTCAGGTCCTATCCCGTTACCAACTGAACGGACTATCTACACGGTTATCCGTTCACCACACAAGTTCAAGAAGTCTCGGGAACAATTTGAAATGCGGACCCACAAGCGTTTGATCGACATCATCGACCCAACCCCAAAGACGGTTGACTCACTGATGAAACTCGACCTGCCAAGTGGTGTTGACATCGAAATCAAGTTGTAATTATTTCTTACTTTATTAAAACGAAAAACATTAAATTGGAGGTGTACTCATGGCCAAAGGAATCTTAGGTAAAAAGGTTGGTATGACTCAAGTCTTCACTGATAACGGTGAATTGGTACCAGTTACTGTTATTGACGTAACGCCAAACGTTGTTATGCAAATCAAGACCGTTGAAAACGATGGTTACAACGCCGTTCAACTCGGTTTTGACGACAAGCGCGAAATCTTGAGCAACAAGCCTGAACAAGGTCATGCAGCAAAAGCAAACACGACCCCTAAGCGCTTCATCGGTGAAATCCGTGACGCTGAATTAGGGGATGACATCAAGGTTGGAGATGAAGTTAAGGCTGACGTCTTCTCTGAAGGTGAAACTGTCGACGTTACGGGTGTTACCAAGGGTCATGGTTACCAAGGTAACATTCACAAGGACAACCAATCACGTGGTCCTATGGCTCACGGTTCTCGTTACCACCGTCGTCCAGGTTCTCTGGGTGCAATCATTAACCGGGTATTCAAGGGTATGAAGCTCCCAGGCCGGATGGGTAACAAGACTGTTACTATGCAACACTTACAAGTTGTTAAGGTCGACCTCGACAACAACGTATTACTGATTAAGGGTAACGTTCCTGGCGCTAACAAGTCATACGTTACGATTAAGAACTCTGTGAAGGCTAACACCAAGAAGAGCCTGAGCAAGCAACACAACAAATAATAAGAAAGGAGGAAGTAAATAATGACTAGCGTTAATTTGTACAAGCAAGATGGTAGCCAAAACGGCACCATTGAACTGAACGCAGCGGTATTTGGTGTTGAACCAAACCAAAACGCTGAATTTGATGCTATCCTGCGTCAACGTGCTTCATTGCGTCAAGGTACTCACGATGTTAAGAATCGTTCAGCTGTTAGCGGTGGTGGTAAGAAGCCATGGCGTCAAAAGGGTACTGGTCGTGCTCGTCAAGGTTCAATCCGTTCACCACAATTCCGTGGCGGTGGTATTGTCTTTGGCCCTACCCCACGTTCCTACAAGTACAGCCTTCCTCGCAAGGTTCGTCAACTGGCTATCAAGTCAGCTCTCTCCCAAAAGGTTCTGGACGACAGCTTAGTAGTTGTTGACTCCCTGAGCTTCGACGCACCAAAGACGAAGGACTTTGCAGCTGCCTTAGACAACTTGAAGGTTGCCGAAAAGGCACTGATCGTTGTTACTGACGATGACAAGAATGCTGCTTTATCTGCTCGCAACCTGGCTAATGCAACCGTTGTTACGCCAGCTGGTGTTAACATCTTAAACGTTGTTGACGCTCAAAAGGTTGTCATCACTAAGTCAGCTCTTTCTCAAGTAGAGGAGGTGCTCGCATAATGGAAGCACGCGAAATTATTTTACGTCCAGTTGTCACTGAAGCTTCAATGGCTGGCATGGACGACAAGCGTTATACGTTCGATGTTGATTTACGAGCAACCAAGACCCAGGTCAAGAACGCGGTTGAAGAAATCTTCGGCGTTAAGGTTGTTAAGGTAAACATCATGAACGTTAAGGGTAAGAAGAAGCGTCAAGGCCGTTACGTTGGTTACACTAAGCGCCGTCGTAAGGCAATCGTTACGCTCTCTGCCGATTCTGATGAAATTAAGCTGTTCAACGACAACAGTGAAAACTAATCATTAAAAAAAGGAGGAAAACACAGTGGGAATTCGTAAGTACAAACCTACTACTAACGGTCGCCGGAACATGAACGGTTACGACTTCGCCCAAATCACGAAGAGTACCCCTGAAAAGTCATTGCTGGCACCATTGAAGAGTACTGCTGGTCGTAACAGTTACGGTCACATTACTGTTCGTCACCGTGGTGGTGGAGTTAAGCGTCAATACCGGATCATTGACTTTAAGCGGATCAAGGATGATGTTCCTGCAACGGTTAAGACCATTGAATATGACCCTAACCGGACTGCTAACATCGCTCTGCTTGGTTACGCTGATGGTACTAAGTCATACATCATTGCTCCTAAGGGCTTGAAGGTTGGTATGACGGTTCAATCCGGTCCAGATGCTGATATCAAGGTTGGTAATGCCCTTCCATTGAAGAACATTCCAGTTGGTACTGTTATTCACAACATTGAATTAAAGCCAGGCAAGGGTGGTCAACTCGCCCGTTCAGCTGGTGCTTCTGCACAACTGCTTGGTAAGGAAGAAAAGTACGTCTTAGTTCGTCTCTCATCCGGTGAAGTTCGGATGGTTCTGGCTACCTGCCGTGCCACGATTGGTACTGTTGGTAACGACGAACACGCCCTGCTAATCAAGGGTAAGGCTGGTCGTACGCGTTACGCAGGTCAACGTCCACACGTTCGTGGTTCTGTAATGAACCCTAACGATCACCCACATGGTGGTGGTGAAGGTAAGCAACCTGTTGGTTTACCATCACCTCTGTCTCCATGGGGTAAGAAGACCGTTGGTAAGAAGACCCGTTCACACAAGGCTCGTTCAAACAAGTTCATTGTTCGTGGTCGGAAGCGCGGTCCACATACTCGTTAATTTACGTTTTATTACCCGAGAGGAGGTACACTAAATGGGTCGTAGTTTGAAGAAGGGGCCTTTCGCTGACGCTTCATTATTGAAGAAGGTCGAAGCTCAAAAAGATTCCGAAAAGAAGACTGTCATCAAGACATGGTCACGTCGTTCAACCATTTTCCCAAGCTTTATTGGCTACACTTTTGCTGTTTACGATGGTCGGAAGCACGTACCAGTTTACGTTCAAGAAGACATGGTTGGCCACAAGTTAGGTGAATTCGTACCAACGCGGACTTTCCATGGTCACGCTACCGATGACAAGAAGACTGGTAAGTAAGGAGGGTGAATTAATAAATGGCTGAAAACATTACATCCGCTAAGGCAACTGCCAAGATGGTTCGGGTTGCACCCCGTAAGGCTCGTTTTGTGTTAGATGCAATTCGCGGCAAGAGTGTTGCTGAAGCATTTGCTATTCTGAAGTTCACCAGCCGCGGTGCCGCTTCAGATGTTGAAAAAGTATTAAAATCTGCTGTTGCAAACGCTGAAAACAACTTTGACTTAGATCGTGCATCTTTGGTTGTTAGCGAAGCTTATGCGAACGAAGGACCAACCTTAAAGCGGTTCCGTCCACGTGCAAAGGGTTCTGCTTCACCAATCAACAAGCGGACTAGTCACATCACAGTGGTTGTTACAGAACGATAGGAGGAATGAATAGTGGGTCAAAAGATCAATCCTAATGGTTTTCGTGTCGGAGTCATTCGCGATTGGACTGCAAAGTGGTACGCTGACAAGAACTTTGCCGACTATCTGAACGAAGACCTTCGGATCCGTAAGTACATCGAAAAGCGACTTGCTGATGCCTCTGTATCAACCGTTGAAATTGAACGTGCCGCTAACCGCGTCAACGTTTCAATTCACACTGCCAAGCCAGGAATGGTTATTGGTAAGGGTGGTTCAGAAGTTGAAGCACTTCGCAAGGAATTAAACAAGTTAACTGGCAAGCGTGTCCACATCAACATTGTGGAAATCAAGAAGCCAGACTTGGATGCACACCTTGTTGGTGAAAGCATTGCTCGTCAACTGGAAGCGCGGATTGCCTTCCGTCGTGCAATGCGTGGAGCAATGCAACGCGCAATGCGTGCCGGTGCTAAGGGTATCAAGACTCAAGTTGCTGGTCGTCTGAACGGTGCCGACATGTCTCGGGTTGAATCATACTC
Organism: Limosilactobacillus pontis DSM 8475; assembly: GCF_001435345.1. Classification (GTDB taxonomy): domain Bacteria; phylum Bacillota; class Bacilli; order Lactobacillales; family Lactobacillaceae; genus Limosilactobacillus; species Limosilactobacillus pontis. The sequence goes on along the minus strand of NZ_AZGO01000008.1, from coordinate 56,227 downwards.
AGATGGTACTGTTCCGCTTCACACACTCCGTGCAGACATTGATTACTCTTGGGATGAAGCTAACACTACTTACGGTGTCCTTGGTGTTAAAACCTGGATCTACCGCGGTGAAGTTCTTCCTGCCAAGAAGAATGAAAATGATGATGAACAAGGAGGGAAGTAAAACATGCTAGTACCAAAGCGAGTAAAGCACCGTAAGGTTCAACGTGGTCACATGCGTGGTGAAGCTAAGGGTGGCAAGACTGTTACCTTTGGTGACTACGGTTTGCAAGCCCTTGATTCTCATTGGATCAGCAACCGTCAAATCGAAGCTGCCCGTATCGCTATGACCCGTTACATGAAGCGTGGTGGGAAGGTTTGGATCAAGATCTTCCCTCAACTTTCCTACACCAGCAAGGGTGTTGGTGTCCGGATGGGTAATGGTAAAGGTGCTCCAGAAGGCTGGGTTGCCCCAGTTAAGCGCGGCAAGGTTATGTTCGAAGTAGGGGGCGTTTCTGAAGAAGTCGCTCATGAAGCTTTGCGTCTTGCCGGTCACAAGTTGCCAGTTCGCACTAAGATCGTACAACGTGAGGAAGTAGGTGGACAATCTAATGAAAAGTAAAGATTACGTACAAGAACTGAATGGATTAACCACTGACAAGCTACTTGACCGTGAGAAGGAATTGAAGGAACAATTGTTTAACTTACGTTTCCAGTTAGCAACCGGCCAATTGGAAAACACTGCAAGTCTGAAGCAAGTACGTAAGGACATTGCACGGGTTAAGACAGTTCTTCGTCAACAACAATTAAACAAATAAGAATACGAAAAGGAGGATTAGCGCATGAGTGAAGAACGTAATGCACGTAAGGTTTACCAAGGTCGCGTTGTTTCTGACAAGATGGACAAGACCATCACTGTCGTAGTTGACACTTACAAGAGTGCTCCTGTCTACGGCAAGCGTGTACGTTACTCAAAGAAGTACTACGCACATGACGAAAACAACGAAGCTAAGACCGGCGACACTGTACAAATCATGGAAACTCGGCCACTGTCAGCTAAGAAGCGTTTCCGTCTTGTAAAGATTGTCGAAAAGGCTGCTACCCTTTAATTAGCAGATAACTCTTAAATTCGTATTCTAATTCTTATTTGTAAATGGAAGGAGGACCTAACCGTGATTCAACAGGAAAGTCGGTTGAAAGTCGCTGATAACTCCGGTGCGCGCGAAATCTTAGTTATCAAGATTTTGGGTGGTTCCCGAGTTAAGACTGGTAATATTGGTGACATTATTGTTGCTACTGTAAAGCAGGCAACACCAGGTGGCGTTGTTAAGAAGGGTGACGTTGTTAAGGCCGTTGTCGTACGGACTAAGCATGGTCTGCACCGTAAGGATGGTTCATACATCAAGTTTGATGAAAACGCCGCTGTTCTGATTAACAATGACAAGAGCCCTAAGGGTACCCGTATTTTTGGCCCAATCGCTCGTGAGCTCCGTGGTGATGACTTCATGAAGATCGTCTCACTCGCTCCAGAAGTTCTGTAAGATTTAACCAAGAATAAGGAGGTGCACAATCAACATGTTCATTAAGACAGGTGACAAAGTTCGCGTTATCGCCGGTAAGGACAAGGGTAAGGAAGGTAGCGTTAAGAAGATCTTAGCTGCTGAAAACCGCGTTGTCGTTGAAGGCATTAACAAGATCAAGAAACATCAAAAGCCAAACAACGCTAACCCAAACGGTGGTGTTATCGATACTGAAGCTCCAATCAACGCTTCAAACGTAATGCTGATTGATCCTTCAACTAACGAACCAACCCGTGTCGGTTACAAGTTTGTTGATGGTAAGAAGGTTCGCGTTGCCAAGAAGTCAGGCAAGACCCTCGACTAATATTTGAAGAAAGGAGGAAAAACGACTAATGGAAAACCGTTTGAAAGCTAAATACGAAAGCGAAATTCGCCCAGCCTTAATTGAAAAGTTCAACTACTCTTCAGTTATGCAAGCCCCAAAGATTGACAAGATTGTTTTGAACATGGGTGTTGGTGATGCTACTACCAACTCAAAGAACCTGGATGAAGCTGTTGAAGAACTTAGCCTTATCGCTGGTCAAAAGCCACTGATTACCAAGGCTAAGAAGTCGATTGCCGGCTTCCGTCTTCGTGAAGGTATGGCAATTGGTGCCAAGGTTACCCTGCGTGGTGAACGGATGTACGATTTCTTGGACAAGTTAATCAACGTTGCTCTGCCACGGGTTCGTGACTTCCACGGTGTAAGCAACAAGGCCTTCGATGGTCGTGGTAACTACACCCTCGGTATTCGTGAACAATTAATTTTCCCAGAAATTGATTACGACAAGGTAAATCGTGTTCGTGGTTTGGACGTTGTAATCGTAACGACTGCTCAAAGTGATGAAGAATCACACGAATTACTTGCCAAGCTCGGCATGCCATTTGCTAAATAAAGGAGGTTCCACAAATTGGCTAAAAAATCAATGATTGCTAAGTGCAACCGTCCCGCTAAGTTCTCAAGTCGTGAATACACACGTTGTGCTCGTTGTGGACGTCCGCACTCAGTTTACCGTAAATTCCACCTATGCCGGATTTGCTTACGAGAACTTGCCCACAAGGGACAAATTCCTGGTTTGAAGAAGGCTAGCTGGTAAACAAATCACCGACAAAAGGAGGAAAACATCGATGTCTATGAGTGATCCAATTGCAGATTTCTTAACTCGTATTCGTAACGCTAACATGGCCCAACACGAATCAGTTGAGGCACCTGCATCAAAGATGAAGAAGGACATCGCTGAAATCTTGAAGAACGAAGGTTTCATTCGCGATGTTGAATATGTTGACGATAACAAGCAAGGCATCATCCGAGTATTCTTGAAGTACGGAAACGACGGTCAACGCGTTATTTCCGGCTTGAAGCGGATCTCAAAGCCTGGTTTACGCTCATACGTTAAGGCTGACGCTGTGCCAAAGGTTCTTAACGGTTTAGGTATTGCCATTATCTCAACATCTGAGGGTGTTGTGACTGACAAGGTTGCTCGCGCCAAGAACATTGGTGGCGAAGTTATCGCCTACGTTTGGTAATATTAATAATTAGTTAGGAGGTGTACGCATGAGTCGTATTGGTTACAAGGAAATTGACCTGCCAAAGGGCGTTGAAATATCACAAGATGGTAACGTGGTAACTGTTAAGGGGCCTAAGGGTACCTTATCTCGTGAAATCTCACCATTGATCAAGATGACCGTTGCCGACAACGTTGTTAAGTTTGATCGTGATGGCGATTCCAACAAGTTGAAGATGATCCACGGTACTACCCGGGCTAACGTTAACAACATGGTTGAAGGTGTTGTTGATGGTTACAAGAAAGTTCTGAAGCTCGTCGGTGTTGGTTACCGTGCACAATTCAAGGGTAACAAGCTGATCTTGACTGTTGGTTACTCCAACCCAGTTGAAATCGACAAGCCGGAAGATGTTGACATCAAGGTGCCAGATAACACCACGATCGAATTGAGCTCAATCAACAAGGAACACCTTGGTGATTTTGCTGCGCAAGTTCGTGCTGTTCGTTCACCTGAACCATACAAGGGTAAGGGTATTCGTTACGAAAACGAACACATCATCCGTAAGGAAGGTAAGACTGGTAAGTAATCTGATTAGGTTATTCTATCAGCGATTTATAATTAACATAAAATATTCAATAAGAGGTGACTATTGTGATTTCTAAACCAGATAAGAACAAGATCCGTCAACGCCGTCACATGCGCGTTCGCGGTAAGATTTCTGGTACTGCGGAGCGCCCACGCTTAAGTGTTTACCGTTCAAACAAAAACATTTACGCTCAATTAATTGATGACGTAAAGGGTGTGACGCTCGCTAGTGCCTCCACTATGGACAGTGAAGTTAGTGGCAAGACGAAGACTGAGCAAGCTAGTGGTGTTGGTGCCTTAATCGCCAAGCGTGCGGTTGCTAAGAACATCAGCAACGTTGTCTTCGATCGTGGTGGGTACCTCTACCACGGCCGTGTTGAAGCATTAGCTGACGCTGCTCGTGAAAACGGACTTAAATTCTAAAAAGAAGGAGGAATAACCTGCAATGACATCATCAGAATTCATTGATCCAGCAAAGTTGGACTTAGACGATCAAGTTGTTGCCATCAACCGGATTACCAAGGTTGTTAAGGGTGGTCGCCGGATGCGGTTTGCTGCCTTAGTAATCGTTGGTGATCGTAAGGGTCACGTTGGTTTCGGTACTGGTAAGGCCCAAGAAGTTCCGGAAGCCATCCGGAAGGCCCAAGCTACTGCTGAAAAGAACCTGATCACTGTGCCAATCGTTGGTACGACTATTCCACACGAAGTTATCGGTGTATACGGCGGTGGAAAGATCATGTTGAAGCCAGCCGTTGAAGGTTCCGGGGTTGCTGCCGGTGGTGCGGTACGTAACGTCATGGACCTTGCTGGTGTAGCTGATGTTACTTCAAAGCGTCTTGGTTCCAACACTCCTGTTAACGTTGTTCGTGCAACGTTTGAAGGTTTGAAGCACTTGAAGAGTGCTGAAGAAGTTGCCAAGCTTCGTGGCGTTTCAGTTGACCACTTGGCAGAATAAGGAGGGCACTAATTATGGCTAAAGTTAAAGTTACCTTAATCCACAGTGTTGCCCACCGTGAACCAACCCAACGTAAGACCGTTAAGGCATTGGGCCTGGGCAAGATCGGCAGTTCTAACATCCTGCCAGACAACGCCGCAACACGTGGTCAAATTTTCAAGGTTGCACACTTAGTTTCCATCGAAGAAGTTAAGTAATTACAATTAAATAATAAGGAGGTGCCTACTAAATGAAGTTAAATGAATTGAAGCCTGCAGAAGGTTCTCGTTCAAAGCGTCTTCGTAAGGGTCGTGGCCTGTCATCTGGTCATGGTTTTACTTCCGGACGTGGTACGAAGGGTCAAAAGGCTCATGGTAAGACTCGTCTGGGCTTTGAAGGGGGCCAAATGCCACTCTACCGGCAAATCCCAAAGCGTGGTTTCACCAACATTAACCGCAAGGAATACGCTATTGTTAACTTGACTGCATTGAACAAGTTCGATGACGGTACTGAAGTTACCCCACAAGTCCTGATGGAAAGTGGTCTGGTCAAGAACTTGAAGAGCGGTGTTAAGGTTCTTGGTAGTGGTAAGCTTGAGAAGAAGTTAACTGTTAAGGCTAACAAGTTTTCCGCTTCTGCAGTTTCTGCCATTGAAGCTGCTGGCGGTAAAACTGAGGTGATGTAATTTGTTCAAAGCCGTCAAGAATGCACTCGGGGTTAAGGATATTCGTAAGAAGATTCTGTTCACCCTGTTTGTATTGATTGTTTACCGAATTGGGGCGGCTATCACTGTTCCTGGAGTTAATGCTGCTGCACTGCAGGAGATTTCCTCGACCGGGTTAGCATCGATCCTCAATACTTTTAGTGGTGGTGGCTTGGAAAACTACTCATTGTTTGCAATGGGTGTTTCCCCATACATTACCGCTCAAATTGTTGTTCAACTGCTGCAGATGGACATTGTCCCGCGGTTTGTTGAATGGAGTAAGCAGGGTGAAGTTGGACGGCGAAAGTTGAATCAAGCAACTCGGTGGTTGACGATTGTGTTGGGGTTCATCCAATCGATCGGGATCACCGCCGGGTTTAATGCCTTGAGTTCAATCCACTTGGTTAACCATCCCGGGGTTCAGACCTATCTGACCATCGGATTGATCTTAACCGCTGGTACAATGTTTGCTACTTGGATGGGTGACATGATCACGGAACGGGGCCTTGGTAACGGGGTTTCCGTCATCATCTTCGCCGGGATTGTTGCACAGATGCCGGGTGGAATTCGGCAACTCTGGGATGATCAAATTGCGGGTGAATCTGGTTCCGCCCTCTGGATGGGAATCGGCTTCATCGCCTTAGTAGTTATTGCATTAGTCATTATTGTGGCATTCGTCACTTGGGTTCAACAGGCCGAGCGGCGGTTGCCAATTCAATATACTCGTCGGACAACCACTTCACCATCAAGTAGTTATCTACCATTAAAGATTAATGTTTCTGGAGTTATCCCAGTTATCTTCGCGGGTTCCTTCATTTCGACGCCGCAGACCATCCTGATGGCGTTCCAACAGAACCACGGTGGAGATACCTGGTACCAAGTTATGTCAACAATTTTTAATATGCAGTCTGGTCCGGGGATTACCCTTTACATTCTGCTGATTGTTGTCTTTACCTTTTTCTACGCCTTTGTTCAGGTTAATCCCGAAAAGCTGGCCGAGAACTTGCAGAAGCAAGGCAGTTACATTTCAGGTGTTCGTCCTGGAAAGGGAACGCAGGGATATGTTTCGTCACTGCTGATGCGCTTGAGCACGGTCGGTTCACTGATTCTGGGGTTGATCTCGTTAATCCCACTGGTTGCAAGTAACGTTTGGAACCTCAGCCAATCAATCGGTCTTGGTGGTACTAGTTTACTGATCATTGTTCAAATTGCATTGGATCTGGTTCGGCAATTGAATGGTTTAACCATGAAGCGCGAATACATTGGATTTATTCGTGAACCTGAAGGAGGAAATGAAAAATGAGTATGAATCTTGTTTTAATGGGTTTGCCTGGTGCTGGTAAGGGTACCCAAGCTCAGAAGATTGTGGAAGACTTCGACATTCCTCACATCTCAACCGGTGATATTTTCCGGGCGGCGATCAAGAATGAAACGCCGATGGGGCTCGAAGCCAAGAAGTACATCGATAAGGGTGAGCTTGTTCCAGACGAAGTCACTAATGGTATCGTCAAGGAACGGTTAGCGCAGGACGACACCAAGAACGGCTTCATGCTTGATGGTTTTCCTCGTAATCTTAACCAAGCAGCTGCCTTGGATAAGATGTTAGCTGAGAGTGACCGTCACTTAGATGCAGTCATCAACATCCACGTTGAACCGGATGTATTGGTTGAACGTCTGAGTGGCCGGTTCATCTGTCGCAACTGTGGAGCAACTTACCACAAGGTTTACAACCCAACCAAGGTTGAGGGAACCTGTGATGTTTGTGGCGGCCACGAATTCTACCAACGTGACGATGATAAGCCGGCAACGGTTAAGAATCGTCTTGATGTTAACATCAAACTGAATACACCACTGGTAGATTACTACCAAAAGCAAGGCGTTTTGCACACGATCGATGGTCAACAGGACATCGACAAGGTTTACGACGACGTCAAGAAAGTGCTTAATAATCTTTAATGCGGGTTATGCCTTGCGAAGTGTGGCTAGTTATGCTAAACTAGGCAAGGTTTATCTAGCTGACAGTGGGAAGTGACCGCACTTCCCACCGTTTTTACGTAATTTTCTTGATTAGGCAAGGAGGAACCATTCCGTGGCAAAAGCCGATGTGATTGAAGTAGAGGGTAAAGTTACCGAAACTTTGCCTAATGCGATGTTTAAAGTTGAACTGGAAAACGGAGCTGAGATCTTAGCCCACGTTTCCGGTAAGATTCGGATGCACTACATCAAGATCTTACCTGGTGACCGGGTTAAGGTTGAAATGTCCCCTTATGACCTGACCAAGGGTCGGATCACGTTCCGGTTTAAGTAGTAGTTAACAGGAACTCTCTAGGAGGATTTAATAATGAAAGTAAGACCATCAGTCAAGCGGATGTGCGAGCACTGCAAGATCGTTAAGCGTCATGGACGTGTTATGGTTATTTGCTCTGCAAACCCTAAGCACAAGCAGCGTCAAGGTAAGTAATAAAATTAATTAAGAACGGAGGTGCAATAAATGGCTCGTATTGCAGGTGTCGATTTACCTCGTGACAAGCGTATCGTAATCGGCTTAACTTATATTTACGGTATTGGTGATTCTCGTGCAAAGAAGATCCTTGAAAATGCCGGTGTTTCAGAAGACATTCGTGTTCGTGATTTGACTCCAGATCAAGAAGAAAAGATCCGTGCACAAGTCGACCAAATCCAAGTGGAAGGTGACTTGCGTCGTGAAGTTTCCATGAACATCAAGCGGCTCCAAGAAATTGGTTCATACCGTGGTATGCGTCACCGTCGTGGTTTGCCTGTTCGTGGTCAACACACGAAGAACAACGCCCGGACTCGTAAGGGTAAGGCCGTTACCATCGCAAACAAGAAGAAGTAATTAGATTATATTAAAAAAGGAGGTTAGTACTAGATATGGCAACCAAAAAGGGTACGCGTAAGCGTCGTGCAAAAAAGAACGTTGAAACTGGTGTTGCCCACATTCACTCAACGTTCAACAACACTTTGATCATGATCACTGATGTTCAAGGTAACGCTGTTGCTTGGTCATCAGCCGGTGTTTTAGGCTTCAAGGGTAGTCGTAAGTCTACGCCATTCGCTGCTCAGATGGCATCAGAAGCTGCTGCTAAGCAAGCAATGGAACACGGTATGAAGACCGTTGAAGTTGAAGTTAAGGGTCCAGGTTCCGGTCGTGAATCTGCCATCCGTGCTCTTCAAACAACTGGTTTGGAAGTTACTGTTATTCGTGATGTAACTCCAGTCCCACACAATGGTTCTCGTCCTCCAAAGCGTCGTCGTGTTTAATTGACATTGTTGGTATTTCCAGCAATTGCCTTTTCGTCTCAAATGCGAACCACGTTTTGAAAGGGGTACAGGGATAGAATGATCGAATTTGAAAAGCCAAACATTCACAAAATTGAAGAGACTGATAACTACGGCAAGTTTGTTGTAGAACCACTTGAACGCGGTTATGGAACTACTCTTGGTAATTCATTAAGACGTGTACTGCTGGCTTCACTCCCGGGTGCAGCAATCACCAGTATGCAAATTGATGGGGTTTTGCATGAATTTAGCACCGTTGAAGGTGTTACTGAAGATGTGACCCAAATTATCTTAAATCTTAAGAAGGTTTCCTTGAAGATCAACTCCGAGGATCAAAAAGACCTCGAACTTGATGTTAAGGGGCCGGCCGAAGTAACCGCCGCCGACATCCAGGGTGATGGGGAAGTCACTATCTTAAACCCTGACCTGCACATTGCAACTGTTGCTGATGGTGCGGAATTACACATTAAGATGACAGCTGATAAAGGTCGCGGTTACCTTTCTGCTAATGATAACAAGGCCCGGATGGAAGATCTTGCCATCGGTGTATTACCAATTGATTCCATCTATACCCCAATCGAACGTGTAAATTACACTGTCGAAAATGCACGTGTTGGTCAACGCAACGACTACGATAAGTTGACTTTGGATGTTTGGACTGACGGTTCATTAACACCTACTGAAGCGGTGAGCCTTGGGGCCAAGATTTTGACCGAACACCTGGCAATTTTTGTGGATCTGACTGAGGAAGCACAAAATTCCCAAGTGATGGTTGAAAAGGAAGAGACCCACAAGGAAAAGATGCTCGAAATGACAATTGAGGAATTGGACCTCTCAGTACGGTCATACAACTGCCTCAAGCGTGCTGGCATCAACACCGTCAAGGAATTAACTGATCGGACCGTTTCTGACATGATGAAGGTTCGGAACTTAGGACAGAAGTCATTAGAAGAAATTAAGCTTAAGTTAAATGATCTCGGTGTTTCATTCCGCCAAGATGATTAATTAACACCAATTGCAAAGGAGGGAACCACTTCATGAGTTACCGTAAATTAGGACGTACAAGTTCACAACGTAAAGCTTTATTACGTGATTTAACTACTGATTTAATTGTTAATGGTCAAATTACCACTACCGAAGCACGGGCTAAGGAAGTTCGTAAGACTGCTGATAAGATGATCACGCTTGCCAAGCATGGTGATCTTGCATCCCGGCGTAAGGCTGCTGCTTACCTTCGGAACGTCGTTGCTGACGTTAAGGAAGATGGCGACAACATTCGGATTCAATCTGCTCTTCAACACCTGTTTGAAGAACTTGCTCCAAAGTATGCTGACCGTCAAGGTGGTTACACGCGGATTCTGAAGACGATGCCTCGTCGTGGTGACGGCGCACCAATGGTTATTTTGGAATTCGTTGACTAATTTCTTGTCGACCAATAACTAAATACGTAATAAAGAATCACTATCATTGGTGGTATAGAGCGTTACGATGGTGGGAATACTCCCTAGTCTAGCTCGAATGCAGAAACCCTGCGCACCCCGGTGGTAAGTGATTTTTTAGTTTAAATTCCTTTTGATGGTGGAGGTTGGCTGTTAAAATAGTGATATTAACGATGTGAGGAGGAACGCGTGGTGGATGCAGTCACACTGACCAACGTTCAATTTCAATACCCCAATGCTGACCGGATGATCCTCGATGGCGTTAGCCTTCGTTTTCCCCAGGGTGAATGGACGGCAATCATCGGGCGTAACGGGAGCGGGAAGAGCACCTTGGCCCGCCTGATCGACGGTCTCTTACTCCCTAAGCAGGGACAGGTCACGGTTTGCAACCTGCCGGTGACCGAGGAGAACATGACGAGGGTGCACCAGCAGGTCGGAATTGTCTTTCAGAACCCCGATAATCAGTTTGTTGGTGCCACTGTGGCCGATGACGTCGCCTTTGGCTTGGAGAATCGCCAGGTTCCGCTTGCAAAAATGCGGTCCCGGATCCAACAGGCCCTGGCAGCGGTTGATATGACCGACCTGGCAAGTGCGGAACCGACGATGCTGTCCGGGGGACAAAAGCAGCGGGTGGCGATCGCCGGTATCCTGGCCCTTAAGCCGCAGGTGATCATCCTGGATGAGGCCACCAGTATGCTCGATCCGGCCGGGCGGCAGCTGGTTCTTGACCTTCTGCAGCGTCTGCGAACACAGCAGCAATATACGATTATTTCAATTACTCATGATCCCACGGAGATGGCGATTGCGGATCGGGTCGTGGTTCTTGATGGCGGCCAGGTTATCCGTCAGGGGGACACGGCCACGGTGCTGGCGGATGTCGACCTCCTGCGCCATGTTGGGGTTGGTGTGCCGGCGGGTCAGGCCCTCCGTCAGGCCCTAGTTGACCGTGGGATAACCGTGCCGGCCCGCTACTTCACGGAGGAAGAGATGGTGAGATGGATATGCCAGCAGTTGTAATTAAAAACGTCAGCTTTAATTACTCGTCACAAACGAAGCGCCCGGCACTGGACAACGTCAGTCTGCAAATTGCGCCCGGTAGCTTCGTCGGCATTGTCGGACATACCGGAAGTGGGAAGAGTACCCTGGTTTCTTTGATTGACGGTCTGGGCCGCCCAACCAGTGGCCAGATCCAGGTGGGGGACGTTGTGGTTGATGCCCAGTCGTCGGCAACTGACCTAGCTAAGTTGCGCCACCACGTCGGTTACGTCTTTCAGTTTCCCGAGCAGCAGCTCTTTGCCGAGACGATCGGCCAGGACATTGCCTTTGGTCCCACCAACCTGGGCTGGTCGGCCGACCGCGTCCAGGCTGCGGTCAGCGACGCCTTGAGGATGGTGGACCTGCCAGCGGAATTTGCCAAGCGTTCGCCTTTCGCTCTTTCCGGTGGTCAGATGCGGCGGGTCGCCATCGCCGGTGTCCTAGCCATGCATCCAGCCATCCTGATCCTGGATGAGCCAACCGCGGGGCTCGATGCCGCGGTCACGCACCGTTTGATGGCCAATATCGCCAAGCTCCACGTGGCCGGGACCACGATCCTCCTGATCACTCACCAGATGGATCAGGTGGCCCAGTATGCTGATCAGGTAGTGGTGATGAATCAGGGACGCCTGGTAAAAAGTGCCTCCCCGCGGGAGATCTTTGCCGATCCAGCATTTCTGATGGCTAATCACCTCAACGTCCCACCTGCCGTAGCGATATCTCACCGGCTCCGTGACGCTGGCCTAGCAATCGCCCCGGCGATGAGCATTGATGCCCTGGCTGATCAGCTAGCGGCCAAGTTAGGGGGGACGCCTGGTGAATAATAAGATTGTCTTTGGTAGCTATGTCCCGGTTGCCTCGCCCCTGCACCGTCTTGACCCCCGGATGAAGCTTTTGATGTGCATCTGGTACGTTATTCTGGTTTTCTTTGCCAACAGTTGGGGAACCAGTCTTTGGCTGCTGGCGGGACTCCTGCTAGCGATGCTGATGAGTCACGTCAGCTTCCGCCAGTACTGGCAAGGGTTGCGCCCGCTGGCTTGGGTGATCGTCTTCACGGTTGCCTTCCAGGTACTCTTCTCTAGCGGTGGGCGGCTTTACTGGCATTGGGGGATCATGTCGATTACCCATGATGGACTGGTGAACGCCCTGATCATCTTCTACCGGTTCATGGTTATCATCACTGCCTCGACGGTGCTCACGGCGACGACCCCGACCCTGCGGATTGCAGACGGCTTGGACTGTTTCATGCGGCCGCTGAAGTTCTTACGGGTACCGGTCAACCAGATTACGTTGATGCTGTCGATCGCCCTGCGCTTTATCCCGACAATCATGGATGAAGCGGGTAAGATTACCAACGCCCAGCGGTCACGGGGGATGAACTTCCACCAGGGAACCCTGGTTCAGCGGGTAAGGCACCTCGTTCCGGTCCTAATCCCGTTGTTTGTCAACTCCTTCAAGCGAGCTGAGGACCTGGCCACCGCCATGGAGGCCCGGGGCTATGATCCCGACAGCCCCCGGACCCACTTCCGTCAGCTGCACTGGCGGGGATGCGACACGATGACCTTTGTGGTGATGGTTTTGGTAACCACCATCCTATTCTTGATCAGAGGAGGACTATTGTAACTTTGTATCGCTATAAAATTACCTTTGCCTACGATGGCACCAACTTCTCCGGCTTCCAGATCCAGCCTCATAAGCGGACCGTGGAACAGGTGTTGAAGAATGCCGTCAACAAGATCGCTAAACACCCGGATCCCGCCATCCCGGTAATTGGGTCGGGGCGGACGGACGCCGGGGTTCACGCTCTCAACCAGGTTGCCCACTTTGATATTCCATACCACCTGAGTAACGATTCGATGCGGAAGGCCTTAAACAGCATCCTCCCCCTCGATATCCTGGTAAAGAAGGCTGAGGAGGTCACCCCCGACTTTCATGCCCGCTACAGTGCCCACCGCAAGACCTATCGTTACCGGGTCGACCAGGGGGAGTTCGTCAACCCCTTCAAGCGCAACTACACGGCTCACTTCAAGTACCCGCTCGACCTGGCGAAGATGAAGGAAGCTGCCAAGGACTTCATCGGTGAGCACGACTTCACTTCCTTTGTTGCCTCGGGGAGCCAGGCCAAGAGCAACTTCCGGACGGTGGAGAAGATCAGCATCTACCGCGACGAGCACGATAACGAGGTGATCTTCGAGTTCACTGGTAACGGCTTCCTCTATAACCAGATCCGAATCATGGTGGCCTTTTTGCTCGAGGTCGGCAGCAACCAGCGGCCGGTCAGCGACGTCAAGCGGGTGCTGGCGGCTAAGGACCGGACCCAGGCCCGGATGACCGCCCCGGCCAGTGGCTTGTACCTTGTATCAGTGGATTACGGAAAATGATTGACGCCGGGGGCAGAAGAAGGTATACTAGCACTTGGTATTTCTTTTCCATCTAATAACTCGGTACACTATTATATGTAAAAGAAAAACAAAATTGGAGGATTTAATCGTGAGAACGACATACATCGCAAAACCTGGTGAAGTTGATCGCAAGTGGTACGTTGTCGATGCTAAGGATGTCCCAATGGGTCGTCTGGCCACCGTCGTCGCATCAATTCTGCGTGGTAAGAACAAGCCAACATTTACTCCACACGTTGACACTGGTGACAATGTCATTGTTATCAACGCTGCGCAAGTTAAGTTAACTGGTAAGAAGGCTTCGCAAAAGAAGTACTACCGTCACTCAAACTACCCTGGTGGTTTGAAGGAACGGACTGCCGGTGACTTCCGTGCTAAGGAACCAGAGAAGCTTCTGGAAACTGCTATCAAGGGTATGCTTCCACACAACTCCCTGGGTCACAAGATGGGCTTGAAGCTGCATGTTTACGCTGGTGAAGACCACAGTCATGCTGCTCAAAAGCCAGAAGCATTGGACATTACGAACTTAATCTAAGGAGGGAATGGAATTGGCTCAACAAGTACAATACAGTGGTACTGGTCGGCGTAAGGACGCAACCGTACGTGTTCGCTTAGTACCAGGTTCAGGTAAGATTACGATGAACGGCAAGGCAATTGACGACTACATTCCATTTGCCGACTTACGTGCTATCGTAAACCAACCATTTGATGTTACCAAGACTAACGGCCAATACGACGTTATCGCTAACATCAATGGTGGTGGATTCTCCGGTCAAGCCGGCGCTGTTCGTCACGGGATCGCCCGCGCCCTGCTCAGCGTTGACCCTGACTTCCGTGACGCCCTCAAGAAGGCCGGTCTTTTGACTCGTGACCCTCGGATGAAGGAACGTCGTAAGCCAGGTCTGAAGAAGGCTCGTAAGGCTGCTCAATTCAGTAAGCGTTAATATTCGATTATCGCTTCAATATCAAAAGCATCAGCGCTTTGGCTGGTGCTTTTTTGTGTTTAGCTTCGGGATACACATTAGTCAGGAGCGCTTTTAACGACCGATAATAGTTTATTACTTCACATTTGAAAACGCTTCAGTTATAATTAAAGTGTTGATAGAAATTGGATATTGAGGAGGTAGTCTCTCATGGCAAAGAAAGTTGCAATTGTTACCGGTGGTAGTCAAGGGATCGGGAAGGCGATTGCCGAACGGCTCGTTCATGATGGTTTTGCTGTTGCCCTGGTCGCTCTGGAAAAGGATAAGCTGGATGCGACCGCTAAGGAGCTTGAGGACAAGGGTGGTGAAGCACTGCCGATCGTGGCTGACGTCTCCGATCGTGATGCCGTCTTCGCTGCGGTTGACCAGACCGTCGACCACTTTGGCGATCTTAACGTGATGGTCAATAATGCCGGCCTGGGCCCAACCACCCCGATCGACACGATCACCCCGGAACAGTTTAGTAAGGTTTACGGTGTCAACGTCGGTGGGGTCCTCTGGGGAATCCAGGCTACCCACCAGGCCTTCAAGAAGCTGGGTCACGGCGGGAAGATCATCAACGCCACCTCACAGGCCGGAGTTGTCGGGAACCCGAACCTGGCCCTGTACTCCGGCACCAAGTTTGCCATCCGGGGAATTACCCAGGTAGCCGCCCGGGACCTCGCGGATGAAGGGATTACCGTCAATGCCTACGCACCAGGAATCGTTAAGACGCCGATGATGTTCGACATCGCTCATCAGGTCGGGAAGAATGCCGGTAAGAGCGACGAATGGGGGATGCAGACCTTTGCCAAGAACATCGCCCTAAAGCGGCTTTCTGAACCAGAAGACGTTGCCAATGCGGTCGGCTTCCTGGCTGGACCGGACTCCAACTACATTACTGGTCAGACCATCATTGTCGATGGTGGGATGCAGTTCCACTAGAATAAATTTGCTAAGGACCCAGCTAAGAAGCTGAGTTCTTATTTTTGTTTAAAATGTAACGCCAAAGTGGGTTAACTTTGCTACAATTAGGAGCTAGTAGGACAAAGGAGGCCCATTTTTTGGCAAAACGTAGAAGAAAAGCAAAGAAGCGTCTTTCGACAACCAAGACGACGGTATGGATACTAGCAATCATCGTGATCTTCTTGGGAGTGTATGCCGGCCACCACTTCTATCGGATCTGGAACCAGCAGCGGATTGAGCAGCAGGCGTGGGAGCGGGATCGGGAGGCCAAGGAACTCTTCATCAAGCAGGTCGCACCGGAGGCCCAGGCAATGCAGAACACCTACCACGTCTATGCCTCGATCACGATTGCCCAGGCGATCCTGGAGTCGCAGTGGGGGACCAGCAAGCTGGCGTCACAGTACCACAACCTCTTCGGAATCAAGGGGACCGGTCCCAATTCTCGTGAACTGACTACCAAGGAGTATATCAACGGCAAGTGGATCGTAACCAAGGGTCGCTTCCGGGTTTATGACAGCTGGAGTGACTCGATCAAGGATCATACTAAGCTGATGCTGACCGGAACCGACACCAACCAGCAGAACTACGACCGGGTGGTCAAGGCCAGCAACTACCGGGAGGCTGCTCAGGCCCTTCAGGATTCCGGCTACGCCACCGACCCGGATTACGCCCAGAAATTAATCTCGGTAATCAAGGCTTATAAGTTATATAATTATGATAAGTAGTAAATAGAGGGGAGTAACGACGATGCGTGAACTAGAGGAAAAAATTAAAGAATACGGAACGGTTTTGCCGGGCAACGTCCTCAAGGTGGACGCCTTCCTGAACCACCAGGTGGACCCGGAATTGATGCTGCACGTGGGTCAAGAGTTTGCCAGGCTCTTCGCCGATGCAGGGGTTACCAAGGTCTGGACCGTCGAGTCATCCGGGATCGCCCCGGCGGTGATGACCGGGCTGGCGATGAAGGTGCCGGTGATCTTCGCCCGTAAGCACAAGAGTCTGACCTTAAACCAGAACATGTACGTAGCCGACGTTTACTCGTATACCAAGAAGACGACTAACCGGATCTCAATTTCCAAGAAGTACGTTTCACAAGACGACAAGGTCCTGATGATTGATGATTTCCTGGCAAATGGTCAGGCCGTTGAGGGGATGCTGGAGATTGCCGATCAGGCCGGTGTTCAGGTTGCCGGGGCCGGCATCGTGATCGAGAAGAGTTTCCAGCCAGGAGCCAAGGAACTCAAGGACCGGGGGATCCGGCTAGAATCACTGGCCCGGATCAAGTCCCTAGCCGACAACCAGATTGAATTTATGCCCGACTAGGCAGCGAAAGGAGCTTAAGCATGAAGAGGAATGCATTTTATCCAGGGAGCACCCTGGGGATCATTGCCATCAACCGGAACGGCGGTACCTTGATTGCGGCGGCAAAGAAGGCCGGGTTCAACGTCCTGGTCTACGTTGACCATGCCCAGCCAGCAATCACCAAGATGGCTGACGAGACCATCGTGGGGGCCTACAACGATAAAATCAAGCTGGCCCAGTTTGGTGAGGCTTGTGACGCCATCATTTACCAGACGCCGAACGTTGACGCCCGGGTCCTGCATTTTCTGGGTCAGTACGCCGCTATTCCGCAGGGGACCAACGGCCTGGAGATCATCCAGGATCGGTTGATGGAGCGGGCCTTTCTCGACCAGATCAACATCAACATCACCCCCTATGTTACGGTGGTCAGCCTGGATGACGTCTACCAGTCGATCGACTCAATCGGCTACCCAGCCCTGTTGAAGCCGATTCAGCGAGGATTGGGTGAGCAGTCAATGATCATCAAGCGCCAGTCCGATATTGTCCGGGCGGCGGACTTCGTTGAAACCGGAACCTACCTGCTAGAGTCCTGGATTGATCACACGAGCGAGTACACGATGACGGCGGCGACCGATGGTGAGGAGACTGCGATCTTCCCGCTGGCCAAGTTGCACTTCACGCCGGATCGTCAACTGCTCGCGGTTGCTGCCCCAGCAACTGTTAACGATGACATGTTGAATGAGATGCAGCGGATCGTGAAGAGCGTTGCCGGTTCGCTGGAATACAACGGAGTCTTCTCGGTTAACTTCTACGTTACCGGGACCGGGACCCTCTACGTCAAGAACATTGAGCTGGGACTGACTTCAATCGCCAATGTCTACGACACCACAACCAACGTTGATCAGTACGAGGAACAGATCCGGGCGACGGTGGGGATGCCCCTCCACCAGATTCAGCCCCTACAGGTGGGCTTGCTGATGGTCGTTCGCAAGTATCAGCAGCTGGCTATCCAGCGTCAGTGGCTTCTGAAGAACAACTGGCAGTTCCGGTTTTTCAACGATCAGGACGGTGACGACCAGAGCATTCTTGGCTTCGTCTGGGTCACGGGTAGTGATAACCTGGTCGACCTGGAGAATCAGGTGGACGATACCGAGGTTTGGAAGGAACCGGTCAGTGAGGAACAAGCAGATAATTAAATACAATAGGTAAAAGGGAGCAGCTCCGTGAAAGAAGCTGCTCCCTTTTGTTTAGTTGAAATGCGGTCGGTAGACGTGATAGAGGAAGCCGGCGAGGACCAGGGTGAGGACGTCGGCACAGGCCTGGGCGGCTAGAATTCCGGTGTAGCCGAAGAAGTGGGTCAAGACGACGATGACGACGGCAAAGATCAGCCCCTGCCGACTAAAGGAGAGCCAGAAGGCGGGAACGGCCTTGCCCATCGACTGGAAGGTGGTGGTCAGAACCATTACGATCCCGGCGATGGTCGTTGATGATGCCAGCCAACGCAGCATCCCAGTTCCCTCGCGGACGATGACCGGATCGTGCATGAACAGGCGGATGATCTGGGGGGCCAGGATCATCATCAGGGCGGTCAGGACAATCGCCAAGCCGGCGACCACGGCCAGATCAAAGTGAAGGATCTGCCTAAAGCGGCGTTCGTCGCGGGCTCCGTAGGTGTAGCCGATCAGCGGTTGGGCACCGAAGGCAAATCCGACCATCACCATCACAATGATCGTGTTGACCTTCATGGCGATCCCCATTGCGGCGACGCTGTCGGCCCCGTAGGCAATCAGGTAGCGGTTGGTGAGGGCGGTGGCGAAGGTCACCATGATGTTGGTCACCGAGGCGGGGATGCCGATGGCGTATATCTCACGTTGAAGCCGGCCGGAGATCCGGGTCTCGTGGATTGAGGTGGTCAGTTTCTTGCTCCTGGTCCGCAGGTAGTAGACCATCAGGATGTCGGCAATGACGTTGCTGACCACGGTGGCGAGGGCCGATCCGGCCGCCCCCAGCCCGCAGGTGAAGATGAAGATCGGGTTGAGGACGATGTTGATCCCGGTCCCGGTGATACTGGCGATCATCGACTGGGAAGCCAAGCCCTCGGTCCGTAGGATGTTGGTCGGTGAGAGGCCGAAGATGATGAAGGTTGCCCCGGCGGCAATTACCAGATAGTACTCACGGGCGTACTTCCAGGTGGTCGGGGAAGCTCCCAGCATGTGAAGGACCGGAGTCTGGAAGATGAACATCAGGGCAGTGACGACCAGACCACAGGCGATGGATGCGTAGAAGCAGTAGCCGCTGACGTAGCGGGCCGTCTGATCGCGGCGCTCACCGAAGAGACGGGAGATCACCGAGCTACCGCCAAGCCCGAAGATATCCCCGATGGCGATCATCAACGTGAAGATTGGTGCCCCCTGGGAGACCCCGGCGACCAGGTCGGGGTTACCGGTCTTGGCGACGAAGAAGGTGTCGACCATGTTGTAGACGATCGTGACCGCCATGCTCATGACCACCGGCAGGGCCAGGATGAAGTAGGCGCGCTTGATCGAGGTGTTTTCAAATAGCTTATCCACACAATTCCTCCTTAATTAATACTAAATTTACAAAACAGGTTATTTTAGCACGACCGTCGTCGCACGGACAAGGCGGCCGGGGAATTTGCCGGTGCGTTTCGGCCCAAGGGAGCGGATTATTTGGTATAATATTAGCTGATGATTTTTTAAGAGAGGACGGTAACGGCGTGAGTAATAGTCAAGAGCTTTTAGAAGGAATGAATGACAAGCAGGCTGAGGCGGTAGTGACCACTGAGGGGCCGCTGCTGGTGATGGCCGGGGCGGGTTCCGGGAAGACCCGGGTCCTGACCCACCGGGTGGCCTACCTGATTGAGGAGAAGGGGGTTCTTCCCTGGAACATCCTGGCGATCACCTTCACGAACAAGGCCGCCAAGGAGATGCAGGAGCGGGTCGGCAAGCTGCTCGGCGAGAGTGCCAACGACGTCTGGGTTTCGACCTTCCACGCTCTGTGTGTGCGGATCCTGCGTCGCGACATTGAGAAGATCGGCTATAATCGGGCCTTCACGATTGCCGACACCAGTGAGCAACGGACGCTGATGAAGCGGATCTGTGGCGAGTTGAACATCGACACCAAAAAGTTCGACCCCCGCAGCATTCTCAGCGAGATTTCCAACGCCAAGAACGCCCTGCTGACGCCGGCTGAGTACAGCGATAAGGCTAACAGCATGTTTGAGAACATGGTAGCCCGGGCCTACAAGCTCTACCAGCAGGAACTGGAGGCCAACCAGGCCCTAGACTTCGACGACCTGATCATGAAAACGATCGAGCTGTTTGAACAGGACCAGGAGACCCTGGAGTTCTACCAAAACAAGTTCCACTACATCCACGTCGACGAGTACCAGGACACCAACGACGCTCAGTACCGCCTGGTTAACCTGCTGGCCCGTGGTTATCAGAACCTCTGCGTTGTCGGGGATGCCGACCAGAGCATCTACGGCTGGCGGGGTGCCAACATGAATAACATTCTGAACTTTGAGCACGACTACCCGCAAGCCAAGACGGTCATGCTGGAGCAGAACTACCGGTCCACCCAGAACATCCTGGACGCGGCCAATGAGGTGATTGTCAACAACGTCAACCGGCGCAAGAAGAAGCTCTGGACCGAGAATGGGCAGGGGGAGAAGATCTCCTACTACCGGGCCCAGAGCGAGCACGATGAGGCCCAGTTCATCGTTGCCAAGATCAAGGAGGAACGGGAGAAGCACGGCTACCACTACAATGATTTTGCCATCCTCTACCGGACCAATGCCCAGTCACGGGTGGTCGAGGAAACCTTCCTGAAGAGCAGTGTGCCCTACACGATGGTCGGGGGCCACAAGTTCTACGACCGCAAGGAAATCCGGGACGTCCTAGCCTACCTGACCCTGATTGTCAACCCCCAGGATTCGATGAGCTTCACCCGGGTCGTCAATACTCCCAAGCGGGGCATCGGCATGACCAGTGTTGAGCACCTGCGAGAATTTGCCAATGACAACCACTGGTCCCTCCTTCAGGCGGCCGAGAACGTCGACATCGCCAACCAGATTACCAGCCGGACCCGGAACAAGATCGCCGCGTTTGGCGACCTGATGAAGAACCTAACCAAGCAGTCCGAATACCTGAGCCTGACTGACCTGACCGACCAGATTCTGGAACTGAGCGGCTATAACAAGATGCTTGACCAGGACAAGAACCTCGAGGCGCAGGCCCGCCGGGAGAACCTGGACGAATTCAAGTCTGTGACCCAGGAGTACGACGAGAAGCACAAGGACGATGAGGGTGATAACATCCAGAAGATCACCAACTTCCTGGCCGACCTAGCCCTAGTTTCCGACCAGGACGACGTCGACGAGCAGGCACCGGCCGTCACGCTGATGACCCTGCATGCGGCCAAGGGGCTGGAGTTCCCGGTTGTCTTCCTGGTTGGGATGGAAGAGGGGATCTTCCCACTCTCCCGGGCCGTCATGGAGGACGACGAGCTGGAGGAGGAACGGCGCCTGGCCTACGTCGGGATCACTCGGGCCAAGAAGAAACTCTACCTGACCAATGCCTTCTCCCGTCTGCTGTATGGACGGATCCAGCGCAACCAACCGTCCCGCTTCGTCGAGGAGATCAACCCCGACCTGCTGCAGTTTGAAAACAGTGACGAGGGTAATGACCTAAACGAGCGTAAGCTGCCGTTTGGGCAGGGAGTCAAGCGCAGCAGCTGGGGCAATCGCAAACAAGCCGCAGCCACGGCGACGACCTACAGTTCCCAGCAACACCATTACCGTGACGCCGGGAAAAAGGTCAAGCCAATTACCAACACTGGGACTGGGGCCGACAAGGTCAGCTGGAAGACCGGTGACAAGGTCCAGCACAAGAAGTGGGGCCAGGGGACCGTGGTCAAGGTCAGCGGGACCGGTAACGACATGGAGCTCGATATTGCCTTCCCACAGCAGGGGGTCAGACGGCTCCTGGCCAGTTTTGCCCCAATTACCAAAGTTGATTGAGAGAAGTGAGGCCATACAATGGATAAACAAGTACCAGTAAGCCAGCTCAGTCTGGCGGCGGCCAAAGAAGAGATTGCCCCCCTCCGTAAGCAGCTCACCCAGTGGGGGAAAGAATACTACGAGCAGGATAATCCTAGCGTAGAAGATTACGTCTACGACCGGGCCTACCAGCGCCTGGTTGAACTGGAGACCCGGTTTCCCGAACTGAAATCGGCGGACTCCCCAACGCAGCGGGTCGGCGGGGCGGTGACCACCCAGCTGACTAAGGTCCACCACGATATCCCGATGCTGTCGATGGGGGATGTTTTCTCCGTGGACGAGTTGATGGACTTCAACCGTCGTCAGCAAGAAAACGGCGACGTGACCGTGGCCCCGGAATACAACCTGGAGCTCAAGATCGACGGCCTGTCCCTCTCCCTGGTCTACGAGAATGGAAAGCTGGTTCAAGGATCGACCCGCGGTAACGGGACGATCGGCGAGGACGTAACTGCCAACGTGATGACGATCAAATCGATCCCCCACCAGCCCCCCGAGCCGTTAACCTTGGAGTTTCGGGGCGAGTGCTACATGCCTAAGGCGTCCTTCGTAAAATTGAACCAGGAGCGCGAGGCGGCGGGCCTGCCCGTCTTCGCCAACCCGCGGAACGCGGCGGCGGGTAGCCTTCGTCAACTTGACCCTAAGGTGACGGCCAAGCGGGACTTGGCAACCTTCATGTATTACGTGCCGGAATATCAGAAACTGGGGGTGACCACCCAGGCCGAGTCCCTCGATCGGATGCGGGAGCTTGGCTTCAGTGTCAATCCTAATAACCGGGTGGTTCATAGCGAGGAGGAGATCGCTGTCTACATTGACGAGTACACCAAGCAGCGTGACCAGCTGTCATACGGGATCGACGGGATCGTGGAGAAGGTCAATGACCTGGCCACCGAGAACGCCCTCGGCAACACGGTCAAGGTACCCCGCTGGGAGATTGCCTACAAGTTCCCACCGGAGGAACAGGCAACGATTGTTCGGGACATCGTCTGGACGGTCGGCCGAACGGGCAACGTGACGCCGACCGCGGTGATGGACCCGGTTCAACTGGCCGGGACGACGGTCAGCCGGGCCTCCCTCCACAACCCAGACTACCTGCGGGAGAAGGATATCCGCCTCGGCGACACCGTCTACATCCACAAGGCCGGCGATATCATTCCCGAGATCTCCCGGGTTGACCTCAAGAAACGTCCGGCCGATAGTCAGGAGTATGTGATTCCAACCAAGTGCCCGATCTGTGGGGCTGAATTGGTTCACTTAGACGACGAGGTGGCCCTGCGCTGCATTAACCCAATGTGTCCGGCCCAGATCAAGGAGGGGTTGGCCCACTTTGCCTCCCGGAACGCCATGAACATCGATGGCCTGGGACCAAAGATCATCCAGCAACTCTGGGATCGAAAATTGATCCATGACGTGGCTGACCTTTACCACCTGACCTACGACCAATTGTTAACTTTAGATAAATTTGGTGACAAATCGGCTAATAACCTATTGACATCAATTGACAATAGTCGTAATAATTCTGTCGAGCGCTTATTATTCGGCCTTGGTATCCGTCACGTTGGCGCCAAGGCGGCCCAACAGATCATGGCCCACTTTGGCAACCTGGACCAGCTGATGGCGGCCAGCGCCGATGAGATCGCAGCCGTCGACGGAATTGGTCCGACCATCGGCGAGAGTGTCCACACCTACTTTGCCAATCCGCAGGTAGTGGCACTGATTGACGAGCTCCGGGATGCGGGGATCAATTTTTCCTACCAGGGGCCGGCCGCCACGGTGGCGGTAGAGAGCGACTGGAACGGTCGTCGGGTTGTCTTAACCGGGAAGCTGGAAGAGATGACCCGCGGTGCCGCAAAGCAGTGGCTTGAGGCTCACGGTGCCAAGGTAACTAGCAGCGTATCAAAGAAAACAGATATTGTCATTGCGGGAACGGCGGCCGGCAGTAAGCTGACCCGTGCTCAGGACCTCGGGATTACCGTTTGGGACGAGGCCCGGTTCCACCAAGCAATGCAGGAGGAAGAATAATCGTGAATGCGAAAGTAAAGAAAATTACCGCTGCCACCATGATCCTGATGAGCAGCCTTGTTCTAGCATCATGTGGCTTCGGCGGGCACTCATCCTCATCCAAGGATTACACCACGACCGGTTCCGGTGGTGGCAACTATCAGGGGGTTATCCAAAACGGTCGCTATAAGACCAGCAAGGCCCGGGGGATCAACGTCAGCCAGAACGATAACCAGTATAACCTGAAGAGCTTTGAAAATGGGCTGACCCAGGTTTCAAAGCGGGTCTTCTCACCGAAGAGCTACATCTTCCAGGAGGGGCAGTACCTGGACACCAGCACGCTGGAAGACTGGCTCGGACGAAAGACGAAGAATAACCCGTCCGGTCTGAATCCAGCCGAGGGGAAGCAGAGCAACCCGAACCCGATATACATTCAGCAGATCGAGGAGCAGGACTACATGGAAGAGAGTGGTAACTCCATGAAGCTGAAGGGGATGACCATCGGGATTGGGATCAACTCCGAGTATAACTACAAGAAGAAGGATGATGGCCCAAGCTTCACCAAGAAGATTAGTGACGCAGAGGTCAAGCGTCAGGGAGAGATCGCTGCGGCCAAGGTCCTCAAGCGGGTCCGGCAGAAATCGGGTGTCGGCGACATTCCAATCGTGATTGCCCTCTACAAGCAGGCACCGGATGACAGCCTAGTCGGTGGGAGCTTCTTTGCCTACAGTAAGAATAGCGGTAGTACGATCAGCGGCTGGCACCAGTTGAACTACAAGACCGTGGTTCTGCCAAAGGCCAGCGGGACGACCAGTTCGACGGGGAGTGCCAGCCAGACTGACAACGATAGCTTCTCCAACTTCAAGAGTCAGATTCAGAGCTTCTTCCCGAACCTGAGCGGGGTTACCGCCCAGGCCCAGTACAAGAACGGCCAGCTGAACGGGATGCACATTACCGTGACGACTCAGTTCTATAGCCAGTCGGAGATCGCCAGCTTCACCCAGTACATCGCCCGGGCGGCTAAGAAGTACCTGCCAAACGGGATTCCGATTGACATCCGGATCCAGTCTGACTCCGAGATGCAGGCAATCGTTTACCGTGACGCCGGATCTGATACCTTCCGGACCCACATCCTGACATCATACTAGAAGTAAAAGATCAGCTTGATCGGCTTAGCCGGTTCGGCTGATTTTGATTTATCATGGCCCTTTGATAAAAATCGAGGACATTCTGTGCTAAAATTATAAAATGTATGTATACAAAATTACTGGAAAAGAGGTAGAGAGAATGGCCAGTAAAATCACTGAGCAACAGGTAGAACACGTTGCTGAACTTGCCAAGCTTGAGTTCCCCAAGGACGAACTGGGTAAGTTTACCACTCAATTAGGAAGCATTATCGATATGTTTGAAGACCTCACTGCCGTCGACACCGATGGGGTTGAACCAATGACTTCAGCCACCGACCGGGTCAACGTGATGCGTGAAGACAAGGCCGTCAGATCATCCAAGGAGGAGCGCGAGGCAATTCTGAAGAACGCGCCGGACACCGATGGCGGTTATATCAAGGTTCCAGCAATCATTGACGAAAGCGAGGACGGCGAATAATGGATTTCTATCAAACTGATCTGACCCAGTTACACGATGACCTGGTCAACAAGAAGATCAGCGCCACGGAACTGGCCAAGGAGACCTTCGACCACATCAAGGATAACGACGATCAGGTCAAGGCCTTCATCACCCTGAACGAGGACGCAGCCATAAAGCGCGCTCAGGAGATTGACGCGGCCGGGATCGCCGGGGACCAACTGGTTTCTGGGGTGCCACTGGCGGTCAAGGATAACATCCTGACCAAGGGACTGACGACGACGGCCGCCTCCAAGATGTTGGCCAACTTCAACCCGGTTTACGACGCCACGGTTGTTGACAAGCTGAATCGTGCCGGTTTCATCAACGTCGGTAAGACCAACCTGGACGAATTTGCCATGGGTTCCTCGACGGAAAGCTCCGCCTTCTTCACCTCCCACAACCCGTGGGACCTGACCCGGGTACCCGGCGGTTCCTCAGGTGGTTCGGCGGCAGCCGTTGCGGCCGGTGACGTCCTCGGCGCCCTCGGTACCGATACCGGTGGTTCCATCCGGATGCCAGCCTCCTTTAACGGCGTGGTCGGCATGAAGCCAACCTATGGCCGGGTTTCCCGGTGGGGGATCATTGCCTTCGGTTCCAGCTTTGACCAGGTTGGCTGGTTGACTCGGACCGTCAAGGACAACGCCTACCTGACTGCCCTGATCGCCGGCAACGATGAACACGACATGACCTCCTCACTCAAGGAGGTACCGGACTGGGCCGCCAACCTGAACGACAGCACCAGTGTCAAGGGCCTGCGGATTGCCGTGCCAAAGGAGTACTTCGATGACCTGGATGAGGATGTGCATGACGTTATCAAGGCAGCCCTAGACCACCTCGAGTCCCTCGGCGCCATCATCGACGAGGTTAGCCTGCCGCATACCAAGTACGGGGTACCGGCTTACTACATCCTTGCCTCATCTGAGGCCTCATCCAACCTGCAGCGTTACGATGGGATCCGTTACGGCTTCCGGGCCAAGGACGTCAAGAACCTGGAAGACGTCTACGTGCGGTCCCGTTCCGAAGGCTTTGGTGAGGAAGTCAAGCGGCGGATCATGCTGGGGACCTTCTCCCTGTCCGCCGGGTTCTACGACGCCTACTTCAACAAGGCCGCCAAGGTTCGTCGCCTGATTGCCCAGGACTTTGACGATGTCTTCAAGAACCACGATCTGATTCTGGGGGCTACCGGTGCTTCCACCGCCTTCAAGATCGGTGCCGAGATTGACGACCCGAAGAAGATGTACATGAACGATGTCTTGACCGTGCCAGTTAACATGGCCGGTCTGCCGTCGATGTCTGTCCCAGCCGGCTTCTCCGCAAAGAATGGGATGCCTGTTGGCCTGCAGATTATTGGGAAGCCATTCGACGAACAGACCATCTACAATGCCGGTTACGTCTTTGAACAGACGACTGACTTCCACAAGCAAGCACCAAAGTTAGGGGGCCAAAACTAAGATGAACTTTCAAACAACCATTGGGCTCGAAGTCCACGTTGAATTAAAGACGAATTCAAAGATCTACAGTCCATCACCGGTTGAGTATGGTGACCAGCCAAACGCCAACACCAACGTGATCGACTGGGGGTACCCCGGTGTTTTGCCAACCCTGAACAAGGGGGTTGTTCGTGATGGGATCATGGCCGGCCTGGCCCTGCACGCGCAGATTGCCCACCACATGCACTTTGATCGAAAGAACTACTTCTACCCAGATAACCCGAAGGCCTACCAGATTACCCAATCCGATACACCAATCGCTCATGACGGGTGGATCGAGATTGAGGTCAACGGCAAGAAGAAGAAGATCGGGATCGAAGAGATGCACATCGAGGAAGATGCCGGGAAGAACACCCACACCAGCAAGTACTCCTACGTCGACCTCAACCGGCAGGGGACGCCGCTGATCGAAATCGTCTCTAAGCCAGATATTGCCTCCCCAGACGAGGCCGTGGCCTACCTGGAGGCCCTTCGGCAGCGGGTCCAGTTTACCGGGATCTCCGACGTGAAGATGGAAGAGGGGTCGATGCGTGTCGACACCAACATCTCCATCCGGCCGGTCGGCTCCGATCAGTTTGGGACCAAGACGGAAATGAAGAACATCAACTCCTTCAACTACGTTCGTAAGGCCCTGGCCTTTGAAGAGAAGCGGCACCAGAATGTCCTGATGTCCGGTGGTCACATTGCCCAGGAAACGCGGCGATACGATGAGCCAACCGGGACCACGGTTTCCATGCGGACCAAGGAAGGGGCCGATGACTACCGTTACTTCCCAGAACCGGATATCCCAGACTTAAACGTCAGTGATGACTGGATCAAGGAAATTGAATCCGAGATGCCGGAAATGCCGGGTGAACGGCGTAAGCACTATGTCGACGACCTCGGGTTGACCGACTACGACGCCATGGTTCTGACCCAGACGAAGGAAATGTCTGACTTCTTTGAGGCTACCGTCAAGGATGGTGGCGATCCAAAGCGGGTGGCCAACTACCTGATGAACGATGTGAACTCCTACTTAAACGACCAGCACCTTGACCTGCCAGAGACCAAGCTGACACCAGCCAACCTGGCCGGGATGGTCAAGCTGATCGAAGACGGTACCATCTCATCCAAGATGGCTAAGAAAGTCTTCAAGGGGATCCTGAAAGGAGAGGAACCGAGTGCCTACGCTAAGGCACACGGTTTGGTTCAACTCTCGGACCCGGCTCAGCTGCAGCCAATCGTCGACGATGTCCTGGCCAACAACCAGCAGTCCATCGACGACTACAAGAGTGGTAAGGACCGGGCATTCGGCTTCCTGATGGGGCAGATCATGAAGCAGACCCGCGGGAAGGCTAACCCACAGATGGTTACCCAGCTGTTGAAGAAGTCCTTGGCTGCCATGTAGCAAAGGAGGATTGGCCATGCGAAAACGAGCGCGAGTGATTTATAACCCAACTTCTGGTCGGGAGGCCCTGCGCATCGACCTGGTGGACATCCTCTCGATCTACGAGCAGGCCGGCTATGAGACCAGTGCCTTTGCCACCACGCCGGCACCAAACTCCGCTAAGAACGAGGCCCGGCGTGCGGCTGAGGAGGGTTTTGACCTGATCGTGGCTGCCGGTGGTGACGGGACTCTAAACGAGGTTGTCAACGGGATTGCCGGGTTGAAACACCGGCCGACGATGGCAATCATCCCCGCCGGGACCACTAACGATTACGCGCGGGCGTTGCGGATTCCGCGTGATGATCCGATTGCGGCGGCCAAACTGATCCTGCGCAAGAACAAGAAGTTCAAGATCGACATTGGCCAGGCCGGCGATAACTACTTCATGAACATTGCGGCCGGGGGAACCCTGACCGAGCTGACCTACGATGTACCATCACAGATGAAGTCGTTGTTTGGCTACGCCGCCTACTTTGCCAAGGGGGCCGAACTCCTACCCCGGGTTAAGCCGGTCGACGTAGATATCAAATATGACGGCCAGGAGTACCGGGGCCAGGCCTCAACGCTTTTCCTGGCGCTGACCAATTCAGTTGGTGGCTTCGAGCAGATTGTACCCGACGCTTCGCTGGACGACGGGAAGTTCACGATGATCATCGTCAAGAAGAGCAGCCTGATCGATATGCTGAGCCTGATGGCGAAGGCCTTGCAGGGTAAGCACATCGGTGACCCGGGAATCATCTATGCCAAGGCGACGGACGTTGAGGTGACGCCGCTAAATAAGGATGACCGGATCATGATCAACCTGGATGGTGAATACGGTGGCGATGCACCGATGAAATTCCACGATCTCAAGCAACACCTGGAAGTAATCGCCAACTTAGACGAGATTCCGGACGATGCAATTACTGAATCACCCGACTTCAAGCGGGTTGAGAAGGACTTCGTCGAGGGTGTCAGCAAGATCAATCGGGATCAAGAAATGTAATGAATAGCATAAAAGGGACTAGTTGATCGGCTGTGATTGGCTAGTCCCTCTTTTTTGTCCCGGAGTAGAAGTACTCCCGAGAAAACAAAAAAGCCCAGTAGAATAACATCTACCGGACTTATCTTATGCCCCAAACAGGATTCGAACCTGTACATGGAAACCCATACAACGACCTGAACGTTGCGCGTCTGCCAATTCCGCCACTGGGGCATCGCTGTTAAGTTGTTTTGTTATCTCAACCAGACAACATAAATAATTATATCTAAATTCTGGAGAAATGCAATACTTTTTTCAAAATTTATTTGAAAAAGTTTTTAAAACCAGAGTGTAACCACGACGAGGGCGATCACCAGGGCAAAGATGGCCATGTATGAACGGTTGGGATTGCCAAAGGTCTCGCGCTTCAGGCGGAAGTTGGTCTCCATAAAGGCATCCACCAGGATCAGGTAAAGGATCACAGGCAAAGGCCAATCCACAGTTCGTGTGGGAAGGTCAGAATTAATTTGATGATGGTAACGGTCAGTAGGGTGAAGAAACAGAGCCGGGCAAGAATCAACCAGTCGGTCACGTGTTTTTCCTTCTTGGCCTTGCTGCCACCAAGGTTGGCCACGATCAAGAACGCGGTGGCAAAGATCGCGATTGCTTGTAACATTGGAGCCCCTCCTTTCTCCCTAATTTTAACATTCCCCTACGACTGACACCAGCAGACTTTTGACTTGAAAAAAATTGTTAAAAAGTGTAAAGTAGCATGTACTGTATACGAATATATAAATGAGGTGAAATTTAGTGGCTGATTTCGAAATTGGTGACGTTGTGAAGGGTAAGAAGTTTGGGCCGCTGGAACACGACTTTTCTGGTGTTGTTGAGAAGGTCTACACCAACTCAATCATGGTTTCAATCCAAGACTTTGATCCCGCCGACAAGAGCGGGGTCAACGAGCTGAACGGTCGGGCCGTAATTCGCCAGAAGGAAGCAAAGATGATCAAGGCCGTGCCGCGCGTGGAAAAAGACGACGAGGCTGACGAAGACAAGGAAACAAATACGACATCTAAGTCAACTAAGTCAGCATCCAAGGCCAAGGCAACCCCCAAGAAAAAAACTCGGAAAAAATCAACAAAAAAGGCTGACAAATAGTCAATAAAGTTATATACTGGCTTAGTAAGTTAATTGAGCTAGTTTATGCGGGTATAGTTTAGTGGTAAAACACAACCTTCCCAAGGTTGCGTCGCGAGTTCGATTCTCGTTACCCGCTTCAGTCAGGCAGGAGTTGTTGCTCCTGCCTTTTTTGTATAGACAGACGGCTCAGCCCGTTTCTGCTATAATGACCGAGAATGAAGAAAATGGGGGATTATCGTGAAAGTTAAAGTGCCAGTTCATAAGAATGAAGAGTACCCGGCTAAGGTGGTCGACTTATCATACGAGGGCAACGGGGTCGTCAAAATCGACGACTTCCCGGTCTTTGTGCCCAACGCCCTGCCGGGGGAAGAGGTCACCGTTAAGATCACCAAGGTGGCCAGTCACTTTGCCTGGGGGCGGGTGATGGCCTGGCAGACCAAGAGTCCGGACCGGGTGGACGTTAAGGATAAGAAGTACATCCAAACTGGGATTGCACCACTGGGTCACCTGAAGTACGCAGCCCAGTTGAAGTTCAAGCAGCATCAGATTGAAGAGCTCTTGGAGAAGGCTCACCTAGATGATATTGAGGTATTGCCGACGATGGGGATGGACCAGCCTTACCACTACCGGAATAAGGCCCAGGTGCCAGTTAAGATGATCAGGGGCCAGCTGCAGACCGGCTTCTACAAGCGGGGGAGCCACAGTCTCGTACCGATTGAGGACTTCTACATCCAGGATCCGAAGATTGATTCGGCAATCGTGGTCGTTCGCAACCTCTTGCGCAAGTACCACGTGACCCCGTACGATGAGCGAACCAGTAAGGGGGTTATCCGGACGGTGATGGTGCGGCGTGGCTATTACAGCCATGAGCTGATGGTAGTATTGGTCACCAATACCCGGCGCTTGCCGATGGCCGACCAGATCGTGAATGGTATCGTGGCCGGGGTACCGGAGGTCAAGAGCATTGTCCAAAACATTAATGACAAGCGGACCAACCGCCTGCTGGGTGACCGGAACAGGACCCTGTGGGGGAAGGACGAGATCCACGACCAGCTGCTGGGGATTGACTTTGCGATCTCACCGCTGTCCTTCTACCAGGTCAACCCGCAACAGACCGAGCGCCTCTACCAGACGGCGATTGACAACGCCGGATTGGACGGTAGCCAGACCGTGATCGATGCCTACTGCGGGATTGGAACGATTTCCCTGGCCGTGGCCAAGCACGCCAAGCAGGTCTACGGGGTCGAGATCGTCCCTGCCGCAATTGAAGATGCCAAGCACAATGCCAAGCGTAACGGGATCAAGAATGCCCAGTTTGTAGTTGGGAAGGCGGAGGACCAGTTTGCTAAGTGGCAGGCGGCCGGTCTGAAACCGGACGTGGTTATCGTCGACCCGCCGCGTAAAGGAGTGGCCGAAACGCTGATCGAAGCCACCGGCCAGATGGCATCAAAGAAGGTTATCTACGTGTCCTGTAACCCGGCAACCCTGGTCCGGGACATCAAACGCTTCGGGGAGCAGGGCTACCATGTAGTCAAGCCAATCCAGCCCGTCGACCAGTTTCCGCAGACGACGCATGTCGAGAGCGTTACTGTGCTGGAACGCGTCTAGCAGGAGCGTGAAAGCATTAGAAATGCTCCATGCGATAGCCACTCGAGAATGAGAAATGATTGGTTAGTGGCGAACCGTTGAGAGTGTAACGATGATGGAACGGGGAAATAGGTGATATTTAGGGTGTACTAATTTCCATCTTTGTGATTGGAATTAGTGCACTTTTGTTTTGCGCGATAGGACTAGTATGTTGGGGGAGCTAGGAAGGTTTATGAAATTTATCCAGTATAGCCTGGTGGGTAAAGTGATTAGGCAGTGTTATACCAATAGCATTAGCGAGTTTAGTTCATACCCATTAGGTCAAAAGGTGAGGGTGACAACGAGTGATCGGAAGGAGTATGTTGGCTTTTGGTCAGCACCATATAACCCTGCTGTAGTAAAAACGGTTGAATTATTACGGTACAATTTAGATGAGGGTACCGGGATGCTGAGGAGTCATGATCTGAATGGCGATACAATAATATTTGTTCCGGTAGCGCCCATTGTGAAGATCGAGGCCATCATGCACAGCAACCCCCGCTGGGGAACGCGGCCAACCAATAAGTTTGAATTTGCAAAGACGGTAAAGTTCGACCCCGAGACGGATCCGTTTAAGAATTGGCCTAGAAAATAGTTTCCTGTAGAGTGATTGAAGTTAATGATCTCTTGAGATATTTAAAAAGTCGCCACCTTGGATTCTAGGTTGAGTTCCAAGATGGTGACTTTTTTAGACCTTTTGCCATTTTAAAGCACATAGCCTTTGTATAGGCAAGCTACCGATCCATATAAAAAAGGAAATCCAAAATGGAAGATCTTAATTCAATCAGCATTCAGATGGAAATTTAACTTTCATATAAGGGTAAACTATATCTTTTGGAGCCAGTCTACGATAAGTCGGGCATTTATGCCGTAGCCTGGATGCTATCAACGGATGGTGGAAATAAGAGCAAGAGGATAGATGAGACCGAACCAGCAAAAGTCATAGAGATTCTCATTGATGGTGTGCCATTGAGAAGAATATGGCCGTTGGTTTCTGTAGAAATGATGTAATATTGCTCAACAAACGAAATTCCCAGAATTATCTCTCAGGGTATCGTACATTGTTGAAAGTAGGTGGGAAAATGAAAACCAGTAAGCAATTAATGGAGAACTTTAATTATTTAACCGATCCCATGGCGGTTGGTAAATATGGTGAACGCTTTGCGAGCCTGGAAGCATTTGTTGCCGCAATGGGTGCCAACATGGAACTCGATTTTGTGTTCAACCATATTCGCTGGTACCTTGGCCCGGCTAAATGTGGCTACATACTTAGCAAAGATGATGGACAATGGACGCATCCATTTAATTCGATCGATGAAATATTGAATTATGATTTCAATGGCTTGAACATTCGCCAAAATTGGTCAGAAATTTTTATCAACGAGCTATAGAAATACCCTCAGCAAGCTTGTGACCCTCAAAAGCGCTACAATAGCCCCAAAGGAGGACAAAAACAATGCCATACGATTTCAAAAAAGAACAGCGCTCCCTGTACCACCCGGGCAAGCGTCCGGCCCTTATTGACGTCCCCACGATGAACTACATCGCCGTCCGTGGGCAGGGCGATCCTAACCAGCCGGACAGTGAATATAAGCGCTCGATCCAGGATCTTTACAGCGTGGCTTACACTATCAAGATGAGCAAGAAGGGATCTCACCATATTCCGGGTTACTTTGATTTTGTCGTGCCACCGTTGGAGGGTTTCTGGTGGCAGGATGGGGACCAGGGGATCGACTTCACCCGTAAGGACCGCTTCCACTTCGTCTCCTGTATCCGCATGCCAGACTTTGTTGACCGGGCTACCTTTAACTGGGCAGTCCAGACGGCCAGCACCAAGAAGCAGCTTGACCTTACCAACGTTGAGTTTCTTACCCTTGATGAGGGCCGCTGCGCTCAGATCATGCATGTCGGGACGTATGATGAGGAAGCCGCAACCATCGCTAGGCTGACCGATTTTGTTACGCAAAACGACCTACAGCCTGACTACTCAGCCACCCGGCGCCACCACGAGATCTACCTCTCTGACCCGCGGCGGACCAAGCCAGAAAACTGTAAGACGGTGATTCGGATTCCGGTACGTTGACCTTAGCGAGTTTATTTCCCGGATAATACACAACGAAGAATGTTCGTAGTAAAATTAGGGTGATTCAAGTAAAGAAGGCAGCGTCAATGACGTCAGACCTTATATTAGCTAACCAGCGCGGAATTGCGGTTTCAATGGATACCATGGAGGCAAGCTCACAGGGTGAGGAATACCGGAGGACCAACCAGTAGTAATCAATCAACCACCCCGCTGCTGCCGCTTAACAGTGATCCCCTACCGTTTTTAAACGGGGACGAATTGAATTAATGACGCAAAAGCCTTGACCAGCTCGCTAGCCGGTGCTTTTTAAATTAGGAGGTGTAGTGATAAATGAATATCCGTCAGACGGCCCCCTGGCCAATCCCGCCGGATGCCCAGGGGGCAGTGGCAGACTAAGCACGGTTATTGCCAGATCAAGTACAGCTGGCGGCAGGCGGGCTGGCGCTACGAGGCCCGCTGGCACGAACGGATCCCGAAGGCCAAGCTGATTACGCGGCCCAGCTGGCGCCTTGACCGGGTCCGACCCGGTAAGGGATACGGCCCTCATGTCCAGCCACGGCTGGCTGAAACCAGGGTGGGGGATCGCTGGTTACCCCTGCGGCGGATCCGTTATGCAGCGGTGCGCTACAACCATGGTCAGGCGACCACGGCGGATATTCAGATGCTGCGGGCGGCCCACCCGGTAGCCGTCGCCAAACCATTTCCCGGGAAATAAGAGGTGAGATCAATGAATAAAAATATGGAGCTCGGTCATCGCCTGGTTAAACAGCTAGACGTACTGGCCGGGGAGGGCTGGCCCGGACCTGCCTGCCACGTATACCGGTGCAACCTCCAGCGGTCACCGCGGACGCACCGCCTCCTCAACACCACTTTCCATCAGGCCCACCTGGTTGGCAGTCCCCTATACATGCGGATGCTGGAAGCAAGTCAGTTGACCGCTCGTCAGCGGCTTAGCCTGATCTTGGATCGTCACCTGGGCGCACGTGTTGAATGGACCGGCTTTCTTCAGCTGACCAGTCACGACTACCAGTTGGACCCCACGATATCGCCACTTGCCCCATTCTATGCCGAGTTTCGGCAGCTGGTCCGTGATGCCTATCCGGGGACAGCCGGGCTACGAGCGGATGAATTGGGGCACCGTCTTCACCTCTTTCGGGCCTACCTGGATCACCAGGCCATCACCTACGTTCGTGCCTACACTGACGGTCTTCCTGACGAGGCTTGTGATCTCGACCGCCTGTATCAGTTTGCTCACGACCATCACGTGGCCCTCGATTTTCAAACCGCGGCAGCCTACCATAACCGCCAGCACGGCCCAGCTGTGTATCCACGAAACATGAAGGTCCAGCTACGGCGCAACTCCTATGCCCGCCGTGTGAATCCAGCCCGGATGATCGAGTTCATTGTTGATATCGACAGCGGCGACTTTGTCAGTGAGTGGAACGTTTACCGCAGCCAGCCGAATGGGCGAGTGGACGCTGATCCGCACCATTACACCGCGGCGGACCTGTACCAGGTAGCGAACACCGAGTCCTTTAACTACGGGATCCCGCATGGCGGTTACTTTGTCTGGCCCCGCGACCGCCAATCCCACCGCCGCCTGGATATCGACCAGCCCACGGACAGTCGGATTCGTGCCCGGGCTAAGGGCTATTGGAAGACCCCGCGCCTATATGCCGACCTGGTGAAGGGGCCCCGCGATGTTCTGGCCTGGCGCCTGGTGCCCGCTAGCGTCCGCACACAGCTCTATGCCGCTTTTGTCCACGATACTCAAACCCACCGTAACCAGGGTATCAACTACTTTCTATTAAAGAGTCCACGCTACCGTTGCTACCACGTCGGCCGTGGATGTGATAAAATGAGGCCATCTTAGGTACTTGCAGGCGATACCTAGCCCAACATTGCCGTCGACGGAAAGGATCTAACATGCGGATTAATGTTTTACAACACACGCCAAACGAGGGCCCAGGGTCGATTCAGGACTGGGCCCACGTGCATGACCATGAATTCTACGTCTACCATCCCTACCAGTTCGGCAACCTCCCGACCGCAGACGAGACGGACCTCCTGGTAATCCTTGGCGGCCCGATGAGTCCCAACGATGACCTGCCCTGGATCAAGGAGGAGCGGGTGCTGATCCAGCAGCTACTTGACCAACATAAGCCGATCTTCGGCGCCTGCTACGGTGCCCAGCAGATTGTCAAGACGCTAGGCTACGCGGTCACTAAGGCACCGCACAAGGAAGTCGGTTGGGCACCCGTTTACCGTCAGTCGGACGCTATTCCGGGCATCCCGGACCAGCTGGTGGCCCTTCACTGGCACGAGGAAATGTTTCAGGTGCCAGCCGAAGCCCAGCTGCTCTTCTCCAGCGACCTGGTCGAAAACCAGGGCTTCCTGCTCGGTGACAACGTGATCGGCCTACAGTTCCACTTCGAGCCGCAGGTCGATAACGTTCGCGAGATGGCGGTCAACGATGACCAATATCCATTGGAACACAATGACCTCCACCAGACCCCACAAGAGATCATTGACCACGGGGTTCCGGCGGCCAACAAACGGGTCATGTTCAGCCTGTTAGATTACATCACGAGATAGAAAAAGGGGAACGACGCCCGCCGGATAGCGGGGCCGTTCCTTTTGTTTTGGTGAAATACATTAAAATCTTGCTCATTATATCCCAAAAGTGTTACAGTTGAGTGCGAGATAAAAAGATGAGGGTGGAGAAGCGATGACTGGAAAATATGATGCGATTAAGACGGCATTAAACGAGCCCGCGATGAATGCCAAGATGTTTGCCTGTCGCTTTGGATTGGAAGTAAAAAAGCACCGGGTGCTGACGAATGGGCGAGCAAGTCGCTATCCATACCCGGTCAACCTGCGTTCCCGGCGGCACAACCTGTACCTAAACTCTGGGTTTACTGATGATATGATTGACTTTGAGACCGAGCCGGTCGTTGGTAGCAAGCGAGCGGTACAGCACTTAAAGGCCCTGGAGCAGATCATGATCGCCAACCTGCACGACGATGAACGCCTCTGGCCACTGAGCATGGCCCCAGCGCCACTCTACCAAAATGACCTGGACTACCTCAAGACGGACTTTACCAAGCCGTGGGGCCAGGCCAATCACGACTACCTGGGGAAAAAGTATGGAATCGCCCAGGAGATCTTGGGGGATGTCCACGTTAATTTCAGCCTGGACAACGACCTGGTTCAGGAATTGTACCAACGCTTCTATACTGACCGTTACACGAGCCTGACCGACTTTCAAAACCACCTCTACTTCAAGTTGGCTCAGCACTTCTACCTCTATCAATGGCTCTTCACCTACCTCTTCGGCGCCAGCCCGGTCACCGAGGACATGCCACAGAGCTTCCCAGACGATCTCCAGTTACCGGTACGGAGCCTGCGCTGCAGCAACTACGGTGATGACAATCTGGCTACGGAGCAGGTAACCTACGCCTCACTGGAGGAGCACTTCAAGCAGCTCCAGGCTTACATCGACAATGGAACCTTCTACAGCTTGAAGGAGTTCTTCGGTCCGGTGCGGATGCGGCGGCATAACCACGATAACAACGACCTGATGGGAATCCTCAACAACGGGATTAACTACCTGGAGTTTCGGAACTTTGACCTTGACCCGCTATCCCGGACGGGGATCAGTGACGACACGATCAACTTCCTGGAGCTTCTTCTCCTGGACAGCCTGGTTTCACCACTACCGAATAACCTGGCGCACAGCTTGGTCGAGGCCCGGAAACTGAATAACGAGGTGGCCCTCCAGAAGGCCAAGGACGAGACGGAATGGATGAAGAAGGCGGCCAACGAGTTGATGATCGAGCTCCAAGCCTTCGTCGAGGACTTCAACGCTCCGCGAGAGTACCGGCTAGCATTGACCTTTGCCCAACGGCGAATCGACGACCCGTCGCTGACCATCAGTGGTCAATTGGCAGACCAGTTGGAGAATGGAAACCTCCTGTCATTTGGCCTGAAGATCGCTAATGACCGCTACACTGCTAATATCGGCTATCAGCACCCCCTGCAGGCCCTTAGCAATGAATATTCCGACGATGCCCAGCGCCTGGTCCGGGCCGCAATTGAACTCGGTGTTCAGACCCGCCTGGAGCCGACCGCGATTACCCTGTCGGTCGGTGATCACCAGGAGGTCTACCAACCGCATGGTGAATTTGACTTCAGCAAGGGCGCCCGTGAGTTTGTTCTCAACGTCTTTCCTGAGGCTGCGGCATTTCAGGAAGAGCAGTAAGTAAAGTTTAAGGGGAGGTACAAGCTGTGGCCGTGTTGGTCCCAGCTTTTTTATTTCCCGGGAAATAAAGGTGAGAAGAAAT
Source organism: Limosilactobacillus pontis DSM 8475 (assembly GCF_001435345.1). Taxonomy (GTDB): domain Bacteria; phylum Bacillota; class Bacilli; order Lactobacillales; family Lactobacillaceae; genus Limosilactobacillus; species Limosilactobacillus pontis. The sequence continues at coordinate 17,785 of NZ_AZGO01000008.1, read as the reverse complement.
GAGTAAGATTGGAATCATTGGATTAGGACACGTCGGCCGGCTGCTGGCCCACCAGCTACTGGTGACGGGAATGGGGGATGAGTTGGTGCTGATTGACCGGGATGACCAATTGGCCCTGGCCGTCCAGACCGACCTGCGTGATGCCGCGGTTGCCCTGGCCGGCCACCCCAAAATTATTATTCAGGACTACGCTGCATTGCGGGATGCCCAGGTCATCGTCGTGGCGGTGGGCAAGAGCAGCCTGATCGCTGACCAGCCAATGGCTGAGCTGGTCTTCAACCATGACGCCATCAAGCAGGTGGCTACTCAGGTCAAGACCAGTGGCTTTACCGGCGTTGTCCTTAATCTGAGCAACCCCAACGAGGCGGTCACCGCCTACCTCCAGCAGCAGCTCCTCCTGCCGCCCAAGCAGGTGCTGGGAATCGGCACCGTTTTAGAGACGGCCCGCCTGCACCAGGCGATCGCCGCGGCGGCCAAGCTTGCCCCGGCCAGTGTGTCCGGCTTCGTTTATGGTCAACACGATGGTCAGCAGGCCTTTGCCTGGTCGACGGTCCGGGTTAACGGCCAATCCCTTGACCAGACGATTAATGGCCACCACCTTGACCACCAACAGCTCAAGATCAACGCCGACCTTGACAACTGGTACACTTTGCAGGGGCTGGGCTACAACGCCAGCGCGGCCTGCACCTGGGCAGCTCGGATCGTCAGAGCAATCCTGACCGATGAGCAGCTGGCCCTACCGGTGGCAATCTTCCAGCCCCAGTACGAGGGTTACGTCAGCTTCCCGGCCCTGATAGGTCGGCAGGGCATTGGTAACCTCCTTTTGCTCAATCTCTATCCGGTTGAACAAGCCGGAATCAAAACCGCCGCGGCGACGATCGGTCAACAGGTTGCGGCACTACAAAGGATGGATGAAAACAATGATTAAACGCTTAGCAATATACTGTGGGGCCCGTGACAGTCACGATCCCCGTTACCTTCAGTCAGCCCACGAGCTTGGTCTGACGATGGCCAAGCACCAGATCGAACTGGTCTATGGTGGGGGTCGCTACGGCCTGATGGGTGCCGTTGCCCAGGGGGTCCTCGATGGGCAGGGGATTGTCCACGGGGTGATTACCAAACAGCTGGCCGGGCGTGGGGTTACCTTCGAGGCGGCTACCGACCTGCACCTGGTCGACGACATGGATACCCGTAAGGAAACGATGATGAAACTGGCCGATGGGATGCTGGCCCTTCCCGGCGGCCTGGGGACCCTTGAGGAGATTAGCCAGGCGGCATCTTGGATGACCCTTGGCAACAACGACAAACCAATTGCCTTTTATAACCTCAATGATTTCTATTCTCCCCTGCAGAAGCTCCTGGTCGAGATGAATAAGGCCGGTTTCCTGGAGCAGCGCTACCTGGATAGTCTCTGCTTCAGTGCCGACTTCAAGCGGGTCCTGGCCTTCATGAATAGCTATCGGGCACCAATGCGGCGGCATTATAAGAACGAAAAAAGAAGTTTAAACTAAAAAAAGCCGTATCAACGGCGGTCAAATTATTGTAATGGTTGAATCGCATAGACCTGGTCATCGGCCTCGTCGGTAAGCGAGACGGGCCGGTTTTCGTTGGCGCGGATCGTAATGTGATAACCGAACTTGTCGAGGAAGACCAGCTTATCGGCTTTGATCTGTTGAACGGTGGCCGGAATGGGTTGATTATCGATGTCCAGTTTTAATTCAGGAGAAATGGTGATTTTGTGGGATCGATCGCGTTCCTTATCATAATATTGCCAGGTGCCAGTGTAAAAAATTGGTAACGCGGTCGTAGTGTTACTCTTCTTGGCGTGACTGAACCCTAAAGTACTGCTGAGTCCAGCCATCAGTCCCGCACCGAAAAGTAACATTCCCTTTTTCTTCATATTTCATCAGTCTCCTCAATTAAGTATGTGATAAGTCAAATTTAGCTCCAAGATTATTATACATACATTTGTATTATGAGAAGATTTCATTTCTGTTAAAATCACGCAATAATTGGTAAAATTAGGTGTAAGCAATTTTAGATTACGTAAAGGGAGACGAGAAAAGGATGCTTAAACTCGGAATTATTGGAACGCACATTATCACTGATCAGATGTTAGATGCAGCTAAGACGACCGGCAAGTACCAATTGACGACGGTTTATTCACGGGCGCTGGCCCGGGCCAAGGAATTTGGTGAGCCATATGGTGCCACTGAATTCTACGATGACCTGAATAAGTTCTTCGAAGAGGGGGACTTCGACGTTGTCTACATCGCCTCACCAAACAGCCTCCACTACCAACAGGTTCGGTTAGCGATCGAAAATGACAAGTTCATCATCGTTGAGAAGCCGGCCTTCGTCAACCCGGACGAGTTCAGCGCAATCGAATCCCTGCTGGCAGCCCACCCAAAGGCCCGGCTGGTCGAGGCGGCCCGCCACATCCACACACCACTCTACCAACAGGCCCTGGAAAAGGTCGATTCGATGAAGCAGAACCATTGCCAGGGGGCCACGATTACGGTCATGAAGTACTCCTCCCGTTATGACAAGGTTCTGGCCGATGACAAGCCATACCCGAACATCTTCACCCTGAAGTTTGCCGGTGGGGCACTGATGGACCTCGGGGTATACGCCGTCTATGGTGCAGTTACCCTGTTTGGTGAACCGTCAACGGTGGTCTACTACCCAACCCTGGCCAAGACCGGCGTCGATGCCAAGGGTGTGGCCATCCTGAACTACCAGGACTTCTCTGTCACTCTGAACTTCGGGAAGACGGCTAACTCCCACCTCGACTCCGAGGTCTACGGTCTCAAGGACACCTTGGTCTTTGACAGCATCTTCAACACCAAGCAGGTTACCTACTATGATGCCGACCAGAACGCCCACCCGCTGGACGCCCCGGTCGAGAAGAACTCGATGACGGATGAGATGAATGACTTTGCCGACCTCTTCAACAACCCCGACGACGAAGGCGAGATGAAGAAGTACAAGCACTGGATGGACCTGGCACGGACGGTCAACTCCGTCATGTACTCGATGCGCCAATCCGCCAACCTTATTTTCCCCGCCGACAATGATCAGGAATAGGATGATGTTTAATTGATCAAACAGTTTCAAGAACACTTTAACGAACGCTACCAGGAACCAACGGCGATCCAGTCAGCCGTCGCGGCGGCACTGGCCAATGATCAATCGGTCCTGGGGATTGCCCCAACCGGTTCCGGGAAGACTTTGGCCTTCACCCTGCCCCTCCTGCCCAAGGTGATGCCGGGGACGGGGACCCAACTGTTGGTCCTGTCGCCTTCTCAGGAGTTGGCCTTGCAGACCGCCCGGGTGATGCGGGAATGGGCAACCCTGATCGGGGTCAAGGTTCAATCCCTGACCGGGGGCGCCAACCTTCGCCGCCAGGTGATGAAGCTTCATGAGCACCCGGATGTCGTTGTCGGCACCCCCGGCCGGGTCCTCCACATGCTGGATAACCACCACCTGAAGCTCGGCCACCTCCAGACCTTGGTGATTGATGAGGCGGACGACCTCCTCCAGGATGATACCCAGGCTGTGGTTGAGGATATCGAACGGGTCACGCCGCTCAGCACGCAACTGGCCTTCTTCTCAGCCACCAAGTCACCGGTATTCAACGACCTCGACGTAATGTTTGGCCGGGACATTGTGACCTACGACGTCCGCAACACTGACCACTCCCGCGGCCCGGTCAAGCATGGTTACCTGACCGCCCGGACCAACCAGCAAAAGACAGCGATCCTGCGGCGATTAGCCAGTGTCAAGGACTTCCGGGCCTTGGTCTTCTTCAACAGTACCCGGACGCTGAACTACGCAGCCAGCCGCCTGCGCCATGAACACGTTGCCGTGGGAACCCTTGGTGGGCGTCAGCGCCAGGTTCAGCGGGAGAAGGCGATGCGGATGTTCCGCAAGCGCCAGCTGAAGCTCCTCTTGACCACCGACCTGGCCGCCCGGGGGCTCGATATCCCGAAGCTGCCGGGAGTGATCAACTTTGACCTCCCCAAGCAGACTAACACCTACATTCACCGGGCCGGACGGACGGGCCGGCAGGGTGAACCGGGCGTGGTCCTGAACCTTGGGGATGACCACGACATCCGTGACCTCAAGAAGCTGCTCACGGATACCGACTACCGCCTGGTGCGGATGTATATCGGCAACGACCAGCTGACCGACCAGAAGCCGGTGGCCGGCCAAAAGGTGGTTTCCTTAGGGAAGCAGGCCAGTCGCCGCCTCCAGGAAGAACAGCATGACGATGGTAATGTCCACAAGCGGATCCACAAGACCCTGGCCAGCTTCAGCAAGCCCCAGCGCAAGCGGCACAAAAAGAACCGGAAGAACAAGGGAATTCGGCTCAAGCACCGCCGCAAGAACGCGGGTAAGTAATTAAAAAGAATATTACCGTCTTTACCTTCTAAGGATAAAATGCGATAATATTCTTTGTTTGGTCCCATAGTATAATTGGATAGTACATCCGCCTCCTAAGCGGTCGATTCCGGTTCAAGCCCGGATGGGATCATCATTGTCAACCGTGTCGAACCATCGCGACACGGTTTTTGTGTAAGTTAGACAATCAAAAAAGGGGAGATCATCATGCGGGGGCCGTATCAGATTATGTCGTTATTTGGAACGCGGGCGGAGGCGTTGAAGCTGGCCCCGGTGATCGAACGGATGCAGGCGGCACCAGACACCTGGCAGCCAATTGTGGTTACCACCGCCCAAGAACAACACCAGCCCCAACTGCGCCAGGTCCTTGACCGGTTGAAGATCACACCGGACTTCAACTTGGACGTGGCTGGCGGGCCGGAATACGACCTGGTTGAGCAGCTCAGCAAGCTCCTCCATAATCTGAACAACGTCATGCACGCCAGCCAACCAGACATGATCCTGGTAGCGGGGGATGCGACGACCAGCCTTGCCGCCAGCCTGGTCTGTTTCTACCAGCACCTGCCATTGGGGCACGTCGAGGCTGGCTTGCGGACCTACGATAAGGAGCTGCCTTTCCCTGACGAAATGCACCGGCGTTTGACTGATGACCTGGCGGACCTTTACTTTGCGCCGACGACCCGGGCCCGGGACAACCTGCTCAAGGAGTTTCACCCGGCCGAGCAGATCTACGTCACCGGGAATACCTCGATTGACGCGGTCGAGGAGGCGCTCAGCCCGGACTTTCACAGTGACCTGCTCAATGGGCTGCCGGACAGTCACCGTTTAATTATCCTGATGATGAGTCGGGCGGAAAACGTCGGGGAGCCGATGCGCCAGGTCTTTCATACGGTCCGGGACATCGTCGAGACCAACCCCGATGTCGAGCTAGTCTGCCCATTGACGCCAGATCCCGAGGTGATGAGCCTGGCGGGGGAGGTCCTCGGTGAGCGGGACCGGATCCACCTGACCAAATTGTTGCCCCACAAAGACTTCCTCAACATTGCGGCCCGCAGTACCCTAATCATCACTGATTCCGGAACCATCCAGGAGGAGGCTCCAGCCCTGCATAAGCCGGTCCTCCTCCTGCGGGAAAAGACTGAGCGTCAGGAAGCCGTCGACGTCGGGGCGGTCCAGATTGTTGGTACCGACCCGACCAGCATCCAGCAGGCGGTCTTTGAGCTGCTAAACAATGAGCGGGCCTACCAGAAGATGGCCACGGCGCCGAACCCATTCGGTGACGGCCACGCCAGCGCCCACATCCTGGGAATCATTGAGGATTACCTGAAGGCCAAATAGCACGAAAAAACGGCTGAAGAGCGAAAGTTCACTCTCCAGTCGTTTTAATTTAGTCTTCGTCCTTGCCGTGTTCCACAATGTCGCGGTTATCGTGGAAGATCAGCCATTTCGAGAAGATGTAGTTGGCGATCACGACGATGACGTTATCGATGATCTTGACAATCAGCTGCTGGAGCGGGCTATTGAACTTCAGCAGACTGATGCCGACGTACATGATGATCACGTCCATGATCAGGGTCAGCCCCCGGTAGAAGTAGAACCAGAAGAACTCCTTAAGAAAGGCCTTGACGGTCGAATAGTGGGAGCCGAAGACCCAGACCTTGTTAGTAAAGTAGGCGACCAGAACGGACAGGAACCAGGCGATCACGTTAGCCAGCTGGTAGTTCCAATGGACCCCGGAGCTGAGAAACTGGAAGACCACAATGTTGACGACCGTGGTGACCACGCCCCAGAAGAGGTAGGCGATGACCGAGCGGTACCTGTTGAAGAGGGCGACGAGCTTAGTCATTGGCCTGCGCCGCCTTTTCTACGAGCTGCTTGGCAAAGGCGTCCAGCTTCTTGATGTCGTCCTCGTCCGGTGCCAGGTTGACGTGAACGTTCTCAGCCCCCTTGCTAGCACCAGTTTTAGCCAGGGCCTCACCGAACTTATCGACAGCCACGCAGAAGTCGTTGCCGTAGAAGGTGTCGCCAGAACCGGCCACCCCGTAGACCTTGCCATCCAGCTGTTCCTCCTGGAGGTCGTCATAGAAATCGAGACCTTCTTCGGGCAGGGCTCCCTCATCGTAGGTGTATGGACAGATGACGCAGATGTCGACATCGTTGAAGTCGGCAGGGTCGGCCATTGTTATTTCAGTTTCCTCGACGTCGACGTTCAGGTCCTCCAGGGCATCGGTGATGATGTCGGCCACGTCCTCGTTATTACCGGTGATTGTCGCGTAGACCACAAGAGCTTTCATTGATTATTCCTCCATAGTATCGATATTGCTACTTAATTATAACAGTTTCATAGTATAGCATGCTTTGGGCAGAACGGGGGAACTAGTGGTATACTGTTAAAGATAGAAATGTCAAAAAAGGAGACATATTGAGAGAATGATTACGTTAAAATCACCTCGTGAAATTGAAGCGATGGAAAAGGCCGGGGCCGCACTGGCGGGAATGCACCTCGGGATTCGTGAGTTTATTCGGCCGGGGATGTCCAGCTGGAAGATCGAAGAGTTCGCTCGCAAGTACTTCAAGGCGGCTGGCGCCAAGGCTGAGCAGATCGGCTTTGAAGGCTACAAGTACGCTACCTGTGTCAGTGTCAACGACGAAATCTGTCATGGTTTCCCGCGCAAGAAGCTGGTCCTGAAGAAGGGGGACCTGGTCAAGGTTGACACCGTGGTCAGCGTCGACGGTTTCTTCAGTGATTCCTGCTGGTCCTATGCGGTCGGTGAGGTTAAGCCGGAGATTGCCAAGCTGATGGACGTCACTAAGAAGGCCCTCTTCATGGGGATCGACCAGTGTGTTCCGGGCAACCGGATCGGTGACATCGGTGCTGTAATTCAGCACTACACCGAAGACGAGAACGGCTACGGTGACGTTCGAGAGTTTGTCGGTCACGGGATCCAGCCAACGATGCATGAAGATCCGATGGTGCCGCATTACGGTGAGCACGGTCAGGGTCTTCGCCTGCGGAACGGCATGACAATCACCGTTGAACCGATGATCAACACCGGTACCTGGGAGGCCGACACCAGCGACCCGAGCGGCTGGCTGGCCAAGACGGCTGATGGCGGTTGGTCTTGTCAATACGAGCACACGCTGGTGATCACCAATGATGGTCCCAAAATCTTAACTTCGCAGGATCCCGAGGCCGATGCCAAGTACCTTTATGATGACAACTACGCTAAGTACCTCGACCACTACGGCAAGATTGCCCGTGAAATCGCCGAACAATTCAAGTAAAAGCAAGGGAAGGCGCCCTCCGTTTTTGGGGGCGTCTTCTTTTTGTACAAAATTAGTTAAATTGACTTTCAAAACGAAATATTCAAATGAGAAATTTGGGTAACTAACTTCATAATCTTAAGTCGGCGCGGATGCTTAGTTAAATAAAGCAAAGCGTCTAGTTGATTTCTCATTTTAAAAGTAATCTTTTCAGAATAATTTGCATAGCACAGAAGAGATGAAATGTTTTCCAGGGCAACACATCTTTGCATGAATAATCATTTTTACGATTAATATGCATTGATTAATACTAATATGCAGACAGATATGCATATTTTGAATGAGAAAAAGATTAGAGTCTGCCCGGATCACTTTTATTTTACTCAGAAAGGGCTATACTTAAATTATTAAATGATTTCTTATTTTTATTTAAGAAAGTTAAATTATTTGGAGGTCTAATAAATTGGACGATCAAAGTGGTAATACAAAGAAAATGATTACTACCTTCGGCCTGGTGGCGATGATCATCACCTCAATCTTCGGATTCGGGAATGTTTCAAACGCCTACCTACAAATGGGCTACGGTAGTATTATTTGGTACGCATTAGCCGGGATCTGTTTCTTCTTCCCATGCGGTTTAATGATGGCCGAATATGGTTCAACCTTTAAGGATGCCAAGGGTGGTATCTATTCCTGGCTGGCCGGCTCGATCGGTGAGCGGATGGCCTTCATTGGGACCTTCGTCTGGTTAGCATCCTGGATCGTCTGGATGGTTTCTACTGCCTCACGGATCTGGATCACCTTCTCCGCACTGATCTTCGGTAAGGACACGACCCAGCAGTGGCACTTCTTGGGACTGACCTCGACCGAACTGATCGGGGTCCTTGGGATCATCCTGATGCTGATCTGCACCTACTTCAGTTCACGGGGCATGACCGCGATTGCTCGGGTTGGTTCCCTCGGTGGGATCTTCACCGTGGTTGTTAACATCATTTATGTTATTGCAGCAATTATTGTTTTAATCGTTAACAAGGGTGCCATCGCCCAGCCATTCCACGGTGCTAAGGACCTGATCCTTTCACCAAATCCACAGTTCCAGACACCGATTGCCATTATTTCATTCGTTGTCTACGCCATCTTTGCCTATGGGGGGATGGAGTCTCTGGGGTCCGTTACTGATAGTATGGAGAACCCCGAGAAGACGTTCCCACGTGGCCTGATCATCGCCTCCATCTTCACGATTGGGGCCTACGTTGTCATGATCATCATGGCTGGTTGGTTTGCCAACTACAACGGTGACTTTGCCAAGGGTTCAACCAACCTGGGGAACGCCACCTACGTGCTCTTCAACATCCTGGGGGTAAAGCTGGGCTTGGCCCTGGGTTGCTCCTACGCCACGGCGCTGGTTTGGGGTGCTGCCATGACGCGGATCGTTGCCTTCTCACAGGCCCTCGGGTTCCTGGGTGCGCTCTTCGTTCTGATGTACTCACCAATCAAGGCCTTCATCCTGGGGTCTAACCCAGAACTTTGGCCAAAGAAGCTGACCAAGCTGAACAAGGCCGGAATGCCAGCCGACGCCATGTGGCTGCAGGTAACCATCGTTTCCATCATCATCTTATTGGTGGCCTTCGGCGGTTCCGCTGCCCAGAAGTTCTACACGGTTCTGACCGATATGGCCAACGTGTCAACCTGTTTCCCATACCTGTTCCTGGTGGGTGCCTTCCCATTCTTCAAGGCTAAGAAGAACCTTGATCGGCCGTTCGTAGTCTTCAAGAATCGGTTCTGGACCAATGTCTTGGTATGGTTCGTTGAGATTATCCTGATTATCGGGATTATCTTCACCTTCGTTCAACCAATGCTGGATCACGATTGGCAGACGGCCTTCTGGACGATTGCCGGCCCAATCTTCTTCGCCGCGGTTGCCCTGATCTTCTACCAGGTTTCTGCCAAGAAGCACCACATCAATGAAAAATAGTTAATTTAACCCTTATGTTAAGGCTCGCTAACAATTTGCTAGCGGGCCTTATTTTTTACCATTGGTCTGGTATAATAGCCCTATATTTTGGGGAGGGTAGTCATGACAGAAGAGCCGGGAAAAATGAAGAGGTTTATTGCGTTGCTAATGGAGCACTTCCAGATGGCGCAGATTTCAAGCTCGGCAGCGGTATTGGCCTACTATACCCTGCTGTCGATCTTTCCGGCCGTCCTGGTGATTGGAAACCTCCTGCCGATGGTGGGAATCGATGCGAAAACGGTCCTGAGCTATCTTCAGACTGCGGTGCCAGATGCCGTTTATAGCTTCCTCCAGCCGCTGATCTACGACTTCCTTCAGCGGGGGAGTGGAGGCCTGCTGACGACCGGGGCCCTGATTGCCCTTTGGTCGACCAGCCAGGGGATCGCGGCCTTCCAGCGGAGTGTTAACTTAACCTATGGGGTGGCCCGTAATCAGAATCCGGTCAGCAACCGGGTGATCTCATTCATCTGGATGATTGTGGTACTGGCCATTATCTTTGTAATTGTCCTCCTGTACGGTCTCGGTGAACAGGTGCTGAAAAGCATTCAGCCGATCTTCAACTTCCGGCGTGAATATATCTATATCTTCAACTCCTGGCGGTGGCCGGTTACCTTTGCCGTCCTCTTTATCGCCCTCTGCCTCCTTTACTACTTTGTACCTAATGCCAAGGTCCGCCTGCGCTATGCCGTGGCCGGGGCTTTCATGGCAGCGCTTCTCTGGATGGGGCTGTCGCGGTTGTTCTCCTTCTATACGGTGATCTTTCGCCACAGCGTCATCTCTTACCAGACGATCGGGGCCTTCATCGCCATGATGGTTTGGCTGGACTGCTCCGGCTACGTGATCATGCTGGGGGCCGTCCTCAATGCGACCCTCCAGGAGGCCCATGAGGGGGAGCTTCGTGAGCGGGAACACTTCTGGCAGCTGGGTGACAATCGGCATAATAAAAAGGAGCAGTAACCGGGATGGCTACTGCTCGCTTTGTTCGCGGTGAATTACTTATTGGTGGTCTTTTCGGCGTCATTGAAAAGCACGGTGTCGACCGTGTCAACGTACTTGGCAGCCAGCGGGGTGGCACATAGCTGCTCGTCGCCCTTGACGAAGAGGTTGGCGGCGGCAATCAGGTCCATTGCCTGGCGGACGGTCTTGGCGTCGAGGTCGCTGTTGGCGTAGCTGAGCTTGAGTAGGTGCTTCTTGCCCTTGTTGGTCTTGAATGTGAGGTTGAGTGATTTCATGTTAGATTACCTTCCTTTGCTTAGTCGAGGGTAACGTGGTCCGTGACGATGACGTTGACACCAACGCACTTTTCGTTGGTCAACAGGGCGACCGCCTGGGTCAAGCTGGTGAGCTGGTCATTGCTGAACTGTTGACTAACATTGTTGAAGAGGTGGTTGACCCCTTTAGGATGTTGGTCCCCGACCATCGTGACTTGCACCTTTGCAGACTTGAATTGACGTTCCATACTCATGTTGAGCACTCCTTTACTGTTAGTGTTGATAAGTAGCGGCCACTGCTTACACTTATACAGACGGTTGGGGAGGGCGGATGTAAAGGAGAATCTGAAAAATGGGTAAAATTACCAAAATCGAGGCCCAGAAGCGACGGGGCCGTTACAACGTCTACCTGGATGGCAAGTACGCCTTCCCGGTGGCTGAGAGTGTCTTGATCAAGTTTCGCTTGATCAAGGGGATGGAGTTGGATAAGAAGCAGGTGGCCGCGATCACGACCGCCGACCAGCAGGCGCGGGCCTACTCACGGATGCTGGACTACCTGGCCCACCAGCTGCGGACGGAGAGTGACATTGTCAAGAAGCTCCATGACCTAGAAACGCCAGAGCAGTTTGTGGGGCCAATTCTCCAGAAGCTGCGTGAACAACACCTGGTGGACGACCACGAGTACGCGGCCAGTTACGTGCGGACGGCAATAATTACCAGTTTGAAAGGGCCGGGGGTAATTCGCCAATATCTGCGGATGAAGAAAATTGGGGAGAACGACATTGCCGATGCGCTGGCCCAGTTTACCCCCGATCAGCAGCGCACCAACGCTAGTAAGCTGGCTGAGAAACTCTTTCGCCGCTACCGCAACCAACCCTTGATGCGTCAGGAGCAGAAGGTGCGGCAGGGGCTACTGACCAAGGGATACACAAGTACAATTTTCGATCAGATTCGTGAACAGGTAACCCCGCAGGAGGATCCCGACCAGCAGGAGGAACTGTTGGAAAAGACGGCCACAAAATTGTGGCATCGCTACCGGCGTTATATCGGGCGTGACCGGATCCAGCACTTCAAGCAGGGGATGTTCCGACGGGGGTTCGACCTCGACCGCGTCCAGGCCTGGCTGGACCAGCAGGAAGAAGGGCTTTCCTAATGGGAGAATTAATGGTATTATTTGCTTTGATTGTATTTTACTAAAAAACAGGAGTTTACTATCTTGAAAGTAAAAATCTTAGTTGCCGTTCATAAGAACTACCGGATGCCGGATGATCCGATGTACCTGCCTGTTTTTGTCGGTAAGGAGGTCCGCCCGGCGGTCAACCATACCTTTCAGGGCGACAACACGGGGGATAACATTTCCGCGAAGAACCCGCATTATAATGAATTAACTGCTCTCTACTGGGGATGGAAGAACCTCGACGTCGACGCCCTCGGTCTGGTTCATTACCGGCGTTACCTGTCGATGAGCCACTCCAAGGACTTGTCGACCATCCTCAACCAGGAGCAGGTCGAGCAGCTCTTCCAGGATGCCGACGTGATCCTGCCGAAGAAGCGGCACTACTATATTGAAACAAATGAGTCCCATTACCTGCACGTTCACGAACATGCACCATTGGAGATCACGCGTGAGGTGCTGAAGCAGGACTATCCGGAATACATGCCGGCCTTTGAGCACGTGATGAAGCAGACTTCAGCCCATTACTTCAACATGATGGTCATGAAGAAGCAGCCGCTGGATGAATACTGTAGTTGGCTGTTTGAGGTGTTGGGCAAGGTTGAGCAGCAGGTTGACTATTCCAGCTACACACCATATGAGCAGCGGGTCTTCGGCTTTCTTAGTGAGCTCCTGCTAGATACCTGGTTGAGGACCCACCAGGAATATCGGACGGTGGAGGTCAACCGGGTCTTCCTCGAGAAACAGAATTGGCCGCTGAAGATTGCTAAGTTCCTGAAACGGAAGGTTACCGGCCACGGTGAACATTAATCAGTGAGGTGGTATAATGCCAAAGTTATCGATCGTCGTTCCATGCTATAATGAGCAGGAGTCAATTCCGCTCTTCTATTCGGCGGTGGAGAAGGTCGTCCGGCAGATGCCCGTCGAGGTCGAATACTGGTTCATCAATGATGGGTCGGGTGATCATTCACTAGAAGAGATGCGCAAGCTTCACCAGTCCGATCCGGACCGGGTCCACTACGTATCATTTTCCCGTAACTTTGGTAAGGAGGCGGGACTCTATGCGGGCCTGCAGGCGGCCACCGGTGACTATGTCGTGGTCATGGATGCCGACCTCCAGGATCCGCCGGAGTACTTGCCAGTGATGTACAAGGCGATCTCCAGTGGTAAATACGACTGCGTAGGGATGCGGCGAACGGACCGGAAGGGGGAGGCACGCTTCAAGTCCTTTCTGAGTGACCAGTTCTACAACGTCATCAATAAGATCTTGGACACCAAGATTGTCTCTGGTGCCCGCGACTACCGGATGATGACTCGCCAGATGGTCGATGCTGTCTTGTCACTGACCGAGTATAACCGCTTCTCTAAGGGGATCTTTAACTGGGTCGGCTTCAATACGAAGTACCTCCCGTATAAGAATGTAGAGCGGGTTGCCGGGACCACTGATTGGTCGACTTGGAAACTGTTCAAGTACGCCTTCGATGGGATTACCGATTTCTCGGAGGCCCCGTTATCGATTGCCACCTGGATTGGGGGACTGTCGGCGTTTGTTGCGATTATCGGTCTGATTGTCGTAATTGTCCGGCGCTTCATCGTTCCAGGGAGCAGTGTGAATGGTTGGGCGTCACTGGTCTGCATCATGTTATTGCTGGGTGGAATTCAGCTACTCTGCCTGGGAATTGTTGGCCGCTACATCGGTCGTATCTACATGCAGACTAAGAAACGTCCAATCTATATTGTAAAAGAGAAAAAATAAGGCATAGGAGTATGGAAAAAAAGGTAGAAATCAAGCAACGATCGAAAGGGTACCTTTTCTGGAAAAGGTTCTTTGATATTGTGCTGTCTTGCATCGCGCTGGTCTGTTTCAGTCCGGCCTTCCTGGTAGTGTTCATCGTGAGCCGCTTCGGCAGTAACAAGGGACCACTGTTTTACAAACAGGTTCGAATCGGCTGGCATGGCAAGCCGTTCAAGATCTATAAGTTCCGCTCGATGGTGGCTAACGCTGATGCCATCCTCGAGAACGATCCAGAACTGTACGCAAAGTACGTTGCCAATAACTATAAACTGGAACCGGAGGAAGACCCCCGGATCACCCGCTTGGGACGGTGGCTGCGGAAGACATCGATCGATGAAATCCCCCAGTTTCTAAATATCCTGCGTGGTGAGATGAGTATCATCGGACCACGGCCGGTGGTTAAGAAAGAACTCGCTGAATATGGAAATAGGGTTGATAAATTCTTATCCGTTAAGCCCGGTGCAATGGGACTCTGGCAATCCAGTGGACGGAGTAATATTCCTTATCCAGAACGTTGCGACGTGGAACTAGAGTATGTTGATAAGGCCTCATTGGCTTTTGACACTAAGATTATGTTTAAGAATATTATTAGCATTTTTAAGAGCGAAGGCGCCTATTGAAGAATGAGCGTTTTTGATAGGAGGTAAAGTTGAATGAAGGTTTCCAAAGCAAACCATCGACTCTTAGATATACCAATTACAGGGGAACAAATTTACCTTTTTGCTTTTTGCTTTTATTTTATCCTTGCTTTTTTACAGACAACTACATATATAGCTTATGTCAGTGAGAAGGCCTCACAAAAAATAGCACTTCTTGCTGTAGTGCTTTTATTAGTAAAAATATTTATTTATGATAATAATTCTTTAAGGTCTTTTATAATAAACATACTTGCGCTAGAATTCTTAGTAGTTATTTGGCGGACTTCCCATGACGTAAAGTTTTTCTCGCTGGGGATGTTTGTATTAGGTGCACGAAATGTTAATTTCAGAAAAATAATATACTTGTATCTAAGCATCGGTACCATTTTTCTTATTTTCACGGTTGGTTCTTCCCTAAGTGGTCTAATTAAAAATTTGATTTATTATCGAGGAACTGATACCAGTATCGTTCGTCAGTCACTGGGAATCCTTTATCCAACCGACTTTGCTGCGCATGTACTCTTCTTATTCTTGGCTTACCTTTATCTACGTTTTGATAAGATCAATGTACTGGATTACCTGGCCTTAATTATTGCAGCAATCGTAATAACAGTTATCTGTAATGCAAGATTAAACGTATATGCCCTGTTATTGGCTATTCCGGTATTTTTCTTCGGTAAGAGAGCAAAAAGCGGAAAGATAATCAGTTCCTTTATCGCCGCCTTTTATTGGACCGTGCCTACAATTGCTGCTTATTTCATCATTATGTTAACGGCCTTTTATGATAAGTCTAATAATATTATGTTGAAGCTTAACCACCTGTTGTCTGATCGTCTTAAGTATGGATCGGCGGCATTTAAGCAGTATGGGACATCTTTGCTCGGACAGCATGTTCAGGAACATGGCTGGGGTGGTTTAGGCGGACAAAATATGGCAGATCACAGTATGATGAATAGCTATTTCTTTATTGATTCGTCATTTTTGCGTTTATTTATAATTTACGGAATCTTAGTCACCATTGCCGTCTTGTTGATTATGACGATTATTTCTTGGCGATCTATTCATAATAATTCTTATGCATTAGCAAGCGTAATGATGATTGTGACTATCAGTGCTGTGGTTGAACAGCACCTACTTGATCTAAGTTATGATCCCTTTTTGATAGCTTTGCTGGCAAATACTTCATTGCCACTGCTTGGTGATAAAGGATGGAGGAAGAAAGTTGAAAAATTACACTCTTAAAGAGCTTACTCAGATGTTCTGGAAAAGTTTGTGCTTAATTATTATTTTAGCCATTGTCGGTAGCGGTGCTATGGGTATCTATGCTAAGCATAAGCAAACAACAACTTATACGGCTACACGAGATGTCATGATTACTCATAATTTGAATAATGTTCAAGCAAGTGATGGTAATCCATATGACACAAGAGTGAATGCTGATATTAATATGATGCCAACCTATGCTAGCATAGCCGAAAATAAGAGTATCTCTGTTCAAGCTCGTAAGTATTTACCGAAAAAATTAAAGAAGCAATACTCAGTGGATGCACTAAATAGCACTATTGACAGTGAAAGTCACCAACAATCATTAGTTCTCACGCTGAAAGCCAAAACGACTTCCCCAAAGGACTCTGTTGAGATTGTCAATGCAACATCTAAAGCTTTGAAACAACAATTACCTAAGTTACAGCCTGGTGTTGGACGAATAGTCTTATTAGAAAAGGCATCTCCAAAGACCGTTAACGCTACTACCAAGCCTGGATTAAAGAAATATGTGGCGGCTGGCCTAGCTCTAGGGGCATTATTGGGTATTATCATTTCATTTATTGTAATTACCCTTAAGGATATTGCTAAAAGAAATACGCTCGGCAAAAAGAATTAGTAGAAAGGGTTAATTATGAAAAAGTATGATTATCTAGTAATAGGTGCAGGACTTTTCGGGGCAACCTTTGCCTACGAAGCCGCTAAGCGTGGCAAGCGCGTCAAGGTGATTGAAAAGCGTGATCACATTGCTGGTAACATCTATACTAGAGAAATTGATGGCATCCAAGTCCACCAATATGGTGCCCACATCTTCCATACTTCAAACAAGAAGATCTGGGATTACGTCAACCAGTTTGCTGAATTTAATCGGTACACCAACAGTCCAGTGGCCAACTACAAGGGTCACATGTACAACCTGCCCTTTAACATGAACACCTTCAGTGAGATGTGGGGGGTCCGGACACCACAGGAAGCTGAAGACAAGATCAATGAACAGCGCCAGGAAATGGCGGGTAAGAAACCACAAAACCTGGAGGAACAGGCAATCTCATTGATTGGCCGTGATATCTACGAGAAGTTGATCAAGGGCTACACTGAGAAGCAGTGGGGACAAAAAGCTACGGAGCTGCCGGCCTTCATCATCCGGCGGTTGCCAGTTCGGTTAACCTATGACAACAACTACTTCAACGACCTCTACCAGGGGATTCCAATTGGCGGCTACACCCAGATTGTTGAAAAGATGCTAGCCAGTGACCTGATCGACGTTGAGACCGGCGTTGACTTCTTTGCCAAGAAGGATGAATACCTTAAGGATTACCCTAAGATTGTCTTTACTGGAATGATCGATCAGTTCTTCGACTACCAGCTGGGGGAATTACAATACCGGAGCCTTCACTTTGAGACCGAAGAGAAGCCCGTTGGTAATTACCAGGGGAACGCGGTCATCAACTACACTGATGCTGAGACGCCATACACCCGAATCATTGAGCATAAGCACTTTGAATTTAGTAAGGGTGACAAGGACAAGACGATCATCACCCGTGAGTATCCAGCTGACTGGCACCGTGGTGATGAACCATACTACCCGGTTAACAACCAACGTAACAACGAACTCTACACCAAGTACGCTCAATTGGCTAAAGAAAAGGCCGATAACGTGATTTTCGGGGGTCGTTTGGGTCAGTACCGGTACTACAACATGGATCAGGTCTTGGGGGCTGCATTAAAGTCAGTCGACCAGGAATTTAAGTAATAAAATTTGATGGCGGATTGAGAATAGATTCTCGGTTCGCCATTTTAATATTGTTAAGGCGGTTTTCATTACCTTTTGTTTAGTATAATACAGTAAGCAGTCAATAACGATACGTATTGAAAATGAATAAAAGGGCGTGAGCCGCGGCTTCTTGCGGTTCACGCTCTTTCTTTAGTTACGACATACTTGTTGCACTTCTTCTGCCCATGGTAGAAAAGCCTCAATGTCGCTCCTTTTCTGATTGGGTAGTCGATCAAACAGGTATTTGA
>NZ_AZGO01000059.1 GCF_001435345.1 Limosilactobacillus pontis DSM 8475 | reverse complement strand
GATGGGTTTTTCTGTCCACTTAAATGTTCAACTTAAATTTTACAATCTGCCATATAAAATAATTCTTTAAAAATCGGGTGAAAAATATGGCCAAAAAGCCAGTCAAACTAGATGACGTCGCACGTGAGGCCGGAGTCTCCAAGACGACGGTATCCCGCGTTCTCAACCAGCGCGGTTACCTTAGCGAAGAGACAATTGCCAAGGTCCAACGGGCGATGGAAAAGCTTAACTATCGACCCAACGCCATCGCGCGCCAACTCTATAAGCAGGAGACCAAGCTGGTCGGGCTGATCTTTCCAACGATTGATGATCCCTTCTTCGGCCAGCTGGAGGCCGCCCTGGAGAATGAGCTATACCGGCGTGGGTACAAGGTCCTGATGGGCAATAGCCAGAATAATCCGGCAAAGGAACGCAGTTTTTTGCGTCAGCTCCTCAATCGCCAGGTCGATGGCTTGATCGTGGGGGCCCACAACCAGGCCATTGGTGAGTACCAGCGAACTAACCTGCCAATCGTCTCGATTGAGCAAATCGTTAGTCGGAATGTGCCGGTGGTGGCCTCCGATAATTATAATGGGGGTCGCCTTGCCACGCAGCGGCTATTGGATGATGGCTGTCAACACATCATCCACACCAATTACCCCGAGGATATTCCGACGCCTAACCACGAGCGGCGCCTAGCTTACGAGGAACTGCTCCGTCAGCACGGGCAGACGCCCATTACCTACCACATCAGCTTTGATGATCCGGTTGAGAAAAAGCGGGCGATCATTCGTCAGATCTTTGAGGACCATCCCGAGGTCGACGGAATCTTCGCAGATAACGATACCAACGCCGGGTTGATCATAAATATCGCTGGCGAGTTCAAGCGTCTGATCCCTGAGGACCTCCGGGTGGTCGGTTACGATGGGGCCAACGCCACGCGGATCCTGCTGCCGCAGTTGACCACGATCCAGCAGCCGATCAACCAGATGGCCGAGACGGCGGTGGCGATGCTCCAAGCCCGGATTAACGGTGAACAGATGGCCTCAAAGATGCTGCCGGTAAAAATCATTGATGGTGGAACAGCCTAGTGCTGTTCTTTTTTATTGTATAAAATAATTTTCTTGTGTCAACCGGTTGACTTAAATTTTAGGAAGCGCTATCATAATAACTGTCAAATCAAGGAAGCGTTTTCTGGAAATTCCGGAATAATTTTTAGTAAAAGAGGGTCTTTTATCATGGCGCACGTTTCATTAGATAAGCAAGGATTAAAGCAATTTGTCAACGACAACGA
>NZ_AZGO01000058.1:65789-86696 GCF_001435345.1 Limosilactobacillus pontis DSM 8475 | reverse complement strand
TCTTACTTAATCTGCGTCACTAAATTCGTTCAAGTTATTTCTTGCAATCTGCCTTATATGCTTTAAATTGGTCTTCAGTTATATCAGTGAAGACCAATACATAATTAGAGCGTTTCCCAACGGACTTATAAATACGTCCGCCCACTTTTTCTTTGATTTGTGCAAGTATAAATTTCTTATACCTGTCAAAAATGAGATCATACTTCTTTTGATTAGTAGAACTCCGCTTATATTGCTTCTTTAAGAAAAGACCATATACATAGTTAAATTGGCTACCTAGTCCACAACTTCTGAGTCTATCTAAATTAACACTATCCCAGCGAAATGCTGGTTTTATCAGTCCACAATATAAATAATCAAATTGTGATACAAGATGTATAGGTACATTCAAATATTTATATGTTTGTTCCCTTCGAACAGTATTATGGGTCTTTATGTCAAAATAATAATCACACTCAAAGGCATGGCCTCTGTTTAACAAAAGATTGCCACATCCTTCTGCTACATGACAAATGGCTTCAAGTTCCTTTTGTGCTTTTTCACCTGGAACGTTTGACTCTATCAAGAATGACTCAATACTATAACTGTTGACAATATACTTATAGTAGTTCATATAGGTACTTTCGAGAGTAAACATTTCAGGCTTTCTCCCTACACTAACTAAATCAATAAGAAATACTTGATTTGTTTCGGCAATTTTCCAACCGTAAAAATCATAAGAATGAAGAGTGTTAAAGCGCGGATCGTTTAAGAAAGACACGCCGTTAAACATAGAACTAATTATGTAGTCATTGACAAATGATTTGTACTGCTTTGGTAAGGTATCTGGAAAATTCATAACAAGTAACATTCCCTTGGCCTTCTGTTTGTCATCGTGACTTTCCAGTAACTTATTAGCTTCTTCAACCGTTTTTTCAAAATCCTCAACAATATTTTGGGGCACATTACCCTCCAATGGTTCAAAATGGAAATGACGATCTTGGAATAATTTCCGCGTACGATAATCATGGGCTTTCTTACCATATTTCACTGTTGGGGAATTAATAGCGTCCATTCTAAGACTTGAATCAGGTTCAGAGATTGGCTCAGGTGTTAAATTTTTTACATTTTGGGATGTAGGAGCTTGGTTCTTATTTGCCGTCCTAGAGATATTTTCATGCTTTACAGCTCAATTTGTCGAAATTGAAGCATGTTGCTTTGTCGATGGAGTAGCATATTGTTCTTTAGAGGAAGTACTCCTTAATTTTGTAGATAACCTAGTATCCTGTTTTGTAGACGATTCTTCCAGATCACTACTATTACCGGTGCTAGTGGCTTTATTAAATAAGGTGACCAAAAATACGTAAACAGTATATCTTAAATATAAAAGACCATAAAGAAAAGATATCGTAAAACAGAATGCTCCAAAGTTTACATTAATCGTAGAGGCAATAGCAGCGGCTATGAGGGCAAATATTAATATACACACGCCTCACTTAAGCAGTGCCCTTCTTGACATCAATTACTCTCCTTATTGGTGAGCTTCTCGTACATCTCAAATAGATGGCTGACAATCTCTTGCTCAGTGGCTGATGACTTTAGGCCATATGCTTTTAAGACAGCTCTATCATTATCCTCGTGTGCTTTACGAAGCTCTCTATCGACTTGGAAGTTCTCAGTCGTGTATAGCTCTGCTAAAGTAGAGTCGCTTTCTTTTGCTCGAGCATCCAGTATCTTTTGTCCAAGTTCTGCCAATTCTTTCTTTTGCGATTCATTGACAGTTGGCCAAGGGAGCGTGTTGTAGACAACTTTAATTGAGTATTGATAGTCGTCCTTCATTCTTCCACCGATGGCACGCATCCAAGCGGTGTGAACCGATGAACTTAGTATTGAGAAAATATATCTGGATGAACTATCAATCATCATTGCACTTCCACTAACGATAAATTCCGGTCCAACCATAAGAATTGGCATATAAGGCCGTTTCCCCGTTGTTACTTTAGGAATGGCGATAACATCGTTATCCTTTTGTGCAATTGAGAAAAAGAGTTGTGGAACTTCTGCCTTTCTTCTTGTTGCACTAGCACTGGAGTTTATTCTGGCTTTATACACTTGTTCTGTTACGTTGGTTAGAATTTTGCTATTTCTTATTTCTTTTGGCGTTGCATCTACCAACCAAAAACAATATCTTGGTTTATCGTTAAGCAAATCTCGCGCTCCGCCAAATGGACGTATAAATTTCTTTAGCGATGGTTCTGCTTTCAAATAGGCATCCTTTTTGTCTTCTTTAAAGTAAAGTGCCTTGTATCCAGCAACATTACCATAATTCAGTTTAGGAACATCACAAATTGCTTTAGGTGCTTCGCTATGAAGTCGATACGGTGTATCTAATAGATTGGCACTAATAGTTTTAACTCGGTTGATTTCAGCCCCATCAAAAATATAACGGATCTTTCGAGGACGTGTTGCAAACCCAAGAATTGTACAGTGAACCTGAACATTTTTCTTAGCTTCATTTTGCCAAACAAATGATCGATATGCGAAATTAATGTAAATAGAATATTTCTCTAGTGCATTCCATAGGTTAATTGCATTTTCACCCTGTGTGAGAGAATTAGTAGCAACCAGGACGCCGTCAACGGTTGTGTTTTGAATGTACTCAGCCGCTTTTATGAACCAGCCGGCAACATAATCGGTTCTCCCAATACCCTTTACATCAGACAATGCGCGTAATTCAGCCTTTTGCTCTTTGGTCATGTCCTTTTTACCTTTAAACGGTGGGTTACCAATAATGTAATCCAATTCATATGGTTTTACGACATCTGCCCAATTCATCTTTAAAGCATTACCTTCATAGATTGAATCGTTACTGTCTAGCGGCAAAAAGTCGTCTTTGGAGTAAATAATGTTTTGGCTTTCATCCCACATCTGACTTTCGGCGATCCACATAGCTGTTCGTGCAACAGATACAGCAAAATCATTGATTTCGATACCGTAAAAGTTTTGAATTTTAATTTTCACGCGAATATCGTTATCCGTATTTAATACCATATGACTACCAACAATGATTTTAAGACATTCATTCTCCATCTTGCGTAGTGACAAGTAGGTTTCAGTCAAAAAGTTACCAGAACCACATGCCGGGTCTAAGAACTTCATTTTAGCAATCTTATCCTGAAACTCCCTAGCCGCTTGTACACGTTGACGGGCATTGGGCATATTTTGAATTTTACTGAACTCAAGTCTTAAGTCATTTAAATAAAGTGGATCGATAGCCTTATGAATGTTTTCAATTGAAGTATAGATCATCCCAAACTTCTTACGCTCAACTTTGTTTAAGGTGCTTTCAAAAACAGCTCCAAAAATGGTTGGACTAATGTTAGACCAGTTAAATCCTTTACTAGCGTCATTTAGAATGAGATCTTTTAGTTCCTGCGTGAATTGAGGAATAACAACATCTTCATCACTAAACATTCCCCCATTAACGTACTTAAATTGCCGGTATTCATCTTCAAGAAAGTCATCACGTTCACCTTTATCCGGGTCTTCATCGAGTATCCGAAATAGTTTAATTAGTCCGGCCCTGATGTCACGTGGTTTGCGACGCTCTAAGAAATTCTGGAACATGTTTTCTTCACCTAGAATTCCAGTGTCATCGGCATACAACAGGAAAACTAGACGAACAACTAACATGTTAAGACTACGCTGAATCTTTGCATCGTTAACATCTGCATGAAGTGAATATGCTTTAGCTAATTCATCGTAAATTTTACCCACTAAAGTACCCGCATCAACGGATAACTGCTTTTCATCAATGATTTGCTGTTGGTTGGCATCAACCATGAAATCCAACGCTTTATAATTAGTGGTTAGATCTTTAAGCATGATGATCGTTGGATCGGCTAGAGGTTTATTCAAGTCATAAATGCGAGTCTCAATGAAATTAGATGTAACTATCCAAAGAGCCTGTTCATTTGCTGGTAAAAAGTCATTATATCGCTTTGCTTGTTCATACGGTGTCATTTTCGTACCGTCAGACTGAGGGATAGGCTTATCAAGATCTTTATCGCTCCCCTTCATTTCCCAAATAACTTTAGTTGAGGGGATATATCCATCTATTTGTTTAGTACCTATTTCCCCGCTTACTTCCGATTTAACTTGAACATCTTTTTCATACTGAATATATTGAGTTGGCTGTTCAATACCGCAGACTCGCCTTAGCAAATCATCAATAAACGGCTGACGATTAGCATCTTCCTTAATGATACCGTTCTTACTTTTTCCTACCCATTCATCGACAAATTCTTTAACAATTTGACGACGAGTTTTATGAGTTTGGTTCCTTCTACTACGGTTTGTACCATAGAAGGTCTGTGTACTGTTTTTAGCCATTGTCAACTCTCCCTAACGTATTATTACGTCTTTAATTATAAGCCCTATGTATAACACCTAACAACGGCAAAAGGAAGCAGTAATATAAGTCTTAATCAACCATTAAAACTCATATTACTGCTTTGATAAAATACTCGTTTTATAAAATTTGGTTCTATGATATTCGGTAAGGATAAGATAATTTCTTATCTTTACCGTTTTTTGTTACTTGCTGTACCATTGATTTAAAAATAAAAAAGACAACTGTCCTATGTTATCCCCATAACTACCTCGGTTGTCTTTAGAAAGAATATATTCCTCATGACTAATGATATCAACTTTTGGACCGGAATCAAGGATCCTTACTTAATTACCTACACTGTTATTCCCGACGTAACTTCCAATATCACTGGTTATCCAATCAAGATGTCGTCGAACGGCTGCTCGATTTCTCTCCAGATCTAAGGGCTGCCTACGAATACTATCAAGACTTAATAGCTACGATTAGTGACCGCAGTCAGACTTTGTTAGATCAGCTAATTAAGCGGAATAATCTACCAAACGTTATGAGACGAGTTAAGCGAACCCTCGCCAAGCACCGCCAGGAGATTATTGCCAGCTTTTACACCCGACTAACCACCGGTCCGATCGAAGGTACCAACAATAAAATTAAAGTCATCAAGCGAACTGCATATGGCTATCGCAACTTCTTCCATTTTCGGATTAGGATTCTTATTTCGTTGAAGACTTCTAATCTCGTGATTCGTGAATTATCAAAAAAGAGAACTAGACCAAAAGCCAAAGTAGCTTAGTCTAGTTCTCCAAAATCTCTTCATCCTTACCGATTGACAAAGAGCCATTTTTTATTATTGTGATTCTTGATTGCGCTATAATATTTTGTGAGGTGAAAGAGATGGCTGACAAAGTTGTTGCGCGTCCGCTAATTACGATTGCAAATATTATTTGGAGTTTTAATCCCCTGACCCATTTACCACAAGTCCTGCTGGTCAAACGGGCTTATCCGCCATTTGAGGGCCACTGGGCTTTACCAGAAACCCTATTGCGGCGGGATGAAAGTGCTGACGCTGCCTGTATCCGCCTGATTAAGGATAAAATTGGTGTTCGTCTATCAAACAGTGCTACCGAACAGTTGGCAACCTTCACCGATCCCGACCGGGTAAGCGGTGAGCGGGCCTCGGCGATTGCCTACATGACTTTCTTACCGACAATGCCGCAACTGAGGGCCGGGTACGGAGCAACCGAAGTCGGGTGGTTTAGTCTTAACTTTGACCACGGGAAGTTTATCTTGCAAAATGGTGACTTAGTTTTGAGTTTGGCTGCAGGGTCGGCGCTAGCATTTGACCACCACCAAATTATTAATACGGCCATTGTACGAATTAAAAATAAACTGGACTACCAGCCAACCATTTTACAGATCTTAGGACCGACTTTTACCCTTCGGCAAGCCCGCGAAGTTTATGCTACTTTCCGCCAAACAACGGTCGATCAAATTGATAATTCTAATTTTAAAAAGACCCACCAAAAACTGTTTAAGGAAGTTGGTACCGCCGCAACAAAGCGGTCAGGCCGGCCACCAAAGTTATTTAAACTGGTACTACCTTACGTCTAAAAATAAAAGTGCTACAATTAGTGATAATAGAAGTTCAATATACTTTTATTTTTTCAGTAGTTAAAGTATTTTTTACCTAAATTTGTTAGGAGTTGTTTAATAATGAAGCATGAATTATTAACCGACCTGTATGAGTTTTCAATGGCCAACGGTTATTATCAAACGCTTCCCCACGATAAGCAGGCGCGCTTCGACGTCTTTTACCGTAAGGCGCCCGATGATGGCAGTTTTGTGATTAGTGCTGGATTGATGCAAGTAATTGATGAAGTTAAGAACTGGCACTTTTCAACTGATGACATTGCTTATCTGCGGTCCCTTAACCACTTTAGTGACGACTTTCTCTTTTACCTGACGGCAGCTCACAACCGCTGCTCAATTAAGGCAATCCCAGAAGGCACGCCAGTCTTCCCACAGGAACCAATCCTTAGTATTAGTGGCCCACTAATTGATGTCCAACTTCTCGAAACCCTGATCTTAAACATCATTAACCACCAATCATTGATTGCAACGAAGGCATGGCAGATCACCAGCGTTACTGGCGGACGTCCAGTAATGGAATTTGGTGCACGACGGGCGCAGGGGCCTGATGCCGCAATATATGGTGCGCGGGCTGCCATTATTGGTGGGTGCAGTAGTACCTCCAATGTGCTAGCTGCCAAGCTGTTTAACCTTCCGGCGGCGGGGACGATGGCCCACGCCTGGATTGAAAGCTTTCCTGATGAATTAACGGCCTTTCGTGCCTGGGCCAAAATTTACCCTGACAATGCTGCCCTGTTAGTTGATACCTACGATGTGGTTAACTCTGGGGTACCGAACGCAATTAAAGTCTTTAAGGAATTGCGGGCAGCTGGCCACGAACCGGTTGGTATCCGCATCGATTCTGGTGATATTGCCCAGTTGGCAATCAAGGCCCGGAAGATGATGGACGAGGCTGGTTTTACCAACGCTAAGATTACTGCTTCAAACGCCCTTGATGCCCACATTATTAAGTCATTGCTTGATGAGGGGGCACCACTGGATAACTTTGGGATCGGTGAGCGACTAATTACCAGTTCATCCAGTCCAGTATTAAGCGGTGTTTATAAAATGACGGCACTAGAAAATGATGGCAAATGGGTGCCAAAGATCAAGATTACTAATAGTCGCGAAAAGAATACGCTCCCTGGGAATAAGCAGGTTTACCGGCTCTACGATAAGCATGATCCCCAACACGCTGTTGCCGATGTAATTGCCCTGGCTGACGAGCAGATTGGAACCGAAATTGCGGCAATCAATGCTGACGTTCACGTCACCCGGAATAAAGTGATTCTAACCGACTTCATTGCTAAGCCACTGCTTAAGCAAGTTTTGACACTGGAAAAAGCGGCGCCAATTGAAACCAACACTTTTGCCATTCAGCATTTTGCGCAGACCGAATTAGCACAGCTGCCGGCGGCTACTAAGCGGTTGCTTAATCCGGACCGCTTCCCGGTTTATTTAACCAAGCGGTTAGCTGACTTGCAACAAAAGCTGGTTGATGAGGCACAAAAATAAGGAGTTAGCAATGACTAAAGCATTATTAATTATTGATTATACAAACGATTTTGTCGCTGACAATGGTGCGCTTACTTGTGGCAAGCCAGCGCAGGAATTAGAAGATTGTTTGGTTCAGCTGGCCAACCGTTTTTACCAAAATGGCGACTACGTAATTTTCCCGACTGATGCCCATTGTGGGGACCGGTTTAGTCCAGAAGCTAAACTCTTCCCGCCACATAACGTGGTCGGTACGCCTGGTCAACAGCTATACGGCAAGGTTAATGACTGGTTTGAACAACATCAGGCCAGTGACCGGGTTTACCAGTTTAATAAGAACCGCTATTCATCATTTCAAAATACTAATCTTGATAACTACCTGCGGGAACGAAAAATTGATAACTTGTGGATTGCAGGTGTTTGCACCGATATCTGTGTCCTGCACACCGCAATTGCCGCCTATAATTTGAACTACCAGATTACGATTCCGGTTAAGGGGGTCGCCACCTTTACCAAGCATGGTCAGGAGTGGGCGCTTGACCATTTTAAGAATTCACTGGGTGCGACGCTGGTTTAATGAATCTTTCGTCCAACTATGGGGGTTCACTTCAAATGACAAATACAGAACACGGCTGGCTATTTAACCAGCTATTTACAAAGTGGAAGAAATTCGAGGTAATTTATGTAACAATCCTGTTAGTGCTACAAATTGGGGTTTACCTGATTGCTCCTGACAGCTGGGTCGGGATGTTGTCTGGTGTCTTCGGAACGTTAGCCTTAGTTTACGGGATGAAGGGACGGAAGATTACGTTTATCTTCGGCTTCATTCAGTGTGTTGCCATGACTTATGTTGCCTGGCAAAGTCATACTTGGGGAACATTCGTAATGGACATTATTTATGTGATTTCACAACCGATTGGCTGGTTTATGTGGGGAAATGATGACGCCACGAAGCGTTTTAGCCCGAAAGTACGGAAGTATGTTTTCGCTGGCGTCGTCGTTGCATACTTTGTTGGTTGGTATGTAATTGGCCTCTTTAATGGTCAGTTACCGTACTTCGATTCATTTAACCTCGTTGTTAGCTTTATTGCCCAGTTGCTTTACGTTTTGAAGTACCAGGAAAACTGGTCACTGTGGATCTGGGTAAATACTGCTAATATCATTTATTGGATTATTTTGGCAATTCGGTACAAGATGGGTGTCCACATTGGAACTTTTGGTGGCGACCTATCGCAAATTGCCTTACAAGCAGCCTTGCTGTTCAACTCCTTATACGCAACCAAGGTGTGGGCAAGTGGTGAAGCCGATAATGAAGGTGGAACTACTAAGTAATTACAATTAAAAACAAAGTAAGCGGTCCAGAGTTCGGTCTTTCGGTTCTATGATATTCGGTAAGGATAAGATAATTTCTTATCTTTACCGTTTTTTGTTACTTGCTGTACCATTGATTTAAAAATAAAAAAAGACAACTGTCCTATGTTATCCCCATAACTACCTCGGTTGTCTTTAGAAAGAATATATTCCTCATGACTAATGATATCAACTTTTGGACCGGAATCAAGGACCCTTACTTATTTACCTACACTGTTATTCTCGGCGTAACTTCCAATATCACTGGTCATCCAATCAAGAAGTCGTCGAACGGCTACTCGATTTCTCTCCAGATCTAAGGGCTGCCTACGAATACTATCAAGACTTAATAGCTACGATTAGTGACCGCAGTCAGACTTTGTTAGATCAGCTAATTAAGCGGAATAATCTACCAAACGTTATGAGACGAGTTAAGCGAACCCTCGCCAAGCACCGCCAGGAGATTATTGCCAGCTTTTACACCCGACTAACCAACGGGCCGATCGAAGGCACTAACAATAAAATTAAAGTCATCAAGCGAACTGCATATGGCTATCGCAACTTCTTCCATTTTCGGATTAGGATTCTTATTTCGTTGAAGACTTCTAATCTCATGATTCGTGAATTATCAAAAAAAAGAACTAGACCAATAGCCAAGGTGGCTTAGTCTAGTTCTCCAAATTCTCTTTATCCTTACCGATTGACAAAGAGCCTAAATAGTAAGCATTTCTTCATAAAGTGAACCCCCATAGTTGGAAATTTGTTCAACCGTGGGGGTTCATTCATTTATGAAATATCTGAGATTATTTATCGGGTAACTTTGCTATTTTCGCATAATTTTTCAATAGATCCGTTTGCTTACCCAGCGATTAATTTCGCCATAGATCTCCCATTTACGACTGGGCTCATTCAGGATCTCATGCATGAGGAACGGGTAAACGTGGAGCTCCTTATCTGGCGAAGAGATTCGAGCGTAGGCCTTCAGCGCATCCCGGTAGGAAAGGAGACCGTCCGCCTGACCCTGCAGGTAGAGGATAGGATCACTGATCTGGTCAATGTGCTCACGGAGGTAGCGGGCCCCCTGATAAAGGACATTTTCAATCCCCACCGTCAGCTGGTGAAGAACCTGCGGGTTATGCTTGTACTTCTCGACCACCCGTTGGTCAGTGACCAGGCCTTCACCAATTGAATTGGGAATAATCTTCTTTTCATCACCAGAAACCGGCAGTTGTTTCGCCATGCCAATCTCTTGATCCTCAAACAGCGAAACCGGATCGGTAACTATCATGCCATCAACGGTGTGGGGATACTTGGCCCCGTACAGGAGGACCGTTTCACCGCCCATACTGTGACCAAGGATAAAGGTTGGCAGGTTTGGGTACTTGGCCTCGACCCGGTCAACCATTACCTTGAGATTATCCGACAGGTCGTCCGGTGACGCGAGGAACCCCCGCTCACCATCAGAGCCGCCATGGCCAAGCTGGTCGTATCGAAAAATATTGTTGTCATGCTTGACTAGGTAGCTGGCGATTGGGTCAAAGCGCCCAGAGTACTCCGCCAAGCCATGTGAAATAATAATATTGGCCTGCGGGGTTGCAGCAAGGTTCGTCCTCGTCAGGATCTTCAAGCCGGGAGTTGCGGAGTCGATCTTCTCGACTACTTCATCACCATAGAAACTCATACAGGGTTCCCTCCTTAATCTTTATTCCGTGATTCAAAATCACAATCTTATTGTAGGCGTTTCTATCGCTAAAGTGAAGCGCTTACATCATCGCTACATTAGTAATCGTGTTGGATTACTTGTGGCCCTAGCACTGATCAAATTATTAAGATTGTGAAAAGCTAGTAGCCGACCTAACTTTCACTATTTTTTGCTAAGGCTTAACATACACGTTCCCATCAGCTTCTTTCCCATCTGGCGTCAACTTTTCTAAATAACACAAACAACCATTACGAATGCTCACTGGCTAACAAAACGAGTAGTTGACTTAACACGATTGCTTTTAGTAAGTCGATTTAGCAGTAAGATACCGAGAATCTTAAAATTCATCAAACATGATTTGTTTCTCAACAAACCGGTCAAAAAATGGCAACATAAATTGCACATAGCCATAACTAGCCGGCATAATAATCTGATCATCAATTAACTTGCGCTGATAAACAGAAATATAACCCGGCTTCTGACCCATTTGATGACCGATCTCCTGTGCTTTCACCTTGGGATGCCCCACCTTTACCATTGCTTGCACAAACTGACGTTCCTTTTCCGTCATTTCATGATAGACCTTATAATATACGTTTCGATAAAGGCCACTAATATAATAATCCAAGATTATGTCAATCGTTTTTTGGTAATTATTTTATTATTTGCCGTATAATAAGTGTAGTGTTACATACTCAACATAACGTTTAAGGCGTAACTGGGGGCTGCCTTCCTAGTTACGCCTTTTGCATTCTTTATATATTTATCTCTCAGCATATGGTGTGTCCATATAAGCGTAGAGTAATTGCTTGGCATAATCAGGCGCGGATCCCCAGTTAATCGCCGGGCGGATTAGAGCATCCTTGTTTGGTTCGCAGAAGCTAACACTTACTTGGCCTTGGGTCATAGCTTCAAGTCGTTGTTTGAATTCTGTTGCTAACAACTAATCAGTCTCCAATTCTTCCAGATCGCTTTCCACATCTTCAATTTTGTCAATGAATATGTCAGTAACTTTACTAAAATCAATGGCAACATCGTGCTCATGAGACAATTCATCGTAGGTTAGACCACATACAATCTTATCCGCAAAGCAAGCTAGTATCCATACGACGGTGGTCTTGTTTCTTGTGATCTTAATTTGATGACCACTATCCAGAGTAGTTGTTACATGAAACCTCGTATTATCAGAGCAGTTTTTGTATGTGTCAAGATAATGCTGTTCGTATTTTTCAAAAGGAGAAAGCTCAGCTTCTTCGGGCTTATTGTCTTCCTGCTTAGCCTCTGGTTTCCTCTTAAACCATTTCATAGATTAGTAAACCGCCCCATCATAGAAGTTAAATGACGGTTTGTTGAAGTCATAATCCTTCAATTCAGACAACTTAATGAAGTTATCACCCGCACCAAACGTCATTAGGTTAATTGGCTTACCCCATTCATCATCTGGGATCACGATCAGGTTGTACTTGCCAAGAGCACGGGCCATTCCTAATTCAATACCCATGCCAATATCTTCCTCGTCTGGAATATATACAGCCATAATTACATCAGAGGTCTGAACACCCACACGGTCCCCATTATAAGTAGCGGCAGCCCATTCACGGTCTTCTAACAGTTCAGGGTGTTCATCAACTCTCAGCCCCTTGTATTGATGTTGTAATGGTACATAGGAGTTTTCTACATCAACAGTTGGGTTGGCCTTAATGGCTTCCATTGCCTCGTTGTATGCCTTATTTTGCTTATCAGTGAACCAACCTGCACAGAAATATACCGTCTTGTTCTTACTCATATTTATCCTCTCACTCTCTATTCGTAATACTTTCCCCAGGACCGACCAAACAAAAAGCTGCACAGTAACAATGGAAGAAGGAAGATCAGCACCATTCCTCCAAATGCCATGCAGCTACTTATAATGAGGCCGATCGTAACACATACATACAATGTTTCGATCATTTAATCACCTATACACATTCAAGTTCATTTTGGCTACGAACAATATAGTATTCTGCAATATCATCTACATGGTTGTGAAGACACTCTTCACTACAGAACCAGTCATCACAACCAAACAGAATTGCTTCATGGCCAACGCCAATCTCACAATTGCATTCCGAACAATATAATGTGTTATCCAAAATTATCATCTTCCTTACTAGTAGCGAGTATCGAGCAGGTAGCGAAACCGGCAAAATACGATATTACAACTGCTAAATAGATCATTAACACTTTAATCATCTGTTCCTCTACCCTCCTCTTCTTCCGCTTCTTCAATTAGGCCCGAGATGTCCCGACAGTCTTCGTCGTACATTGACGATAATAGGCTAGTATCCATAACAATCTCCGTTATACATAGTCATTAATGCGCTCTAATGTATAATTAAAGTTAGTTACATTGGACACTTCATGTGCCGTCGTATTGCCATATTCTTGCTGGATATATGG
This sequence comes from Limosilactobacillus pontis DSM 8475, assembly GCF_001435345.1. GTDB lineage: Bacteria > Bacillota > Bacilli > Lactobacillales > Lactobacillaceae > Limosilactobacillus > Limosilactobacillus pontis. Next base: position 73,713 of record NZ_AZGO01000058.1, on the reverse strand, counting down.
CACCTCGAACGCATTGACTATATGCTCCAAATAAAGAAAATCTATATGATCAAGAGAATCATATTCATTAATATTGTCCTCTGTGGCGAACAATGATACTCGTTCTATACAATTCTCACGCCTTCTTGTGTCGCATGCCACTTCGATGGTCAAGCTTTCATCATCGAAGCTGCCATCCACCGTAATGAGATACAGTGGGACCTGTCCGTCACCGCGCTTATTTGTCGGCGTATTCAAATAGAGCTTAAACAACTCCATAAGCTTAATGTAGTGCTGTTTTTCACTCTCTTCATAATCACCATCAAAAACACAATCTTCATCTTCAGGCTCCAATAAAAAATCATCAAGACGAAGATTGGGGGTGGTTCTTTCTGAGAAGCTCCACTGACACAACTCTCCCATTCCAGCGGTATCGTCTGCAAGTGTATAAATTGCACCCGACCATTTTGCATCCCTGGCATCGTTCGCCAAACTGACGAGTTTATATTCACATCGGTGGCGTGCTTCGCGCAGGAACTCAATTGTACTCAACCACTTATAATCACCTGCGATCTTAATCCGCACGTTAGTCCCTTTACCTGTAAAAGATACATTCTCAAATTTAGCAGCGAGTTGTTTTTCGACGACGCTTCTTGATTGGAACTTTTTGTTTTCAATAAGGTAAGAGCGTTGCCGCCGGGGTCCTCGGCTTTATCTTTGCTTTCATGCCAAAGTCAATGGCCCTCGGGATCATCAGTGCAATCGTTGCCGCGGTTGCCTTTGTCTGTGCTATGATGGCCCACAAGCAAAACTAGCTTACAATTCACTAAATTATTTCACCCTGTTAAGGCGTCATTTCGTCACGGCAGGGCTTTTTTTGGCCGAAATTAAGACCGCAAAAGCCCACTGCTATCCCTTTCGGACGGGCTGATTCTGCCGCACCGGTCACCAATCTCTGCTATGATAGAGTAAGTGAAACTATTGGAGTGAGTAAGACATGATTGGAACATACGCAAACGTCACCGCGATCCTGGTCGGCACCACCATCGGCTGCCTGCTAAAACGCGGTATCAGCAAGAAGTATGAGGACGCCCTCTTCACGGTGATGGGGCTCGCCGCCCTGGGGATCGGCCTTGAGAACGTCGTCAACAATCTACCGAAGAGCCACTACCCGGTCCTCTTCATTGTCAGCCTGGCGATTGGGACCCTGCTCGGCACCCGCTGGGACCTCGACAGTAAATTTGACCACCTGATCAGACAATTCGGGGGTAAATCCCAGCTGGTTAAGGGGCTGGCCACCGGGATCCTCCTCTGCTGCATCAGCGCCCTCTCAATCGTCGGCCCGGTGATGGCCGCCGTCCGCGGTGATCAGACGATGCTTTATACCAACGCCACCCTCGACCTCGTGACCACGATGGTCTTCGGTGCCAGTTTTGGCTGGGGGATGCTCCCCTGCGCCCCGGTCCTCTTCTGTTGGCAGGGTGGCATCTACCTGGTCGCCAAGTACCTGTCGGCCAGCTTCTTCACCGGACCGCTAGTCACCGAGATCGCCATCGTCGGCGGTTTCCTGATCGCCACCACCGGGATCACCCTGCTCAAGCTCCGCAACATCAAGACCCTCAACATCCTGCCGGCCCTCCTGGTGCCGATCGTATTCTTCATCGTCATCGACCTAGTCTGAGACGGCGACGGGCTTTCTCGCCGCCTTTTTTGTGCAGTTCCGGTAAAACCTTTTATAATGTGAAGCTTAACTCAAAGTTCGTAATTTTCACCATTTTTTAGGTAAAATCAAGCTAAAAAACATCATTTTAGTGCATATAGAGGGCATTCCCTCACAAATTATTCCGAATTATGATAAATTGATTAGGTACGTTTGTGAAAAGTACAAGAGAGAAGGATTATTGTAATGGCATCCTTGATCGCACTGATCAACATCGTTGCCTGGGCACTGATTCCCCTGACCGTTCGCAAGTCCCCCGCCAGCCAAATTGCGGGGATGGGGATCGGCGCTTCAGCAACCGCACTGATTATCTACCTGTTCACCCGGCCGGCCTTTGACCTGGCTACCTGGGCCGTAGCCTTCTGTGCTGGGGCCCTCTGGACGATCGGGCAGATGGGACAGTTCATCTCATTCAAGCGGATCGGCGTCAGCGGGACGATCCCCCTGTCGGCCGGTTTCCAGCTGGTCGGCAACTCCCTGATCGGGGTCCTGATCTTCGGCGAGTGGCCATCTGCCACCGCCAAGGTGATCGGCTTCATCGCCCTGGCCCTGGTGGTTGTCGGCATCGTCCTCAGCTCCAAGAGTGACGATCCCTCCGGCGGTAACGCCAACGCGGGCAACGTCCTCTTCCTGCTGGCGACGACCATCGGTTTCTGGATCTACTCCAGCTTCCCGAAGCTGATCAGCAAGGACATCAACCCCGGGGTCAGCGGGCTGGACTACCTCCTGCCTGAGATGGTCGGGATCCTGGTCGGCACCACGATCTACGTCCTGGCGACCCACTCTGGCCGTGTCTACCGGCAGCGCGCCACCTGGCACAACGCCCTGGCCGGAATTGAATTCAGCATCGGGACCCTCTTCTCGGTGAAGCACAACGGGGTCACCGACGCTTTCATCTACAGTCAGCTGAGCTCAATCCTGTCGACCTTTGGGGGGATCCTCTTCCTCCACGAACACAAGACCCACCGCGAGATGATCTACATCACGATCGGCCTGGTCCTGATCGTCGGCGGCAGTATCATGACCGGCTTCGCTAAGTAATATTTAAAACACAAAATCGCCCGTCCGCGTGAATTACGGATGGGCGATTTTTTGTTTAACAGGGAACCTGAACGTTGACGGCCCGGCCGGCGAAGTGAGTAATCACCGCCTGCTTGGGTTGGAGGTCGACCATCATCGTGATCCCGTCGACCCGCAAGCTCCGCGGCCCGGCATAGTAGATGTCGAGGGGCCGCCGGCGCAGGCGTTCGATGGCCTGCAGGAGGTCGGCCGTGAACCGGCCCGGGTCGATTGAATCCGGGAGACTGTTGGCCAGTTCGGCCAGGGTGGTTGCTTTTGCCATGTGACCACCCCCTACTCGGTGACCAGGCGTTGGACGCTGATGGCCACCCGAACGTTCATGGGCGTCTCCCCGTCCCCGCCATCGACCACTGTGTCGATGATCGCGTGACGCAACAGGCCATCGTTGATGATATCCTGACTGAGCGGCTGCCAGGCAAAACTAACGTGAGCGTCCCGCTTCTGGTAGTTCTTGGCCTGCTTGGCCACGATCTTTAAGGCCCGCTTATAGGAGTGGGCCGCCCAGAAGTTCTGGGTCCGCAGGTTGCTGCCATCCTGGAAGATGGTTGTTTCAATCACCATGTAGACATAGCGGTCCGCCTTGACTTTCTTAAGCTGTTTGGCGTGTTTCTTACTCATCAAAAGGCCTCCTCTGGACATCCTATGAAGCAATGTCCCTTCATTCTACGCCCATCACGACGAAATTAACAGGGCTAGGCGTGGAGGTCGTGTTGGTAGGAGACCTGGCTACGGCCGTTGACCGAGGTAACCCGCAGCTGGTCAGGAATCTGTTCCTCGAGCTCGGTGACGTGGCTGATGATCCCGATCATCCGGCCCCCCTCGAGGTCCTGGAGGGCACGCAGGGCGTCGGCTAGGGCGTCCTGGTCCAGAGAGCCGAAACCTTCGTCGACGAAGAGGGCGTCGATGGCAATCCCCCCGCTCTGCTCCTGGATGATCTGGCACAACGCCAGCGCTAAGGCGAGCGAGGCCATGAAGCTCTCCCCACCGGACAGGGTCCGCGCACTCCGCGTCTTGCCGGCGTTGTCATCGTACACGTTGACCTCCAGCCCGCTCCACTTGGCCCCGGCCCCGTGACTCTCGTTGGCCAGTTCAAACTGGTAGCGGCCATTGGTCAGCCGGTCCAATTGAACGTTGGCCGCGGTCAGGACATCTTCGAAGTAGGCCTGGAGGACGTAGCGCTCCAGGCTAAGGTGGTTCTCGGTATTCCCGGTAACGACGTCGGTCAGGGTCTGGAAGGCAGCCAGCTCTTCCTCCTGCCTGCCGCTGGATTGGACCAACTTGGTCACCCTCTGCCGGGCAACTTGGAGCTGGTCGTGCTCGGCGGTACGCTGGCCGGCTAGCTGCTGGAGCCTGCTCAACGCCGCCTGAGCCTGGTTGAGCCGGTCCTGGCTGGCGGCCAAGTCCGGTACCGGCCGCCCGGCAATCTGGGTGGTCAGGCGTTGAAGGTGCTGCTGGTTGTCGTGAACACGGGTCTGGTAGTCCTGGATGGCTGCTTGCAGCCGGGCTAGCTTCGGCAGGGCCGCCTGGCAGTACTCCCAGAAGTCCCAGGTCAGCCCCTCCCGGTAGTCGTGTAGGGACGCCAGCAGTCGTTCATGGCGAGCCGTCTGCTCATCATGTAAGGACGCTTGCTCACTCTTGGTCGTCTTCAGGGCATTCTTGGTGACCGCCTGGCGCTGGGCCAGTCCCTGTCGTTCTTGGTCGGCGGCGGTCAGTTGGTCAGTAAACTGTTGGAATTGGTCCTGGAGAGCGGTCAACCGGCGCTTGGCTGCCACCTCATCGGCAATCCCGGCCGGCAGGTCTGCCCGTTTGGTCTCCAGGATCGCCTGCTGGCGGGTCAGGGTTGCCTGGGCCGCCTGCACCGCCGCGGTATCCTTCTCTAGTGGGGCCTGCAAGGCAGCCTGCTCCTCCTGAAGGGCAGCCAGTTGGTCCTGCTCAGCCGTTGCCGCCGCCTGGGCTTCCCGCCACTGGTGGGCCGCTGCCTGGACCCGTTGCCGGTGGTGGTCAAGCTGGTTCTGCCAGTCATCCGGCAGTTGGGTGGTGCCTAGCAGGCCTGCCAGCTCAGCCTGGGCGGTCACCAGCTGGGCGGTGAGGTCCGCCTGCTCTTGCTGGACCTGCTTTACCTGTTCCTGTAGGCGGCTCAGGGTGTCCCGGCTGCCCTGGAGGCGGTCACTGGCTGCCTGGAGCTGGTCATCGGTAACCACTGGTACGCCATTTGCCACCTGGGCCGGGTGCGGGTGGTCGGTGGCCCCGCAGACCGGGCACGGTGACCCCGGTTTAAGCCGCGTGGCTAGCCGGGCAATCTGATAGCGCGCATCGGCGTCGTTGAGGTCGGCCAGGGCCTGGGCCTGCTGGGCAACGACGGCGGTCTGCTTCTTCAATTTGGTCATCAGGTCCGCCTGGCGCTTGCCGGCAGCGGCCTGCTTACTAATCAGGTCATTCACGGTCTGACCAGCGCGGTCCAGGTCCTCCTGGTGGTGCTGATCCTGATCAACCTGGTGCCGTTGGGCCGCCAGGTCACCGCGGCTGGCCAACTGGGCAGTCAGTTTAGCGACCTGCTCGGCCAGGTCCGCTACCTGCTTCTGGTGGGCGGCCTGGTGCGCCTGCGCCGTGGCCAGCTGGTGCTCGCTGCTTTTGACCTGGTCCGTCAGCCGGCTAAACTCAGCAAACAGGGGTAGCCGCTTTTGCAGTTCACTGGCCCGGTCACGCACCTGCACCATCTCATCCTGACGGCTGGTCAACGCCTGATAGTGCTGAACAGCGGCCTGGTGCTGTTCGTCCAGGGTCGCCACCTGCCCCTTCAACTGGGTCAGTCGTTTCTCCTGGTCAGTGACTCGTTGGGCACCGTCCGCCCACTGCTGGTAGCTGGCTCGGTGCACCTGAAACCACTGGAGGTCGGCAAGCTGGGACTGTTGTTCAGCCACGCTCGCCCGCTCCTTAGCCAACTTGGCGGCGGCCTGGTTGGCCGTTGTCAGCTCCGCCTGTAGTTTGGTCAATTCCTGGTCGGCGTGCAATTGCCTACTAGCCTGGTCGACAGCGGCCTGCTGGGCGCTCCGCTGCTTAGCCAGCTTGGCCAGCGCCGCATCAAGGTCGGTCAGCTGACTGGTGATGGCTGCTAACCAGTCATCGGTTCCCAGCTGGGCGTCCACCGTGCTGACGTTTTCCTTGGCCGTCTGCAGCTTGGTTGCCTGGTCGGCCAGGGTCTGCTTGCGTTTGGCTAGCCGGGTCTTGAGCTCCGTGGTCCAGCGCTCGTAAACAGTGGTGTTGAAGAGGTCGCGGAGCAGCTCCTCCTTGGTGTTGCTGTCCGAGTCGAGGAACTGACGAAACTTCCCCTGGGGGAGGAGGACGATCTGGCGAAACTGGTCCCGGGTCAGGTTGAGCAGGTCGGTGATGAAGGCATCGGCCTCCTTGATCTTGGTAATCTCGTGGGGCTGGTCGCTCTCCAGGGGGTAAACCAGCTCAACGGCCTGGTTGTGCTCGACCGGCCGGCCGCGGCGCCCGATTAGGGTCTGCTTGGGCCGCCGGGTCACCCGGTATTTCTGCCCCTGGTGAACAAAGGTGAAGATCACCGATGTTTCCTGGTCGGCCGGGGCGAAGTCGGAACGCAGGGCCGCCGCCGACCGCTGTTCATTGGTGGTCTGGCCAAAGAGGGCATAACACATCGCGTCAAAGATGGTGGTCTTCCCCGCCCCGGTATTGCCGGCCACCAGGAAGAGCGGCCGCTGGTCAAACTCGGTGAAGTCGACCACCGTATCCGCGTAGGGACCGAAGTTTTTTAATCTAATTTCTACTGGTCGCATTCTTACTCTTCCTCCCCATCATTAACCGCGCTTAGGGCGTCGCTGGCCCACTTAAGCTGCGTATCGGTCAGATCGATCCCCATCGTCTGCTGGTAGAAATCAGCCAGGAGGTCGGTCGGGGACTGCTGACGGCGGGCCCGGGCGTGATTGGTGTCGATCTGCCGGGCGGCGTGGGTCCGGTGGAGGCTGACGATCTTCGGGTAATGCTCGCGTAGCTTGTTCAAGACGTCCGGGATCCGTTCATGGTCGGTCAGTTCAATGTCATAGAAGTCATCCCGCGGGTGATCGTCGTCAGCAACCAGGTCGGCAAAAGCGCCGGTCAACCGGTGAATATCGTGGACTGGCGCCAAGGGCACCCACTCGGCCGTAAACGGGTCGGTGTCGATGATCCAGACCCCCTTCTCCTGGTTGGCCTCCGACACCGAGAACTTCATCGGTGAGCCGCTGTAACGCACCCGATCGTCGTGGAGGGCGTCCCGGTTGTGGAGGTGGCCCAGGGCGACGTAGTCAAAGGGCGCCAGGGTTGTCGTGGCCACCGCCTGCAGCCCACCGACCTCGATCAGGGTCTCCGAATCCGCCGTGTGCTGACTGCCGGCCGCAAAGAAGTGGGCCACCAGGACATGGTGCTTGCCCGGGGTGAAGTGCTCCTGCATCGCCGCAACAATCCGGGTTATCGCCGTGTTGACGTCGCGGATCGCGTCGTCGCCGAAGTGGTTGCGGACCGCCTGAATGCCGAAGTACGGCAACAGAAAGAACTCGGTGTCACCGATCGTCACCGGATCAAAGGCGTCGTCCAAGCTGGTATTTAGATAGAGGCCCTCCTTGGCAAACCAGGAGGCCCCGGTGCCCAGCCGGGTAGCGGAGTCGTGGTTACCACTGATCGCCAGCACCGGAAAATGGTCGGTCAGGTTCAGCTGGACCAATTCGCCGTTGAGCTGACGAACCGCCGCCTCGCTGGGGATGCTGCGGTCGTAGAGGTCACCGGCGATCACCACCGCGTCCACCTGCCGCTCCTTGGCGATTCCCTCGATCTGTTTAAAGACGGCCTGCTGGTCTGACAGTAGGTCGAAACCGTTCAGGTTCTTGCCGACGTGCCAATCGGCGGTATGCAAAAAGCGCATGATTCTTCCTTCCCTTCTCAGACTATTATGCCCCTCTATTATAATATATACGGCAACGAGTCCCAATTTCACGAAAAAAAGCAGGGACAGACAAGATGTCTATCCCTGCTCAATACAGAGGGCGGTATGTGGGATTTGAACCCACGCGTGCCGGACCCACAAACCGGTGTGTTAACCAAACTTCACCAATACCGCCAACAAATTCAGTTCAGGCAATGTAGGATTGC
>NZ_AZGO01000058.1:63422-65779 GCF_001435345.1 Limosilactobacillus pontis DSM 8475 | reverse complement strand
AACCGATGACCTCCTGCTTGCAAAGCAGGTGCTCTCCCAGCTGAGCTAATTCCCCAAAAGTGACCCGTGCGGGATTTGAACCCACGATACCAGCGTGAAAGGCTGGTGTCTTAACCACTTGACTAACGGGTCATTCAAGTGAAGCGGAAGACGGGATTCGAACCCGCGACCCCCACCATGGCAAGGTGATGTTCTACCACTGAACTACTTCCGCATGTCGTCCTTGACAACAGAAATAATAATAGCAAGATTTCTGCTAAATGGCAAGGACTTTTCGTAAAAAAATCAAACTAAATACTTATCGCTTCCGCCGAGTCCGCAGGTAGAGAGAAACCGGCCAGATAATCGCCCCGATCACCAGGGCCGCAATCGTGGCCTGCTGGTTGTTTTGCAATGGTTTACGCATCCCCATCATCCCCCTTATTCATCGTCGTCCTGATAGTGCAGGTCGTCATATTTCTGGTCCGCCTGCTGCTGGGCCATGGTCTTGGTCGGGTAGTAGACCGCACTGACCCAGTTCTCAGCCCCCTCGCCGACGACCAGGACCTTGACCGGCTTATCGTTGATGTTCTCGGTCTTGACCATGTAGGAGGTACCGTCCCCGGCGCCCTGGAACCAGCCCTGGACGTTCAGCCAGGTCCCATTGTCGGTGTGAAGGTACTGGGTCCGTCCCCAATGCTTGGTTGCCTCGATCAGGTCCGCACTCGGCCGCTCGTTATCCGCGGCGTATTGCGGGTCCTGGTGGTAGAGACTGACCGTGTCGCCGTCAATGATCATCCGGTGATCGCTAATGGTCATCGTCGAATTGTCGTCATAATCGGCTGAGTACCAGGCCCCCCGCATGTCACCCGGCACGTCAAACGGCCCCTTGTTGCCATACTTGCCGGTGACCCGGTCATGCTGGTTGGTGGCCGATCCATTGCTGTCACTGCTAGTGGCCCCACTCTTATCAACCACCTGGGCGCTCTTGGCCAGCTGGTTGACCAAGTCGCCCTGACCATACTGGTTGATGTAGTCCGCCATCGCCGATTTGGTGACGGTGGCCAGTTTCTTGGCCGCCTGACCATTCTTGGCATTCTGGTAGATCACGACATCGTCATCCCGGTCGATCGTGTAGATCAGGCCGGTCACCTGACCGTTGGCCGTCACCTCGTAGGCCATCCCCTGGCCGTTGTCACTGAGCCGGTAGCGATCGGTTGGGTAGAGGTTGACCACCAGCTGGGACTGGCGGGCCTGCTTGGCGACCCGGGCCCACTGCCCGCCGTAGCGGTTGCCAGCGTAGGCCGTGACCAGGCTGACGGCCTGCTGCGGGGTCATCCCCTGGGCGCTAACCTTGGTGCGCGACCTCTTGGCGATCAGGCTGGTGGAAGAACTGTTCTCGCTCGTCTGCTGGCTACCGACATGGTTTCCACAACCAGCCAGGGTCAGGACGAGCACCCCCGTCGCCAGTAGCAGTCCTGTTCGTTGCTTATTCAAGATAAGATCCCCTCCCCAAATTAGTCAACCCCATTATACCGCTAATCGGCAGCTAGAGATCGAGGATTCGCAGCCGGGTTTGCCACTGGGCAGCAAAGGTTGGGGCCTGCCACTCGTTGATCCGTTTGTTGAACACCCCGACCGCCTGGTTCAAGTAGGTGACCCCGGACCGCGTCACCGGCGGGTGGTTACCGTGGAGGTGCCCGTAGAAAACCGTGTCAACGTTGCCCGCCGCCTCGAGCAGGGCCCCCAGACGGTCGCTGCCCATCATTGCATTGATCATCTGGTAGAAACGCTCCCGCCGTGCCGTCGTGACAGCGGATGGGCGCGGACTCAGCAGGTCGTGGCGCGGGGCGAAGTGGGTTAAGAAGAGCACCCGCCTGCCGGCCCCCTTAGCCGCCGTCAGCTGGGATCGGACCTGGTCGAGCACGGTCGCCATCCGGTCCTGGTCGCCCCCCGGCTGGTCAACCTCGCTGTCTAGCCAGTAGACCCGTTTCCACTGCTGGACCGCCATGGGATCATCCCGATAAGCTGAGAAGGAGTAGTCGTCCCAGCCGTTGTTGCCCACCACCCGCCAGGCCGTCCCCGGCAGGTCAACGTAGCGGTTGTGGAGATAGCCGGGAGCAGTCAGGCCCTCGACCAGGTCGTAGGGGGCATGCTGGAGAAGGTCGTGGTTGCCGGCGACGTAGTAGACCCGAGTGGTCCCGGCCAAGCGATCCCGGAGGTCAGCCATGTACTGCCGGGTCCGGGTGAAGTCGTTGAAGAGGTCACCACCGAAGAAGTAGTAGCCGACTCCATGAGCGTGCAGGTAGTCGGCCTGCATAGTCAGGGCCGCGCCCGGGTCGACCTGGTTGACGTCTAGGTGATTATCACTGCTGATC
>NZ_AZGO01000058.1:33971-63366 GCF_001435345.1 Limosilactobacillus pontis DSM 8475 | reverse complement strand
TTCCGAATATTACAATGCAGTTACGGGAAACCTAATAGGCTAGCTTCGCGTCGTAAACGCGCCCTTAGCGTCTAGCGCAGTGTAGCAAGTCTATTTGACTACGAACGAAGACCGACGCCTTCAGCGTCAACCTCCGTCCTAGGCTAGCCGTACAGGGCGCCGAGAAGCTTATTTCCCAGCCTCTTTCTAGTTTACTCATTTGAGGACGGCAGCGTCAAGAATTGCATCCGCGCCCCAATGATCTTGTTGACCGTCGGGACCCCATCGTGGACGTGGAGGGCCTTGAACGGGAAGGTCGCCCGGTAGGTCACCACCCCCGGATCGTTGGCCCGCTTTAAGGATTCAGCCACCGTCTCGCCAGCCGCCTTACCGGTCACTAACTGGATGAAGATGCCGGGCAAGCTGACGCAGAGAACCTTCGACAGGAAGGCAACCTCAGTCAGTGGCAGCGGCTGCACCCCAACCTGGTGGTACTCATCCCCCGCCTTGACGAAGATCACCTGGAAGAGTCCCGGCTCATCCTGGTCCATGACCGCGCTGCTGGCCTGGTCGCTGATCGGTTGGAAGGCGTAGTCTGGCACCGCCGCTGGGTAGCGGATCGCCGTCGACTGGTAGTTGAGCTGCTCCGGGGAGAGCAGGTTGGTGGTGGTCCCCAGCGGGTAGGCGTATTCACCATCATAGATATAATTGAAGGCCACCAGTTTGGCCGCCCGGTTGTCGAGCTGGGGCAAGCGGTCGTCAGGCAGGACGATCAGCTGGCATTCCAGGTTAACCCGCTTTAAGGCATCCAGGAGCTGGGTATAGGAGGCCGGGACGAACAATAGTTGGGGTTGTTCTACCTTCAGGAGCTGGAAGACGTTCTCCGGGGTCGGCGGCTCCAGGTAGCGCTTGTCACTCAGCTCGCTTACTAGGGCCACCGAGCTCGGGTTGGTATCGACAATCACCGTGTGGTAGCCCTCCCGGTGAAGTTGCTGGATCATTGCCGCCACGAAATAGTCACCGGAATTGCTAAGGCCGAGTTGCAGCCCCCCGGTCCCGATGACCATCGCGCTCGGCTGGGCCGTCTTGGTCCCCTCGTTCTCATCCTCCAGCGCCGAGTAAAAGCTGCTGGTATGCTGGTCAAATTCGCCGGCCGAGGGCTCGATCTCCTTGTACTTGCTGGTGATCTGGTGGTCAAGCAGCATCTGGTAGATTCGGTCCGGCGTCGTCTTCCAGAGACGGGCGATAAGCTGGTTACTCAGCCCGCAGCCCTTGGCCCGGATCAGGACCGGCTCCTTGCCCGGATTGTCAACAACCTCCTTGATGAGGAGGCGCATCTTATTGATCTGATCGAAATAGAAGGGATCGATCTTGGTCATCTCCGCCAGCTCGTCAACGCCGTAGCCCCGGTTCATCGCCTCGATCAGGACAAAGAGGCGGCCGGCCTCGGGATGAACCAGCTTGACGATCAGCTCGTCGTCGGTCAGCTTCTTCTGGGCGGCCAGGTGAAAGTCAGCCGGCTCACGGTAACGGGATTCAATGGCCTTGAAGAGGGCCTCAATCGTGCTCCGACCAACCCCAAAGACGGTCCCAACCGACTTCTTCTCCGTCCCCAGCAGGTGACTGGCCTCGGGGATCTCGGTAAAGCCCCAGACCGGGACCCGGGCCGCAATGTGGTCCATTGTCGGTTCCACCAGGGCCGCGTGATGAACGTAGTTGGGCCCCAGGTCAATGTCACGCAGACGTTGACCGGCATAGAGCTGGGCAGAGACCCGGGCAATCGGGTAGCCAGTCGACTGGGCGACAAAGGAGGCCATCCGGTCGAAGTAGGGACTGTTCTTGATGACGTAGAACTTGTCGTTATCAGGGTTCAGGGCAAACTGAACATGGTTGATACCGACGATCCGCAGCTTCCGCGTGATCGCAAAGGCGGTGTCCCGCATATCCTGGATCTGCCGGTCCAACAGGGTCTGCGGCGGGTTGAAGGCCACCGAGTCACCGGCATGGATACCGATCGGGTCCATGTCCTCAACCATTGAGAGCATCATCATCGTTCCCGAGGCGTCACGCTGGACCATCACCTCAATCTCCTTGTAACCGGCCAGGCTCTGCTGAACCAGGACTTGTTCGGCCCGCGACTGACTCAGGCAGCTCTGGACCGCCGACGCCAATTCCCGCTGGTCATGGACAATCCGCCGGGTACTGTTGCTCTTTGGCAAGACGGACCGGATGATCACCGGGTAACCCAGTTTCTGGGCCTCCTCCAGGGCATCCTGGTAGTTGCTGACCGTGACCACAGTCTTCATCGGTGCGTCCATCTTGTGAAGGGTCCGACTGAGCAGGACCGGGTTGTTGACCTGGCGCACGGTTGCCTCGGGCACCCCCAGCAGCTGGATGTCGCGTTTTTGAATGATTCCCTTCTCAAGGAGCTCCTGGGTCAGTTCAAAGGCGTGCTGGTTGCCGACTGTCGGCAGGATGGCGGCCGGACGATAGCGGTCAATCAGGTTAACCAGGTACTCAACGTTTAACGGGCCAATGCAGGCGTGATCGACCGCCGAACGGTTCTCCAGGCTGACCGAAAAGGGGTTGTTATCTGCCAGAATGGTCTTGATGCCGAGCTTTTTGAAGGTCGACACGATCTCAAAGGTGGCCGCGTCCAACTCGTCCCCGTGTTGGATGTCGTTGGCCCCGGCCCCGATCACCAGAACCGACTTTATGCTTGTCTGTGACATCAGCGCCGCGCCTCCTTTCGCTTCATCATGTCGAGAAATTCGTCAAACAGGCCGTCCGTCTCATCGGGACCCGGCGCCCCGTCCGGGAAGAACTGGACGGAAAAGGCCGGGTAGTGACGGTGACGCAGGCCCTGGATGCTGTCGTCAATCAGGTCAACATAGGTGATGAACAGCTGGGACCGGTCGACAGTGTGCGGGTCAATCCGGTAGCCGCCGCCCTGGTTGGCGTAAACAATGTGGTCGGTGATGATCTCCTTTAATGGGTGGTTCATCCCGTGGTGCTCAACCGGGTTGCGCTCGACCGTTGCCCCGTTAGCAATCGCAAACAGCTCGTGGCCCAGACCGATTGCAAACAGCGGAACCTTGGTCTGGATCTGCTGGATCATCTCCAGGACCGAACGCTTGATGCTGTTCGGGTCTCCGGGGCCACTGGACAGGACCACCCCGTCCGGATCCAGGCGGAGGATCTCCTCGGCCGTGGCGGTGTAGGGCAGGACTGTGACGTTGCACTTGCGCCGGCTGAGCTCCCGCAGGACCCCGTTTTTCAGGCCGAAGTCAACGACCACCACGCTCATCCCCACGCCCGGATTCGGATAGGGCTTGGGCGTGGCCACCTGGGCGACCTGCTGGTTGGTCAGGACCGTCGCGTGTAGCTGGTCGAAGGCATGATCATCGGGAACCGGCACGATGCTCCCCTTCAGTGGCTTACCCGCGTCGCGAAGCTTGTGGACCACCGCCCGGGTATCGATGTTGGTGATCCCGGGGATGTTCATCTGCCTAAGGTAGCGGTCGAGGGTCTGCTGGCGGGCGCTGGTGGCTCCAGCGTTGGCCAGCGAGTGCACGACGACCCCCTTGATGGTCGGGACAATCGTCTCGTAGATGTTATGCTGGATCCTGTAGCTGCCGATGTTGGGCTGGGAAAACACCACGATCTGGTTGTTGTAGATCTGGTTGGTGATGATCTCCTGGTAGCCAGTCATGCTGGTGTTAAATACAACTTCACCAAAGGTCACCGCGGGGGCGCCGAATCCCTCCCCGGCAAAAATCGTTCCATCTTCAAATATTAGGTAGCGTGCAGTCACTTTATCACTCACCCTTAAATACGTTCTCATCCCCTATTATGCCGTCTGCAGGCACAATTACAAGGATCTACTTATCAGTTTTATCAAGTTTGTCTAGCATCTGCTGAAAATATAGTGGCAGCGGAGCCGTGAAGGTCAGCTGTTCCCCGGTCTGCGGGTGCTTAAAGCCCAGCAGGCGGGCATGCAGGTACTGGCCATTGCCTGGCAGGGTCTTGCGTGGTCCATAGAGGGGGTCCCCGGCCAGCGGGTGGCCAATATACTTCATGTGAACCCGAATCTGGTGGGTCCGGCCGGTCTCCAGCCGGCAAGCCACCAGGGTATAGTGGCGGTAGCGCCGAAGAACCCTAAAGTGGGTCACCGCGTGCCGACCATCGGCGACGACCGCCTGCTTCTTGCGGTCCTTGGGCGACCGACCCAGGGGGGCATCGACCGTCCCCTGGTCCTCCTTAATCACCCCGTGCACCAGGGCCACGTACTCCCGCTCGTTGGTCTTGGCCTTGAGCTGGGCGGCCAGCGACCGGTGGGCCATGTCATTTTTGGCCACCATCAGGAGTCCCGAGGTGTCCTTGTCGATCCGGTGAACGATCCCGGGGCGGAACTCACCGTTGATGGTCGACAGTGGCGAATGGTAGAGCAGGGCGTTGACCAGGGTATGGTCAGGGTGGCCGGGGGCCGGGTGGACAACCATCCCCTGGGGCTTGTTGACCACGATCACGTCGTCATCCTCGTAGACGATGTCTAAGGGGATGTTCTCCGGCACCAGGTCGATCTTCTTGGGCTTTTCCGGCTCGATGGTCACCACGTCCCCCGCCGCTAGCTTGTACTTGGGCTTGACCGGCTGGCCGTTGACCTGGACGTGGCCGTCCTCGATCCAACGCTGGAGCTGGGAGCGCGAGTATTGGCTGAAGTGGTGGCCGAGCTGTTTGTCGATCCGCCCCGTCAGTTCGTTATCAATCACCAGGCGTACTGGTTCATCCATCCGTCAATCATCCTCTCGTAGAATTGCAATAATCAAGGCCAGCACCCCGATGGTCAGGCAGGAGTCGGCCACGTTGAACACCGGAAAGTTGACGAAGAGCACTTCGAACATGTCGACCACATAGCCGTTGGCCAGGCGGTCGATGAAGTTGCCCAGGGTTCCGGCCAAGATCAGCGCCAGGCCGACCATCAAAGCCGGCTGGTGACGCCAGCGGACCATCAGGTAGCCGACCACGGCGATGGCCACCACCGAGATGATGGTAAAGAACCACTGCTGGCCCTGGAGAATGCTCCAGGCAGCCCCGTCGTTGTGAAGGTCAGTCAAGGCCAGCACCCCGGGAATGACCACGTGACTAGCCCCGAGGGCAATCGTGGTTGTCACCCAGTGCTTGACCAGCTGGTCGACGGCGACCAGGGCGGCGACGAGCAGCAGGCTGATGCTAATGGTCACGGCTGGTCTCCTCCGTTTGGTTGTTCAGGGCTAATTGCAGGCGCTTGATGTCCTTCTGACTGAAGGTAAAGTTGAGGACCTCACCGTTGACCGTCATCGTCACCGTATGCTTGGTAAAACGCGGCTGACGGATGTCGGCCAGCGGAATCATCAGGTAGTCACGCTGCAAAAGCCGGCTGAAGACCAGCTTGGTCGGCGTGATCACCACCGTCCGCCGCTTGATCTCCAAAAATGTTAAAATGACAAAGGCCACAAAGAACAGGGCCGACACCCACTGAAAATGGGTGATCTCCAGCCAGACGATCAGACCGATCAAAAACAACAGGAACGTCCAGCACCAGCTGATGATCGTCCCGGTCAGGTCCGGCTGATAAAAATATCGGGTCTCTTCCTCCATAAGACAGACTCTTCCTTTCAAAGTGAGGTAATTATTAATGTTAAAACTGTACACCGACGCCGCCAGCAAGGGCAACCCCGGTCCCACCGGTCTCGGCGCCCTAATCATCGCCGACCACCAGCAGTACCAGGAGACCGCCACTTTGGCGCGGGCCGACAATCACCACGGCGAATTTGCCGCGGCCCAGTTCGGCTTCCAATACATCCTGGACCACTTTGGTCCCCAGCAAACAGTGCTATTCTACACCGACAGCCGGGTGCTCAGTGACGCCATTGGGAAAAATTATACAAAACATTACCAAAGGGAGCTAACAGAACTCAACCAGCTGATCGGCCAGTTTACGACCATCGTCACCCAGTGGATCCCCGACCAGCAAAACCACGGTGCCCATCACCTGGCCAACCAGGCGCTGCGGTCGCTCGAATAGGTCGTCACCTAGATAATACGTGAATAATTGATTTCAACATCAAACCGATTATATTGTATCATTTTGCATCCCCACACTACCATACTACCCTGAAACAGGTTAAAACTTTTTTAGTCTGAGCCTGTTTTTATATTATTAGGGTGGTATTCTCCGTCATTCTTGTTTAGGAAAACGATACCCTTTTATATAATTTTCTATTGACATCGCTTACATAAGATAATATATTATTTGGTGTATCGTTAAACCGTAACATTTTGAAATACTATCAAAGGAAGTTAGACAAATGAACTACTTTATTGGTGTTGATGTTGGTACGACGTCAACCAAAGCCGTCCTTTACGATGAACATGCAAAAGTATTAGACCACTTTAGCGAAGGCTACTCCCTTTACCGGGATGCTAGCGGAATGGCTGAACAGGATCCAGAAGCAATGCTCAATGCCGTTGAGAAGGTGATCCATGACGCTGGAACGAAGATCGATTTTGCAAACGAAAAATTGTTAGCGGTTTCGTTCTCTAGTGCTAATCAAAGCGTGATCATGCTTGATCACCATTTTCGCCCCCTTTCTCGGGTAATCACGTGGGCAGATACCCGAGCGCGAACGGTTGCTGACCAGCTGAAACGCAGTCCGGAGGGGCAGCAGCTATACGCCAAGACCGGGACACCGATTCACCCGATGTCACCGCTGACCAAGATAATGTGGCTTAATCAGGCCCACCCGGAAACGGTGGCCAAGACCACCTACTTTGGCGATATTAAGTCCTACCTCTTCTATAAATTCTTTGGGTCATTCAAGGTTGACATCTCAATTGCCTCCTGCACCGGAATGATGAACATCAATACCGGCAACTGGGACAGCCAGGCCCTGACCCTTGCTAAGGTTAAGGCAAACCAGCTGCCCACCATCGTTAACGGGACAAGTCAGGCAGTCGGTTTAACAGACGAGGCCCAATCAAAACTGGGCATTCCAGCAGACACCCCATTCGTCTACGGGGCCTTTGACGGGGCCCTGTCAAACCTGGGTGTCGGCGCAATCAAGCAAAACACGGTTGCGATCACCATCGGCACATCAGCCGGTGTTCGGGTTGTCACGGATCATCCCGTAATTGATCCCCAGCAGCGACTCTTCTGCTACGCCGTCGATAACGGGCTTTGGGTAATCGGCGGCCCCCTGAACAACGGTGGCGACGTCTACCAATGGGCGGTTGAGCACCTGGTGGACGCTAGCGCCGTTAAGAACGAGCAGGTTGACCCATATACTCTTGCCAATCACGTCATTGAAGGGGTCCCGGCCGGCGCCCACGCCCTCCTCTTTCATCCCTTCCTCGGTGGTGAACGAGCTCCCCTGTGGGATGCCAACGCCCGGGGAAGCTTCTTCGGCCTTTCGCAACTGCATACCCGTGCCGACATGCTACGGTCGGTAATGGAAGGAATCTGTATGAATATCGCCACCGTCTTCCAAGCTGTTCGAAACCTGGTTGGCGAACCATCCAGCGTCACCGCGACTGGTGGTTTTGCCCGGGCAGAAGTATGGCGGCAGATGCTGGCGGACGTCCTCAATTGCCCGGTCAACATTCCAAACTCATTTGAGTCTGGCTGCTTGGGAGCGGTCACCATGGCAATGAAGAGCCTCGGGATTGTCGATAGTCTTGACGTTGTCCAAGACCTTATTGGCGATATCAGCTCATACCAGCCACGGGCAAGTGCGGTTCATGTTTACCAGCAATACCTACCCTTGTTCCAACAGGTCGAGGGACTGTTAACCCCGGCCTACTCAACAATCGCGATGCTGCAACAACAATCTTCTCACAAGGAGGGGTAAATCATGCCATTACTTATCGTTTTAATCGGTGTTGTCCTCTTAATCTTCATGATCGTTAAGTTAAAGCTCAACACCTTCGTTGCCCTAGTTATCACTTCGTTTATTATCGCCCTCCTACTGGGGTTGCCGCTCGCCAAGATCCCGACAACCATTGAAACCGGGATTGGCGGTCAGCTAGGTCACCTTGCCATCATTTTCGGCTTTGGATCAATGCTGGGGAAGCTTGTCTCTGATGCTGGTGGTGGCTACCGAATTGCCACGACCCTTATTGATAAGTTCGGTCGCCGCTGGATTCAGGTCGCCGTTATCCTCGCCTCATTCATTATCGGGCTGGCACTGTTCTTTGAAGTCGGCCTGGTTGTTGTTCTGCCGATTATCTTCATCATTGCCCGCGAGCTTGACATGCCGCTGATGTACCTTGGTATCCCCATGGCTGCCACACTGAACGTTACCCACGCTTTCCTGCCGCCGCACCCGGCACCAACAGCGATCTCTGATATTCTCGGTGCCAACCTCGGGCACGTCCTCCTGCTCGGTATTATTGCCGCAATCCCAACAATTATTATTGCCGGACCGGTGTTCAACTGGTTCCTTCACAAGGTCTACCCAAAGGTTTACCGGAAGAATATTGATATCTCGGTTCTTGGCGAATACAAAGAATTCAGCCTGGATGAGACCCCGAAGTTCGGTATCTCTGTTCTGACAGCGATGATGCCAGTTATCCTAATTGCCGTTGCCACCATTTGTTCATTTATTTTCCCGAAGAGCAACCCCGTTAACGAATTCATCCAATTTATCGGTGCCCCTGACCTCGCAATGCTTCTTTCGTTAATTTTTGCCATCTTTACAATGGGGCTTTGGCGAAACAAGAAGATGGGTGAAATCTCCAACTCGATGGTTGCTTCCATTAAACAGATTTCCGTAATGCTCTTGATTATCGGTGGTGGGGGTGCCTTTAAGCAAGTCCTTGTCGACGGTGGCATCTCGAAGTATATTTCAACCCTCTTTGCGCAAACCAATATTTCACCAATTCTGGCCGCATGGCTCATCACCGCAATTCTCCGTGTATCGCTAGGGTCATCTACGGTTGCGGCAATGACTGCCGCTGGCCTTGTTGCTCCAATGGCACACCAGTTTGGTTCCAACTCGGCGATGGCCGCCCTAATGGTTCTAGCCGTTGGTGCCGGATCGGTCTTCTGTGACCACGTCAACGATGCTGGCTTCTGGATGATCAAGGAATACTTCGGCCTTTCATTAAAGGAAACCCTGCTTTCCTGGTCAACCCTAACCTCCGTCCTGGCAATTGCCGGACTGGGTGCGGTATACGCAATTTCACTATTTGTTTGATATTTACTAATGCAAAAGGAGCTCCCGGATGGTGGAGCTCCTTTTGTAATTGGTGGGGACGCAATCCCTCTATTAGCGTATAATGGATGTAAACTGTAGAATTGGGAAATAGTTGCAGAGCGGCTATTTCCCATTCTTGTCGTAAAAATTATTTACCCGCGTCCCGGCGTAGTGGTTAAACCGTCCGCCGGTTCAGCCGACTTAAGGACTCTGCCCCCGCAGGATCACGTCGCCCCTTGTCACACACTGCCGGCCAGGCTATGCGGCAGGAATCAAATATCAAGTATAACTAAGGAAGATGACAATGACACAGCACATTACAATTGCAGACGTCGCCAGAGCCGCTGGTGTCTCAGTAACTACCGTTTCCCGGATTCTCAATGGTCGCTTTGAGAAAATGCGCCCAGCAACCCGCAAGCACGTCGAAATGGCAATTCATAGCCTCAATTATGTCCCAGCCGCATCAGCCCAACGCCTTCGCCAAGCACAGGGTCACGTAATTGGGGTCCTGGTCGGCGATATTTCCAACCCCTTCTCATCCCTACTCGCCAAGGGAATAGATGATGTGTTACAGAAGGCGGGTTACGATATCTTGCTAATGAATACTAACAACTCGATTGATACCGAAGCGCGGGCATTAAAACGACTATACCAGCAACGGGTCGACGGCATAATCGTCCAGCCAAATTCCCGCCACTTTACCCAGTACGAATTTACCAAAAGAAATAATGTTCCCCTGGTCATCGTCGATCGGGAAGTCGATGACCAGCCGCAAACGACCGGTAAGGTTACCAGCACCAACCGGGATGCCTGCTATCAACTGGGGAAATCACTCAGCCGGCGCGGCTATGATAACATCCTAACCATCAGCGCCCGCTTCGCTGAAGCCTCGGGGCAAATTCCCCGAATTGCCGGTCTTAAGCTGGCGGCAAAAGAGGCTGGCCTAAGTTATCGTAATATTGAAACACGCGGCCATGACCGGCAATGGCTAACCCAAGCGTTCCGTAAACAGTTCAATGCACTAGATGGGCGGACGGCCGTTATTTCATTGATGGGGCCCGTTCTCTTTGACCTCCTCAGCATCTTCAAAAATCTTAACCTCACCTTCCCGGCTGACCTGGGGCTCGTCAGCTTTGACGACTGGGAATGGTCACAGTACGTGGGTGATGGGATCTTTCTTTTAAAACAGGATATGGAACTGATGGGTAACATCGCCGCCGATAAATTGCTGACGCAAATAAGTAAGAAGGACAGTGCTAGTTCGACCACCCTCCTCCCCGTTGAAACCGTCGAACGGCATTCAATTTAGCATATCTGTGCGGTTGCGGACTAAATCAAACGGGTTCTGAGATAAGGAGGGCAGATTTGACAGGCCTTTTTGAAAACCATTATACTTTAATTTGTAACGCAATTTCTTAGATATGAAGGAGAGAAAGCCAAAATCATACAGACTAGTAACGACTATCACAAAAAGAACTACAAGAAAGCACCAATTAAAGAGGTCCATTTACGAGTATTTTTAGCAATCGTTCTTGGACAAATAGCTTGCGGATATGCATTAGGAATATCTGGGACTGCATTAAACGACGCCCAAAACTATATCCATATTAGCGATCTTTGGGTGGGCCTAATCGGGGCTGGTAGCTTGCTTGGACTAATGGGGAGCGCCATCATGGGCCGAATTGCCGATCAATTTGGTCGCCGCAAAATGCTCATGATCGACATGTACTTATTCGCACTTCTCTCCCTGCTCCAGCTGTTAACAGCAAGCCCATTGGCGCTATTTCTTATCCGTTTCCTCATCGGACTAATGATTGCCATTGACTATACTGTTGGTAATTCCTTATTAGTGGAATGGCTGCCCCTTAATGAAAGCGGTAAGCGACAGAGCCAGCTAATTATTTATTGGACCATCGGATTCATTCTCTCGTATATCGCCGGGATCATAATCCACGGCTTTGGCAGTCGAAACTGGCAGATAATTCTGGCTTCATCAGCCATTTTAGGCTTGATTACCGCAATTTTTCGTTCGGTTGCCAAACTTCCGGCATCCCCCAGCTGGTTGGCCAGCCAGGGCAAATACAAGACTGCCCAAAAATTAATTCAGAAGCATATCGGTAAAAAGTGGGGCCTGCCGTTCAAGCTCCTAAAAGCAAAACCAACTGATAGCGTGTCCTGGAAGGCCCTGTTTACAAAACAGTATCGACGCAGAACTTTGGTCGGCGGGCTATTCTATGCTTGCCAGGCCTTTGCCTTCTTTGGCATCAGCATCTTCTTGCCCATTTTACTAGCAAGCATGGGGATGAGTGATAGTAACCTTTCCGGAATTATCTATAACGGTTGTATGCTAGTCGGGGTCCTCCTTGGTAGCCGGCTATTTCAAACTTTAAGCCGGCGCATTTTCCTGATTGGAACATTTTTCCTGTCAGCCCTAGCCCTTTTGCTAATGCTACTTGGCCCTGCTCATGCTTTCGTCTTTCAGATGGCGCTCTTTGCCCTGTTTTCAATCGTCCTCTCTTCCGGTCTGACATTAGATTACCCGTATCCAACTGAGCTATTTGACATCAAGGTTCGCGCAACTGGTGTTGGAACCTGCATTACGATCAGTCGAATCGGCGCAGCTAGCGGGACCTTCTTGTTGCCGATCCTGACTAGTCTTGGCGGCGCCCACCTTGCCATGCTGGTTTGCCTGGTGGTTTTAATTGTCGGTGGGGTCATCTGTCTTATCTGGGCACCAGAAACGTCGCCTAAATACATTTCTAAAAATAACTAACCATGTTGATGAAATGGGCTAGGATCCGGCTTACGATCCTAGCCTTTTTTATGTCACTCCCCTAGCCGGTAGATGGGAATTACCGGGCCAGGCTTGTTCTGAACGGGCTTCCCCTGATAAAGTTCATCATCCTCTTGGGCCTGCTGACGGGTCCGAATCCCGCTTTGTCGGTAACGACTGAGGATTCGGTCTAGGTAGTTGAAACGCGGCTTGTCAGCGTAAAGGGCCATTGAGCCGATGGCAAAGCAGACCACATCAGACGACAGATCCCCGATGTAATCGGCGAGCAGTTGTTGTTGGGTGGGATTGAGTTTGATGTGGAGGTTCTTGAGTTTGGCTTCAGCAGGACTAGTAGTCTGAATTAAACTATCCTTACCCTTACTCTTACCTAACCTATCCTGACCTAACCTAACCTGTGGATCCATTTTGGAACCATTTTGGATCCGTTCTGGTTCCACAGTGTCTTCGGGGGTGACTTCAGCCGCCAGTTGATAACGCCGATTGCGGTCGACCACCAGCAGCTGGCGGTCCGTCGTATAAATGGTCGGCGTGTAGCGGTCCTTCTTGACGTAGTTGGACACCAGCCAGTCCCGGATGGCAACCACCCCGTCTTCGAAGAGAATCAGGTAGCCCTTCTCGACCAGGGCCTTGAGGTCGTCTTCACTCGCCCCGATCATCCGCCGAAGCGACTTGGGATTGCCGACAAAGCCGTCATCGTCGGCGTGCATCCCCAGGTGAAAGTACAGGGTCTGAGCGGTCAGAGCCATGTCGAGGAAGCGATCCGTTTCAACCACCTTTTGACTAAACATCCTTCGTTGTGCCATACTTTTTTCTCCTCCGTAATATCCAATGATTAGGCACGTCTGCGTCAAGCGACAGACTTCCCCACTTTTAAATACGGCTGACGTGGACCTGATGTAAACTCGGCATGATCGGCCTCATTTAAAAAGTCTGCGTGACGACGGCATCACGCAGACTTTTTAAATCGGGCAAATTAGCGCGGAAAGCCACCTACTTGCCCCCTATTCGCCCCTTTTCAGGGTTTCACAACACTTAAATTGTTGATATAGCGCCATTCCAACGGCTTATCTCTTCTTTTTGCCCCAGTATTGGAAGAGGTCGGTCCGCAATGCCCCGTTGTAGAGCTTACGCCGCTTGGTGGCTGGCGCACCATAGTACTTCTCGAACTCCATGTCGGCCGTCAGAATGTACTTGCTCCAGGTAGTCAGCGGTCGGTAGAGGTCCCCCATCTGCCGGTAGAGCTCGTGGACCGCCTCATGGTCGGACAACCGCTCCCCGTATGGCGGGTTGGCGACGATAACCCCGTTGATCTCATCGGTGTGCCAGTCCTTGACTGCCAATTGCTTAAAGGTGATGTCGTGGGTCAACCCCGCCGCCCGGCAGTTTTCGTCGGCGATGTCGATCATGTTCTGGTCGATATCGTAGCCGTGGATCTCCAGCTCAACGTCATAGTCAGCCGCCGCGTCCGCCTCATCGCGGACCTCATCGGACAGGCCATCCGGGGTCAGGTTGACCCACTGCTCACAGATAAAGGAGCGGTTGATCCCCGGGGCGATGTTGTGCCCGTACAAGGCGGCCTCGATCGGGATCGTCCCCGAACCGCAGACCGGGTCGACAAACGGGTTGTCCGGGAACCAGTGAGCCAGCATCACCAGGGCCGCCGCCATGTTTTCCTTGAGTGGTGCGCCCCCCTTGTTCTTCCGGTAGCCCCGCTTAAAGAGGCCCTCACCGGTGGTGTCCAGTGTCAGTAAAACGTGGTCCTTGTTGATCGCCACTTCCAACGGGTACAGGGCCCCGGTTTCCGGCAGGCGGGTCCGCCGGTGGTAAAAGCGACTCAGCCGCTGGACGATTGCCTTCTTCACGATCGCCTGGACGCTCGGTACGTTATGTAGCTGGGAGTGGTGACTCTTCCCTTCGACCGGGAACTGGGCATCGACCGGTAGGAAGTCCTCCCAGGGCAGGTCGGTGGTCAAATCGAACAGCTCCTCAAAGCTGCGGGCATCGAACTCGCCGACCACGATCTTGACCCGGTCCGCGGTCCGCAGCCAGAGGTTGGTCTTCAAAATGTCCTTCATGTCTCCCTGGTAGCGGACCCGGCCGTTCTCCACCCGGGTGTCATAGCCCAGTCGGCGCAGCTCTTTGCCGACCAGGGCCTCGATGCCGGCCGCCACCGTCGCGATCAATTGATACTTTTCCAAAATAATTGCTCCTTTGCTTCGTAGTGCTACCAGTATTCTACCATAATAAAAGCGGGCCCATGACCACAGATCACGTTCCCACTTGCCAAATTAATACTGATCCTCGTGCATCGACTCCGGCCAGCCGTCGAGGGCCTGCTTACGGTCGAGGCCCTCTAAGACGTGCAGGTCGGCACTGTCCAGCACAAAGCTGAAGAGGTCCCGGTTCTGGGCCATATGCTCCGGATTCAGGGTCTTGGGAATCACCACAACCCCCTCCTGGTTGAGAAAGCGCAGGACGATCTGAGCCGGGGTCCGGTGGTACTTGGCTGCGATCTTGACCAGCTCCGGGGCGTCCATGAAGCCCGGCTGTCCTTCACCCAGCGGGGCGTAGGATTCGTGAATGATTCCCCGACTGGCCAGGAAGGCATGCATCCGCTTCTGCTGCCAGCGCAGGTGGGTCTCGATCTGGTCAACCATCGGCACGACCGTCGAGTTGTCGATGATCGTCTGGACCTGGGCGGCATTGAAGTTGCTCAGCCCAATCGCCCGCACTTTACCGTCCTGGTAGGCATCCCCAAGCGCCCGGTAGGTCTCCAGGTCGTTGCCAGTTGGCCAGTGGATCAATACCAGGTCGAAGTAGTCGTGGTTGAACCGGTTCAACGACTCGTCCAGCCCCCGCTTGGTCTCGGCATAGCCACTGGTCTGGACCTTGGTCGTCACGAAGACTTGATCGCGGGCCAGGCCGCTCTCGGTCAGGGCCGCGCCGACCCCGGATTCGTTACCGTAGTACTGGGCGGTGTCGATCAACCGGTAGCCGGTGCGCAGGGCCTGGAGAACATTGTCCCGGGTCGTGGTGATCGGAATCTGGTAGGTCCCGTAGCCAACCATTGGCATGACCACGTCATTGTTCAAACGTACTGTTTTCATCAAAACCACTCCTTTATCATCGTTAACGCATACCCTTATTATACACCCGCCCCAATTTTTAAAAATAAAAAACCCGGACGAATCCGGGTACCTGTTTGCAAGCATCTGTAGGCCATGTTTTGTCGTAGGACCACCACCAGGTAATGATGGCCCCGAGGTAATCATCTATCTCAGAGTAAAAACTCTCCCCTGGAATCACTTCAATTCGTTATCCAAAGCTCCCCTACCGTAGTTTGGGTTTACCGCTTGAGGGGTTTACCGCGTTCCACCAAGTCGGTTTCCCGACTTGTATCGTCACTGTGGCACTTTTCAGGAATACTCGGGCATAGAAAACCTTAGCCGTTTTTTCCGCCGTCACCGAAGAATCGGTGCCCCGCCTTATTTTTTCAGCGAGCACAAACACTACAGGCATCGCAGCCTGTGCGAGCATGGACCTTCCTAACACAACAAAAGCTGTGCTCAATTACCCAAAGCTTGCAAAATATTCAGTTTTAAGTAGTCTCCTATAGCAGGTGCGAATCGTCTTGGCCTTCGCCGCCATTGATCTGGGAGCCGAAAACCCGCCGTTCCAGGTTGGACAACCGCTTCAGAATATCCATGTTCGTGGCGTTAGAAACCGGCTGCTGGTTGCTGCTGTGGGCACTCATCGTTGACCCTACCTCAACCTGCCGATTTAATTCGTCGACCTTGGTCCGCAGACGCTCGTTCTCGTTGTTTAAACGGTCAAGCTCCTTGTTATAGGTGTCGTAGTCCTTGATAACATCGTCAAGGAAGGCATCGACATCAGCTTCATCATAGCCCTTACCAATGTTTCTTTCCTTAAACTGCTTATGCAAGATATCTTGCGGCGTAAACTTAATGCTATCCAACTCAAACACCCCAATCATTTAGCTATACGTGACACAATAATTATTTTACCAAATTCCCGGCCAAATTCAAGGGTCATTCCTGATTTTTATTTCGTTGGTCCTCCTGCCACTCGACCGCCGTCTCCTGGAGCTCGTCAAAGTCAATCAGGGTGATCGGGTAGTCTCCCTGCTCCTGGTAGCGCTGGGCCTGGCGGTAGTCGTACTTGGGCTTGCCCTCATACTCGGGATCGTAGACCATCAACATGCCATCCGTGTGGGTCAGCATGAAGCGCTGGTAAGCCCGCAGTTGCTGGGGCGACTGGTAGGGGTGGTCGGTGACCGGCGCCGTGAAATCGACTCGGCCCTTGACCACTGCCAGTTTTTCCTGGTTACCCTCATTCCAGCGCTGGTCAAACTCCGTGTAGGGTTCCATCAGGGCTAACCGGAGCTGGGGATAATCATCCTTAAGGTCCAGCCCACACTCTAATGCCCACCGCTCGACCCCCATCTGCGGTCCCGAGATCAGCCAGCACTCCTCTTCATCCTCCTCCAGGTAGTTTTTCAAATAGTCGGTTAGGACCTTCTTAATGACCTGAACCTTGGGATCATCCTCTTTAAAGACGTTCAATTCATAGCTGCGATAACCGGTTACCCATAGGCGCCGCATCGAACCCACCTCCGTAACATTTCTGTATCATCATTTTACCCGACATTCTGGTATAATATAAGGCTAGTTAGGAGAGTGATGCAGAAAATGAAGATTCACTATCCCAATGGTCAACACCCGCAGCAGGCATACCATGCCAGCCGCGATCTGCCGACTCCCCACCGGTCCATCTATGCCAAGCGGGGAATGTCACTAGAGGATGAAATCAACCACAGTAACCAGTACTACCTGGCCCGCCACATCGCGGTGATCCACAAGAAGCCAACCCCGATTCAGTTGGTCAAGGTCGATTACCCCAAGCGCAGTGCGGCCGTGATCCGGGAGGCCTACTTCCGCCGCCCGTCAACTACCGATTACAATGGTATCTACCGGGGACGCTACATCGACTTCGATGCCAAGGAGACGCGCAACCGCCGCTCCTTTCCCCTGAAGAACTTTCATCCCCACCAGATCAACCACATGCGGGAGTGTGTCAACCAAGGCGGGATTTGCTTTGCCTTCATCAAGTTTACCGACCTGGACCTCGTCTACCTATTACCAGCAACCATTCTATTCCATTATTGGGACGAGGCGGACCAGGGCGGCCGCAAATCAATCACCTTGACCGATATTCAGCACTGGGGCTTCCAGATTGAATACCAGCTCAACCCCCGCCTACCATATTTAAAGGCAGTCGATCAGATCATCGCTGCCGAGCACAAAGGAGTTTATCATGACAAGTAATGATCAACCGCGTCGTAGCGACCGCCACCGGCCGGACTACGACGATTATGACTACGATGATGAACCACGCCGGGGCGGACTCGCCAAGCGAATCCTCCTCTGGGCACTGGGAATCATCGTCCTGCTCTTCGTGGCGGGAACCGCCCTCTTCTTCTACTACGCCTCCAGCGCTCCCCGGATCAGCCGGAGTGAGCTCGCCGGTCAGAGTACCACCACAATCTATGACGACCAGAACCGGATCATCTCCCGCCTGGGCGCCCAGAAGCGTGAGGTGGCCAAGAGCGACCAGGTGCCTGATAACCTCAAGCACGCCGTCGTCGCCATCGAGGACCGGCGCTTCTACAAGCACCACGGGGTCGACCCGATCCGGATCGTCGGGGCGGCCACGGCCAACATCTTCGGCCGCTCCGCCGGGATGCAGGGTGGGAGTACCCTGACCCAGCAGCTGGTCAAGCTGTCGGTCTTCTCGACGGCCACCTCGGACCGGACCTTCAAACGCAAGGCCCAGGAAGCCTGGCTGGCGATCAACGTCGAGCGCCACTTCAGCAAGAACCAGATTCTCGATTTCTACATTAATAAGGTCTACATGGGTAACGGGGTCTACGGAATGCAGACCGCGGCCCAGTACTACTATGGTAAGGACCTCGACGAGCTAGACCTCCCCCAGCTGGCCCTGCTCGCCGGAATGCCGCAATCACCGTCCTACTACAACCCGCTGGCCGACAACACCAGGTACGCCACCCAACGGCGTAACGAGGTCTTAGACGCCATGGTCCGTAGCAAGTATATCTCCCAGTCCCAGGCCAACCAGGCGGCCAGCGAAAGCATCACCGACGGCCTGGATCCCGACCACGGTAACACCTCTAACAACGGCACCGGGGTCAAGGAAAAGGTCATCGACGCCTACGTCAAGCAGGTGCTGGCTGACCTGGAGGCCCGGGGTTACAACCCCTACAGCGATGGGCTGAAGGTTCACACCAATCTCGACCTCGACGCCCAACGACACCTCTACGACGCTGCCAACAACACCGTCTCCTTCCAGGGGAACAACATGCAGACCGGGGTAGCCGTCACCGATCCCCACAACGGGCAGATCGTGGCCATGCTCGGTGGTCGCCACACCGGCAACGTCATCTACGGGTTGAACCGGGCCGTCCAGACCAACCGGAGTTCCGGTTCGACTGCTAAGCCACTGATGGACTACGGCCCGGCCATCGAGTACCTCCAATGGCCAACCTTCAAGCGAGTCCAGGATACCAAGTTCGTCTACCCTGGGACCAACAAGGTCTTACGGGACTTCGATAATAAGTACAAGGGTTCCATGACCATGCGGGCCGCCCTCGTTCAATCGCGGAACGTTCCCGCCATCCGGACCCTCCAGGAGGTCGGCATCAAACGGGCCACTGACTTTGTCAACGGCCTGGGGATCTCGCAGAAGGATCCGTACACCCTGCAGAGCGGGATTGCCCTCTACATTTCCCCACTCCAGGTATCGGCTGCCTACGCGGCCTTTGCCAACGGGGGAACCTACTACAAGCCGTACTACATCAGTTCCATCACCACCCAGGACGGCAACATCAAGCAGATCAACCCGCAAGGTAAGCGGGCAATGAATCGGGCAACAGCCTACATGATCACCGACATGCTCAAGGGCGTCTTCAACGCCTCTGACCAAGGAAGTGCCAGCGCCGCCAAGCTCGACGGGGTCAACCAGGCTGGGAAGACCGGGACGACCAACTACCCATCCGGTAGTGGTCACTCCGGCGCCATGGACTCCTGGATGGCCGGTTACACCAAGAACTACTCGATCGCCGTCTGGACCGGCTACGACCGCCCAATGCAGTCACCAGGCCTCAGCGATTCCGGTACCCAGTCCGCCATCCTCTTGTACAAGGACCTGATGAGCTACCTCGACAGTCAAAACCACGCCAGCAACTGGGCAATGCCCGACACGGTCGAGGCCGTCCGGGTCAACGGCAAGCGCCAGCTAGTCATCAAGGACTCCAAGTGGGCCCTCGAATACGCCGCTGATGACAGCAACGACGATAGCGGTCAGGATAATGACCACTCATCATCGTCATCATCATCCAGCTCCAGTCACAGCGAATCAAGTGGCAGTGAATCAAACAGTGAAAGTGGTCGACACAATGGCGAGTCCTCCTCGTCTAGTGCGTCCTCATCCTCAGCCGCTAGCTCATCATCGGCTTCGGCGGCCTCCACACCGTCAACGGCCCCTACGAACAACGCGCAACCCGCTAACAACGGTCAATAGTCAAGCATAAGCAAAAGCGCTGAGCGCCAACTACGAATTTCAGTTGGCACTCAGCGCTTTTTAGTATCTTATTATGTTGGTTGCTAGACTCCCTTGAGTTTGCGACGCCGGCCCTCCTGCAGGATATAGATAGCCAGAATCACCAGGATGATGCCCAGGATCTCGACCCAGTTGAGAACCAGGTGGAAGAAGATCACACTCAGGACCGAGGTGACAATCGGCTGGAGGGCATCCATGATGCTGACCACGTCCGACGGGGCGAACTTGGTGGCCTCCATCAGCAAGCCGAAGGGCAGGATCGTCCCGAACAGGACGACGGTGCCGACCGAGGCCACCAGGGTCGTGGAGATCTGCGGTGGGTTGACCCAGAACGGTCGGTAGAGGTTGAAGAGGATCCCGGCGATCATCGTCCCCCAGCCGAGGACGATGATCGGCGGGTTCTTCTCGGCCGCCTTTTGCGGCAGAACCACGTAGAAGGCGGCGGTGATCCCGGAGCCGATCCCCCACATCAGGGAGTCAAACGGGATCGCCAGCCTGGTGATGTTGCCCCGGGTGATGCTCAAGACAACCCCTAACAGGGCGATGACGAAGGCGCTGATGTCGCTTCTAAACGGACGGCGGTGGAGAAAGACAATCCCGCCGAGCACGATGAAGAGCGGTGACAGGTACTGGAGGATCGTGGCGGCCGAGGCATTTCCCCGCTGGATGGCGTAGTAGAAGGTCAATAGGTTCGCCATCAGGCCGAAAATCGCGTAGGTGACCACCGAGATGGTCGTCGCCCGGGTAGCAAAGACGTTGAAGATCCGCTTGCCATACATGAAGGCGCTGATCGTCAGCAGGATAACCCCGGTAACCAGGGTCCGAACGGAGAGCATCCAAGTGGCTGGGATGGCCAGGTTCTGCGAGATCAGCTGGAGGACCGTCCCGGAGATCCCCCACATGGTTGAGGCCAAGGCGGCGATGCCGATTCCCTTCATGACTTGGTGTGACGCGTTTTGCATTGCATTCATTCCTTTCTGTTATTCACCCAGTTTGTAGATTGGGATCTTGGGGCCAGCCGAGCGGGGCTGGCTCCCCTGTGTTGGTGTCTGCCCGGCGCGGCGGCTCTCAAACTGGCGCTCGTGTTCATTGATGTCGTGCTCACTCCGCAGTCCCTGGTGGGCCCAGCTCTGCAGGATCCGCTCCATGTACTGGAGGTTTACGGCGCTGTTCATCACTGCCTGACGAAGGGCCAGCTTGATCATCGCCGGCGTGTAGGCATCCTTGTCTAACCAGTCGTTGACGATCTGGAGTTCCATCGAGGAGAGGGTCCGGCCAAACTCGTTCTCCAGGGTCGCAAAGACCTGCTGGCGGCTATTCTGGCTGGCCTCCTCATGGTCGGTCGTGGTCGCCTGATCCTCCAGGAGGGCCAGCTTGTTCAGCAGCGGGCTGAAGTCGTAGATGGCGTCCTCCTTACCGTCTGGTAGCCGACGCATCCCCTGCTCCACCAGGTGGTTGGTCATCATCTGGTGGAGCTGGTTAAAGACCTGGTTCTCGCTGGTACCAAGGTTCTTGGCGATCACCCGGACATCAGGATTCATCGTTCCCCGGTCCTGGTAGGACTTAAACTGCAGGTACAAGACCAATTGGGCGGTCGACATGCCGATCTGCTTGTAGTGGTGGACCAGCAGGTTGCTAATCGTCGTCTGGCCGGCACGGATGTAGCGTTGCAGCGGTGTTTCTTCTGTCACAATCATCACCATTCCCTTCGTGACAAACTAAGAGAGGAATCATAACCATGGTTACAACTCCTCTTCCTAAAACTACAGGTTATTGATATTTTGAATATAGCGACCGTTTTTGAAATTAATCAGGTCGTAGCACAGGCTCCCCTTGTGGTTGCGGTAGGTAACCTCCCAGACCACCTTGTTGTTGAAGACGCCGGGGGCAACCTTCAGGATCGTGGCCGGGTGCCGGGTCGCAGTGATCATCGAGCGCACCTGTTGTTCGCTAATCCCCGCGCGCTGTTTGACCACCCGGATATTGCCACCGTGCTGGGGGACAATCACCAGGATCGGTTGGTTATCCTGGTTCTTACCAGCCACCGTGTAGTAGGTGCTCTCCCGGTTATAGATGTAGAAGTGACCCGCACTATGCAGGTGGGCATACTTTTCAGTCAAAGAGATCGTCTGCCGGCGGGCGGCGGCCCGTGGTTGATTGGCAACCGCGTAGACACTCCAGCCCAGCAGCAATAGCACTAGGATTGTAAGTAGTATATTTCGAATCGTGCGCAGCGCCGAACCACGACTCTGCTCGCGCTGCACTTCGCGACGACTTTGCATGTAATTATTCCCTTCTTACGTCTGACGAACGATTCGTCAACAATCATGTTAATCTTTATGATTATACCAGATAATTTACTTTTCGGGGTGGCGATGATTCTTTTTGATGAAATTATTTGCCGTCGCCATCAGCTGGTCAGTCGGCAACTCCATGATTGGCAGGTCCTTCGGGAAACTCTTCAGGATCGTCGCCCCATAGCGCCGGCTGTGGAGACGAGAATCGAGGATCGCCGCGACCCCGTTGTCGTCAGCGGTCCGGATCAGGCGGCCAACCCCCTGACGCAGGCGCATTGTCGCCTTAGGCAGGGCGGCCCCGTAGAAGGGGTTGCGACCCTCACGCTTGAGCAGGTCGTGGTAGGCCCGGGTCATCACCTCATCGGGGGCGTCAAACGGCAGCCGGGTGATGATCAAAAGCTCCAGGGCGGTCTTGGGCAGGTCAACCCCCTCCCAGAAACTAGCGGCGCCGAGCAGGATGGCGTTCTTGCCATTGGCAAACTGCTTGAGCAGCTTCTCCCGGCCGCCGGTGATTCCCTGGGCCAGGATGTCACGCTGGTCGAAGAGGTCGGTGCCGCGCAGCTGGCTGTAAACCTGTTCGATCATCACCAGGGAGTTGAAGAGGATCATCGTCTGGCAGTCGGTCTGCTTGGTCAGCTGATAGATCGTCCTGCTCAGGTAGCGGACGTACTCGGCGTTGTTCTTGCGGTTGGGCACCGGGGCGTCGGTGGCCACCAGGAGACGGGCATGCTGCTGGTAGTTAAATGGCGAAGCGAAGCGCTTGGCCAAGGTCGACTGCCGGTCAAGGTCCAGCTGCTGGTAAAGGTAGCGCGACCGGCTCGATGAGAAGAGGGTCGCGCCGACGAAGAGCGGCTGTGCGAAGTACGGGTAGACGTTTTCGGTTAGGTAGTGGTTGACCGCCAGCAGGCCCCCGGTCAGTTGCATGGCGCTGTACTCGCTCGACTGGCGGATGGTGAGCCAGAAGGCCGCCGCGTCCCTCCGCTGGCGCAGGGTCTCGTTGTACTTATTCAGGGTGGCATCGGCGGCGGTCAGCTTAGCCATCTGGCTCTGGAACTGGCTCATTAGGTAGCGATCGCTGGGCAGCCAACGGTCGGCCTGCTGGTTGAAGATGTGCTGGAGGGCCGAGAAATGCAGCTGGACACTGCCTAGGGCCTGTTCCAGTTCCATCATCACCGGCCCACTGACGTCGAGGAGCTGGGCGAGCTGCTGATTATCCAGTTCTTGTTCGATCAGCTCGTTCTCCCCACCGGCCGTTGTCTGCTGGCCAAACTGGCGGTAGAGGGCCTGCTGGAAGCGGTTGAGGGCCTCATCAAGGGTGGTCAGGTCGCCGCGCAGGAGCTCGACATTGTAGCTGGCCAGGGCATGGTCGGCAAAGATATCAGCCAGGTTGCGGTCCTCACCATTGCTGACCAGGCCGGTCAGGACGTGGATGGCGGTCCGCAAGCGGGGGAAGGAGAAGCTCCGCCGCGACCGGTGCAGGATGCTGTCGCTGAGGTGCTGGGCCTCGTCAACCACCAGGTACGGCCGCCGGGTCCCGTCACCCAGTTCCTGGGCGTGGGCCACCAGGTAGGCATGGTTGGTAATCACAATGTTGGCCTGCTTGAGCCGCTTATCACGACGGACGAGGAAGTCATCGTTGTAGAGCTCACTGGCCGGGTTGAGGCTCTTGACCCCGTGATGGCGGATCTCGGTGAAGTACGGCGACTGCTGGGTGGTCAGGTTAAGCTCGTCCAAATCCCCGCTGGTCGTCTCAATCAGCCAGACCAGGATCCGGGCCTTGAGCAATTGGACCAGCTTGGAGTCCTCGATCACGCTCAGCGAGTGGGCAAACTTAGCTAGGTCCAGGTAGTGGTCGTTGCCCTTGACGACCACCGCATTCATCTTAAAGGGCAGGACACCGTTGAGCTGGTGGACCGCCTGCTGGGCAATCTGCTGCTGGAGGAGATTGGTGGCGGTGCTGACCACGATCCGCTTGTCGGGATGGGCCACGTAGCTCAGCGGCAGGAGGTAGCCCAGGGTCTTCCCGCTCCCAGTCCCGGCCTCGACAATCATGTTCTTGGGCTCGTCGTGGGTGTAGTTATTATAGATACTATTCATCATCTTGGATTGGACCGTCCGGACGGTCAGCTGGTCGCCGAAGAGCTTGGCCTTCCCCCGCTTGGTTGAGGGGTAGCGTGGTGCGGCAGATGGCTTATCGACGGTTAGGGGCCGCTGCTTGTGGAGGACCAGGCCGTGGCTGACGTAGAGGTCGTCGGCAAGCGGCAGCGGGTGGTCAACCCGGCGTTTCAGTTCCTGGGCAAAAACCTCGCTAGTCCGCTGGGGCAGGGCTAGTTGCAGGTCAACGATCTTGCTCAGGGTCAGGGTCGGCAAACGGTGCAGCCGGTCGAGCAGGTCGATCAGCAGCTGGGCAGTCGCCTCGGCATCGGAGACCGCGCTGTGCGGGTGGTCGTGCTCAATCGCCAGGCTGCTGGTCAGGTCCCGCAGACGGAAGCTCTGGGCGGTCGGCAGCAGGATCTGGCTCATCGTCACCGTGTCGATTGCCGGAATCGACAGCTGGGGGTAGCCGGCCCGTTCCAACTCCGCGTTTAAAAACGGAAAATCGAAGTTAACGTTATGGGCCACGAAGATTGTCCCCGACAACAGGCTGTAGATCGTGCCGGCGACGTCCTCAAAGAGCGGGGCGTGCCGGACATCCTGATTGTGGATCCCGGTCAGCTGAACAATCGTGTGCGGGATCTTCTCCCGGGGGTTAACCTTGGTCTCAAATTGGTTGATGATCTGACCATCCTGAACCAGCACACAGCCAATCTGGATGATCCGATCGCCGTGGTTCACATTGGTCCCGGTCGTCTCCAGGTCGACCACGGCGTAAATCGGCGCCTGCTTATCACGTTTGGCGCGGCGCGTTGTTTTCTGTTTCTTCACAATTATCACCGAATCTCTTCAATAATTTACTTCCTATATGATACACCATCAAGCGCG
Source organism: Limosilactobacillus pontis DSM 8475 (assembly GCF_001435345.1). Lineage (GTDB taxonomy): Bacteria > Bacillota > Bacilli > Lactobacillales > Lactobacillaceae > Limosilactobacillus > Limosilactobacillus pontis. Next base: position 38,422 of record NZ_AZGO01000058.1, on the reverse strand, counting down.
CGTTTGTCTTTGTCTGCCCCCACCACCGGCAGAATCCTGGTCAATTATTTAGATTTAGTAACAAGTCGGGGTCGCCCCTTTTCTAATAATCAATTTTAAGTTATGATGAAGAATGGAATTTTTGAGAAGAAAGTAGGTTACGATGGTGAAAGAACAAGGGATTGGCACGAGTCACGCGAAAATCATCTTAATGGGGGAGCACAGCGTCGTCTACGGCCAGCCGGCCATCGCCCTGCCCCTACCCTCGGTTAAGCTGACCGTCACCCTAACGCCGGCCGACCAGGGTCAGACCGTCACCAGCCGCTACTTCACCGGTGACTGGCACGACCTGCCGCCGGTCATGGCGGGCGTCGGCAAGCTGATTGCGACCCTGGTTACCCGCTTCAATGGCCAGGATGACCACTGGGAGTTAACCATCGATAGCCAGCTCCCTGCCGAGCGCGGGATGGGGTCGTCAGCGGCGACCGCCGTGGCCATTGTCCGGGCCTTCTTCGACTACTACGAGCAGCCACTCAGCCGGGATACTCTCTTAGCCCTGGCGGACGTCGAGGAGCAGATCACCCACCGGAGCCCGTCCGGCCTGGATGCGGCCACGGTCAGCGCTAAGACCCCGCTCTACTACGTCAAGGGGCAGGCCGGCACGCCGATTCCAATGAACTTGCAGGCAACGATGGTGATCGCCGACACCGGCGTCAAGGGCGCCACCAAGGAGGCGATCATGGCCGTTCAGGACCTGCTCCAGGACGATCACGACCGCGCCCAGGGGCACATCGAACACCTGGGAAAGCTGGTCAACGTCAGCCGGCAGTTGCTGGCGGCGGGTGAAGTTTTCAAGTTAGGTACAACGTTAAACGCTGCCCAGCAGGACCTGGTCGCACTGAGGGTCAGTGACGATCAACTCGACCACCTGATCGACGTCGCTACCCACAACGGTGCCCTGGGGGCCAAGCTGACTGGTGGCGGCCGCGGTGGCTGCATGTTTGCCATCACCCGAACCGCCCTGGGGGCCCGCAAGTTGGCGGGAATCTTGAAGGACAATGGCGCTCGAAAGACCTGGATCCAACCGCTAGACACAACACGAGGTGATAACTGATGGCAACGGCTAAAGCACATACCAACATCGCCCTGATCAAGTACTGGGGCAAGAAGGATCAGGACCTGATCATCCCGCAGACTGACAGCCTCTCGATGACCCTGGATGAATTTTACACGACCACCCGGGTTAGCTTCGATCCGGCCCTGACCGCCGATCAAATCACGGTTAATGACCAGCCGGTAACTGGGGACGGGGCGGCACGGATCACTCGTTTTCTGGACATCGTCCGTCAGCTGAGCGGCCGGCATGAATTTGCCCATGTCGACTCCCATAACCACGTGCCAACTGCGGCCGGGCTGGCCTCGTCAGCTTCCGCCTTCGCGGCCCTGGCCGGAGCGGCGAGCCGGGCGGCCGGCTTGGACCTCTCCCGCCGTGATCTGTCGCGCCTGGCCCGACGTGGTTCCGGTTCGGCCACCCGTTCCATCTACGGGGGCCTGGTCGAATGGCACCGCGGCCACGATGACGCCAGCTCCTACGCCGAGCCAATCATGGAAAAGGTCGACTTTGGATTGGAGATGCTGGCAATCATGGTTTCCACCGGCCGCAAGAAGATCTCCAGCCGCTACGGAATGCAGTCCAGCGTGATCAGTTCGCCCTACTACGACTCCTGGAAAGAGGTCGTCGAAAGCGACATGGCCACCATGAAGGCCGCCATCGCCGCTCATGACATCCAAGTCATCGGTCATACTGCCGAGGAGAACGCCCTGCGAATGCACGCCCTGACCCTCTCGGCTGACCCAGGCTACACCTACTTCAACAGCGAGACTCTGAGTGCCATCGCAGCCGTCCGCCGGCTTCGCGAACAGGGCATCAATTGCTACTTCACGATGGATGCCGGCCCCAACGTTAAGGTCATCTATAACCGGGCCGACCGTGACCGAATTGTGGACGGACTTGCTCAGACCTTTGACCGCGACCGCCTGGTGGTTTCCCAAGCCGGCCCCGGGATTGAAATTTGGGATGAAAATAACTGATTAATTATAGGGGGATATTGAAACTTTGATAACTGAAAAAGCACCTGGTAAGTTGTACATCGCTGGCGAATACGCGGTCGTCGAGAACGGCTACCCGGCCATCCTGGTGGCCCTAGACCAATTCGTCACCTGCACGATCAAGGATAGTGCCCGTGAAATCGGCCAGATCATCAGCCAGCAGTACACCAACGACCAGTTGAACTGGCGACGGATGGGCGATCGGCTGGTGGTCGACAAGCGCGACAACCCCTTCTCCTATATCCTGTCAGCCATCCGGATCACGGAGGAATACGCCCGCAGCTTCGAACGCGACCTGCGGATCTACGACATGCAGATCGACAGCCAGCTGGACAGTGCCAACGGCCGCAAGTACGGGCTCGGTTCCTCGGCGGCCGTCACGGTAGCGACCGTCAAGGCACTGTGCCACTACTACCACCTGCCCGTGACCAAGGACGAGATCTTCAAGCTAGCGGCGATCGCCCACTTTGAGGTCCAGGGGAACGGCTCGCTGGGTGACGTGGCGGCCTCGGTCTACGGGGGCTGGATCTCCTACCACTCCTTTGACCGGCAGTGGTTGGCCCAGCAGCGCAAGTACCTCGACCTGAAGAGTCTGATCGACCTCCCTTGGCCAGACCTCAAGATCGAGTCATTGACCGCCCCGCAAAATCTGGAGCTGCTGATTGGCTGGACCGGGAAACCGGCCTCGACCTCCCAGCTGGTCGATAAGATCTCCCTCTTCAAGGCCCGCCAGCAGGATGAATACCACCGCTTCCTCGAGGACAGCAAGGCCTGCATTCAGCGGATGGTCGAGGGCTTCCACCAGCAGGACCTCGATAAGATCAAGGAGGAGATCCGCTTCAACCGTCATCTGCTGAAGCAGCTCGGCGCCAACTCTGGGGTCAACATCGAGACACCGGTGCTCAACCGCCTCTGCCAGATTGCCGAGCACTTCGGCGGGGCTGCCAAGACTTCCGGCGCTGGTGGTGGTGACTGCGGGATCGTGGCCATCGACCGCAACGTCAACTTCAGGGCCGTCCTCAAGTCCTGGACCCAGGAGAAGATCGAACAACTCCCCCTATCCGTCCACTTCATCGACGACGTCAAGTACACGGTGCGCGAACACCTGCCATTAATCTAAGTAAAATTAAAAAGGGTGGTGACAATTCAGTTTGCCACGACCCTTTTTCATTAGGAGGGAAATTTATTATGGAGTCACAACAAGCCCATCGCAAGGATGAGCACCTTTCCTTGGCCACCGCATCCTACCAACGGGCCCATGCCCACCACTACTTTGACCAGGTCCGCCTGATCCACGACGCCCTGCCGGAAACGGCCGTCGCCGCGGTGGACCCCACCGTCCAGCTGGCAGACGGCCTCCAGCTGGAATGGCCCTTCTACCTGGAGGCGATGACCGGCGGCAGCAAACAGGCCACGAAGGTCAACCGGGCCCTGGCTAAACTGGCCCATAAGCACCACCTGGCGATGGCGACCGGCTCGCTCAGCGTTGCCCTCAAGGAAGCAGCGGCCCAACCGTCCTTCACCGTGGTCCGGGAGGCGAATCCGGACGGGATCGTGATCGCCAACCTCGGCGCTGATGCTAGCCTAGACAAGGCTCGGGCCGCCGTGGATCTCCTGGCTGCTGATGCCCTGGAACTCCACTTGAACGCAGCCCAGGAGCTGGTGATGCCCGAGGGTGACCGCCAGTTCTACTGGCTGGACAACATTACCCGCCTGGTTGACGGCCTGGACGTCCCGGTGATTGTCAAGGAGGTCGGCTTCGGGATGAGCAGACGGACCATCGAACGGCTACAGACGGCCGGTGTCCAGCTGATCAACGTCAGCGGTCGGGGCGGGACCAACTTCGCCATGATTGAGAACCGGCGCAACCACCAGCTCGACATGGCCGACCTCGCTGACTGGGGCCAAACCACCCCAGAGTCCCTGCTTGAGGCTCGGGATAGCCAGGCGACCATCATCGCCTCGGGCGGGGTCACCTGCCCCCTCGACGTCGTTAAGGCCGGGGTCCTCGGTGCCCGGGCGGTCGGCGTGGCCGGTTACTTCCTCAACATCCTGGTCCGGGACGGTGCATCAGCCCTCGACCAGGTCCTGACCGATTGGCAGGCACAGCTCCCCCGCCTGCTGACCCTGGTCGGCGCCCAGCACTTCATCGACCTCAGCCGGGTTGACTATGTCCTGACCGGCCCGCTCTACGAATACGCCCAGCAGCGCGGGCTGGTTTAACCACTTGAACGCAAAACGACGAGGCTGGGAAATAAGCTTCTCGGCGTCCTGGACGGCTAGCCTAGAACGGAGGTTAACAGCCTTCGTTCGTGGTCAAATAGACTTGCTACGTTGCGCTAGACGCTAAGGGTGCGCTTACA
>NZ_AZGO01000058.1:8475-33887 GCF_001435345.1 Limosilactobacillus pontis DSM 8475 | reverse complement strand
CCAGCCACTTTTTTGTACCACGTCCTTCCCCCCTTCCCACCGTATCAAGGCTAAAGGGTTCATCCAGGTTATCATCGGCAATTGCGACCCGGTCCGCTGGGATGTTCTGTGTGACCAGAAAGCAGCTGTAGTCCCACTGGTTGATTCGCCGCTGCAAAACAATCTGCCTCTGAAGCCAACTACCATCTATTCAACAAATGATCATCATTAAATAGTATCAAAGGGTGGATAAGCCTTTGCGCAAATTCATCTCTTCATGATCGAAACGGGATATTGATATTTGTATGTCAATAATATAGTATAATGAAATACAAGAAGGGGGATTTACTATGGCAACAACGACAATCCGTCTCGACGATAAGCTCAAAAAGGAACTCAGCAAAGAGCTTAAGTCGATGGGGCTGAGCATCAATGGCTACTTTAATTTGGCAGCCCGTCAATTGGTTATTCAAAAGAAGGTTCCGTTTGAATTAGTTACAGAATCAGAGGTACCAACAGAAACTACCAGAAGGGCACTAGTGGAGGCTGAAGCAAAGGAATTAGGAATTATTCCAGACGATTCACCAAGCTTTGCCAATATCAATGACCTTAAGGACTTTTTGGATAAAGAATAATGTACCAGTTGAAAATCGAAGCCCAGTTCAAAAGAGACTACAAAAATTTAAAACGCCGCCATCCAGAACTAATCCGCGAGCTAATGAACACCCTGAAGCAGTTGCAAATTAATGGGATTGTTAATAGCAAATATCGACCATATATATTAAATAATCGTGGCGGAAATTATAATGGCAGTTACGAGTACCATTTATCTGATGGCAGAGTCGATATACTGGTTATTTACATGCCTCATAAAACAAATCCAACAATTCGACTGATACGGGTCGGTAGTCATAATGAAGTATTTCATAGTGATTTAAGGTAACAAAAAACTCGCTAGTGATAATCCACTAACGAGTTTTCTTTACTACCAGAGATAGTTGACCAAGCCGACCTTGGTCATGCCATCCGTGGCGGTCTTCTTTAATGTTTCAGCTGACTTGGTCATTGCGGCGCGTTCGCAATCATCGAGGGGTACCTCGATGACCCTGGCGATCCCGTTGGCGTTGATGACGGCCGGCGTACCAAGGTAAAGATCCTTGACCCCGTACTCGCCATCGACGTAAGCACCAACCGGCAGAACCGCGTTTTCATCACGCAGGATGGCCTTGGTGATCCGCATCAGGCAGGTGGAAACACCGTAGTAGGTAGCACCCTTGCGATTGATGATCTCGTAGGCCTTCTTGCGCACGTCATCCTCGATCTTCAGCAGGTCATCATGGGAGATGTGCTCCTGTTCGGCCAACTCATACAGCGGCAGGCCGCCGATGGTTGCGCTCGAGTAGGCGGCAAATTCAGAATCACCGTGCTCGGCCATCACGTTGACGTTGACGTCGCGGGGGTCAACCCCGAACCGGTTCGCCAGGGCCACCCGCAAGCGGGCTGAGTCCAGTGACGTGCCGGAAGAGATGACCTTGTTGACTGGAAAGCCGGAGATCTTCTGAACTGCGTAAGTCAGGATGTCAACCGGGTTGGCAGCAACGATAAAGACACCGTTGAAACCGGAAGCCACGATCGGCTGGACGATCTCGTGCATGATCTTGAGATTCTTGCCGACCAGCTGCAGACGGGTTTCACCAGGCTTCTGGGCCGCACCCGCGCAGATGATGACAACATCAGCATCCTTACAAGTATCGTAATCAGCAGCATAGATTTGCTTGGGTGCCGTGAAGACAGTCGCGTCTTCCAGGTCCAGAGCATCACCTTCAGCCCGCTTCTTCGTCAGATCAACAATGGCGAACTCTTCGGCAAGCCCCTGTTGGACCATCGCAAAGGCGTAGGCTGAACCAACTGCACCGTCACCGACAAGGACGACTTTTTGATGATTATTGGTCATAATCGGTTATCCTCCGTCAGCCGATTACATGAACAGGTTTGCGTAGATTGGAACCAGGATGTCCATTGCCAGAGAAATAATCAGGACAGAGACACCGGCCATGGCACCTTGAATTTCACCAAGGGAAAGGGCCTTAACGGAACCAACCGTGTGCCCAGCAGAACCTAAACCTAAACCAGTAGCAACAGGAGAAACCTTGTCGAGCCGCAGGATCTTGATCAGGAATTCAGCCAAGGCGTAGATAACAACGGCGTTTAAGATACATGCCATCGCGGTAACGGCAGGAACACCGTGAACACCAGCAGCGATCGGCATAGCAACGGCAGTGGTAGCAGCTTGTGGCAGCATGGAAGCCGTTGAAGCAGCGGACAGACCGAAGAGCTTAGATACCAGTTGAATCAGGAACAGGGAAATGAAACCACCGACGAAGCAGATAACGATGATATCGAACCAGTACTTCTTGAAGGTTTCGTTAACCTTGTAAACCGGGATGGCGAAGGCCATGGTAGCAGGGTTCAGGAACCAGAAGATGATGTTACCACCTGGCAGGTAGTACTTCGTGTAAACAGCAGCGGTCGTGGAGCCAGTGCTCTTAGCCCAGATGGCCAGAACAACGATCCCGAGAACCATCCCAACCAGCAGTGGGTTGAAGAGGAAGAAACCGTTACTAATCTTGGTTAACCACATACCAATAAGATAAACAATCAATGAAATGAAAATACCAGTGAATGGCAATGCTAGATTTGTTGCAATTGTAGCTGACATAATTATTGCGCCCCCTAGTCCTTCTTGTTACCAGTGATCTTGTGGTGAATGCTCATAACCAAGGCACCAACGTAGGCAATTACGACCAAGAGAATGATCGTGGAGATGATGATTACACATACATCTTGGATACCTTCACGACGCATGATGTCCAGGTGAGCGGCCAATTGGATACCTGATGGAACGAACAGGAATGCAATAAGACCGATCATGAACGTACCGAACTTTTCAACCTGGTGCAGCTTAACGATGTGGCAAGCCAACAGGATGTAGAGCAGAACCATACCAATCAGTGGGGTTGGCACAACGAAGCTCTTTGGAAAAAGATCAGAGATCAATTGAGAAACAAACAGAATAGCGGCGAAGATTCCCATTTGAACATAAATGTTGGAAGCTTCTGGCTTTTTATCCTTCTTGTCCATAATATATTCCCTCCCACAGAAATAAATAGAAATAATTGCTTGATGTCGCGATTGCAATATTTTTACAATTACAATCTTAACGCAATATTTTACTTTGTGCGGGTTTTCACACTGAAATAACCAAAATTCAGTCCGAAATGCCCTCCTCCCCGGATAAGATGCCCTCACTTTTGCTCAGGTGCCCACAAGTTTGGTTAAGCTAAACAAATGATCTTTCAATGCTAAAATAGTACTTACTTTGTTGACATAACGATTGCCAACGAAAAAAGAGTGCCATGAAAATCACTTCACAGCACTCTTCTACTATATATTTAGGCAGTCATTCACTACCGACCATGTCATTAACATAACGTTGCAACTCTTTTAGCATTCTCGCGGATACATGATTTACGATTACGCCATTGCCAGCCTTAAAATTAAAATTTTGTAACTGCCATAGGACAACATATCCCTTAACTCCCGTCCCATTAGCGCCGTTAACTAAAATAGGCATGTAACGAGGATTATTAAAATTATTAGCAGTGGTTACCGGTAAAGCAACGAACATTCCTGTTGCTTCGTTATAATCAGAAGTACTCATAACGACATAATGGCGCCGAGAAACTTATTTCCCAGGTTGTTTAATAATAAATTATGCCATCCCCAGCGCCTGCTTGACAGTGGCGACGTAGGACCGGCTGACCGGGACCTTACTGCCGTCCTTTAGGGTCAACTCGTAGGTATGGTTGAAACTGGGCTGAAGCTCACTGACCATGTTGAGGTTGACGGCGAAGCTCCTGTGGACCCGGATAAACTGGGCCGGATCCAGCTGCTTGAGCAAGCCGGCCAGGGGCTGTTTGCTGACCACCCGGTGACCACCCTTGGCCCAGACCGCGGTCTCCCCGTCCTGGGTCTGGATGTAGAGGATCGTGTCCTTCTGCAGAATAATCGTCCGGTCGTCATTGGTCAGCGACAGGCGCGGGTTGGTCCGCTGGTCCTGTGGGGTAATCGCCGCTTGCTTGGGGGCCGCCAGTTTAGCAACCCGGGTGATGGCGTCATTGACCCGCTGCTGGGAGAACGGCTTCAGCAGGTAGTCGACGGCATCGGCATCAAAGGCGTCGAGGGCGTACTGGTCATAGGCGGTGGCAAAGACGATGTAGGGATGGTGCGGCCGACTCTTCAGGCTCTCCGCCAGGGCCATCCCACTCCCGTCAGCCAATTGGATATCGAGAAACATCAGGTCGACAGCTTCCTGGTCCACGGCCTGCTGGGCACTGACTACCCCGTCAGCCTCATAAATATCAGTCACCAGTGGATTTTGGTCGACCAGGTAGTGTAGTTCGTCACGAGCGAGCGGCTCATCATCAACAATTAACACCTTCATGATTATGATTCCCCTTTCGTAACTAGCGGAATTGAAATGGTAACCGTGGTGCCGGCCTGACTGGTCGCGAAGTTCAGCTGACTCCGCTTGTCGTACAGGCCGACCAAACGCTGGTTAAGGTTTTGCAGGGCGGTCCCGGTTCCGTGGCTGGACCGGACCGGTTCATGCCCCAGCCTACCAAGAATGTTGGGGGCAATCCCCTCCCCGTTATCGGCCACCTTGATCTGGAGCCTGTCCCCCACCGCCGCCAGGTTGATGTTGACGACATTACCGTGCATCCGGTGGCCAAAGGCGTGCTTGAGGGCGTTTTCGACCAACACCTGGATCGTGAATGGTGGCAAGAGGACGTCATCCCCCACCGTGTTGTTGAAATTAACCTTAAACCGGTCCGGGAAGCGGGTCTGCTCCAGGGTCAGGTAGGCGTGAACATGGTCGCGCTCCTGCGCCAAGGTGATCTGCGTTGACCGCGCCCCAATCAGGTTGGCCCGGAAGTAGGTGCTCAACTGAAGGAGGAGCTGGCGGGCCTTTTCACTATCCCGCCGCATCATCGCGCTGATCGTGTTGATGGCGTTGAAGAAGAAGTGCGGGTTGACCTGGGCCTGGAGGGACTTGATCTCGGCGTCGCGGACCAGCTTGGCCTGCATCTCGGCCTGGCCGAGGGCGATCTGGTTGGCGAAGATCTCGCCGAGTCCCTCAGCCAGCTGAACCTCCACCGGCGTCAGACGCCAGGCGGCCGTGTAGTACATCTTCAGGGTGCCGACAACCCGTTCACGGATCCGCAGCGGCACCACGATCGCCGCCTCCAGTGGACAGTCACGGTGGGAACAGCCAATCTCGTCACGGTTGTGAGCAATGTGGACACGGCCGCTTTCGATGACGGTCTCCGAGAGGTGGGTCAACATCATCTTACCGGGGATGTGGTGGTCACTCCCCGCGCCGACGTGGGCCAGGATGGTCTGGCGGTCGGTGAGGCTGACGGCATCAAAGTTGGTGTGGCGTTTGATGGCCCTGACCACCTGACGGGCGGACTGCATGTTCAACCCGTTGCGCAGGTATGGCAGGGTCTCCTTGGTCAGCTCAAGGACCGAATGGGTCTGCATCGCCCGGGTCTCCTCCTCCTGGCGCCGGAACATGCCGATGATTGACAGGAAGACCGAGGTCCCGACCGAGTTGACCAGGATCATCGGTAGGGCAATGTATTGAACCAGTGTCCAACCGGTCGGACTAAATAAGAAGATGAAGACCATCTGGATGCTTTCCATCAACAGGCCGACCAGGAAACCATGCCAGGGGCTCATCACCGCAAAGGGGTTCCGCCGGTCATTGTAGAGATATCCGGACAAGAGCCCGATCAGAACCGAACTGGGCACGTAGAACCAGGACTGGGCCGCCATATTGCCCAACATGACCCGGTGGAGGCCGGCAATCAAGCCAACCGCCCCACCAACCCAGGGTCCACCAATGATCCCGGCAACCGAAACGGCCAGGATCCGGGCGTTGACGATCGAATAGTTCTCGGAAATAGTGGTCAAGAAGACCTTGTCATGGAGCTGGTTGGCCGGGTCAATCTCGATCCCGGTACTGTTGGCCAAAATGGCAAAGATGGCGAAAATAATCGTCAATTGAACCCGGTCGATCAACCGGTCTGAAGACATCAGCCGGCGAAAGGCCGGGACGTTGACCAACAGAAAGGCCAGGATGATGACGAAGCCGACCCGCTCGATCATTAGAATGGTTAGGTAAAACATGGCTGCGACCACCCGTTTACTGCTGGGTCCCGGTATTGATGACCGGCTGGGTCCCCCGTTCGGAGATGATGGCCACCATGATGTTGTTGATGATCTGGAGGCGCTGCTCATCGGTCAGGTTAAGCTTGGCCTCTTTGGCCAGGCGGTCGATGGCGTCCTCGGTGATCGAGACCGCCCCCTCGACGATGATTTTACGGGCCGAGAGGATGGCCGCCGACTGCTGTTTCTGCAGCATGGCACTGGCAATCTCGGTGGCGTAGGCCAGGTGGGTCAGCCGGGTCTCGATGATCTTGACCCCGGCGACGTTCAGCCGGTCCTGGAGCTCGGCGGTCAGGCGGTTTGAGACCTCGGTCGGGTTGCTCCGCAGGGTCAGGGCAGAATTGTCCTCGAAGGTATCGTACGGGTATTCGCTGGCCACGTGCCGAACCGCCGATTCACTCTGAATCTGAACAAACTGCTCGTAGTCATCGACCGAGAAGAGGGTCTTGGCGGTGTCAACCACCTTGTAGACGATCACCGCGGCGATCTCGACCGGGTTCCCCTTGGAGTCGTTGACCTTGAGGATCTGGCTGTTGAAGTTGCAGACCCGCAGTGAGACCCGCTGCTTATCGGTGAAGGGCACCGTCATAAACAAGCCGGCATCGCGGATCGTACCGATGTAGTTCCCAAAGAAGGTCAGCACCTTAGCCTCGTTGGGCTGGATGATCGTCAGTGAGGTGCTGAAGATAATCACGATCGCCAGGATAATCCCCCCGGTGACGATGACCCCCATCCGGCCGGCCTGGTAGCCACGGACGACCAGCCAGCAGCCGGCTACAGCGCCGATGATCGCAATCAGGAGGCCCAGGTAGCCGTTAACGTGAAACACATTTTTCTCTTTCATTATATATTCCCCCTAAAAACGTAATCCCTTGGGATAGAAGTTCTTGACCGTGGTCCCGACCAGCTTACCGAAGCCGGTCGCAAACCCGTCGCAGGTCAACAAGTACCAGCCATTGGGGTGGCCCGATTCAACAGTCACCACGTCACCATGGACGTACTGGCGCCACTGGTCATGGTCCAACGCCAATGTCGTCGGGCAGGTCGCCGGATCGGTCGCCAGGGCCCAAGCAAGGGCTGGTTCAAAGCGGTTCTTCTTGAAAGTGCCCAGGTGGAGGCCGGGTCGCAGGATGGTCATCCCGGCCAGGTCTGCTGGCATCCCAGACGGCAGGGCATAGAGCTGGTCACCAAAGGTCAACAGGCGCTTGGGCTCGTAGCCCGGCTGCAGGGCGTCGCGGACGGCCGCAAACTCGGCCTGGGCTGCCTTATCCAGTCCGGACCGCTGCTGGTGGCGCTGTTTCTTCTTACGCCGACGTTTGGCCGGCGCTGGCACTGCCCCCGCCGCTGGTTCACCATTCTGCAGCTTGGCGATGAAGTGGCCCTCCCCGGCGATGTGGTGGGGAAAGAGGCGGACGGCATCGGCCAGGGCCGGGTTATTGTCAGCCCAGTCCGGCCGGCCATCATCCATCCCCGGGTACTTCTTGATTGGCACCGTCTTCAGGTCTGGATAGGTGGCCAGCAGCCAGGCCAGGTTCTGCTCGTCCTCCTCGGGGGCGAAGGTGCAGGTCGAATAAACCAGGATTCCACCCGGCTTGAGTATCCTCATGGCTGAGGCCAGGATCTTGCGCTGGCGGTTGGCACACTCGGCCGGGTAGTCGGGATTCCAGTATTCGATCCCGGCCGGTTCCTTGCGAAACATCCCCTCACCTGAACAGGGGGCGTCGACCAGGATCCGGTCGAAGAAGTGGGAAAACTGCTCCTCCAGGTCGGCAGGACTTTCGTTCATCACGACCGTACTCCTGGTCCCCCACCGTTCCAGGTTCTCGGCCAGGACCTTGGCCCGCTTGCGAAAGATCTCGTTGGCCACCAGGAGGCCGGTATCCTTCATCTTCGCCACCAGGTGGGTTGTTTTCCCACCGGGGGCCGCACAGAGGTCGAGGACCCGCTCCCCGGGCTGTGGGTCGACCACCTCGCCGACGTACATGGCGGACGGTTCTTGGCTGTAAATCGCCCCAGTGACGTGGTCGAGGGACTTACCGTCGACCGTCCCGTAGTAGCCGGTTGGCACATACGGTACCCGCCCCGTCGCCTTGTCAATGGTGGCCGTCGGGGCGGCCTTCAGTGGGTTGACCCGGAAGCCACTATGGCTGGACTGGTCAAAGGACGCCAAGAATGCCGGGGCCTCATCCCCCAGCAGGCGTCGATATTTCTCAATGAATTCCTCAGGTAATTGCAACACATTTCCTCCTTTTGTTGCTTTTATTGTACCGTATTTTCTCGGTAAGCTGAACCGGCCAGACCGGGGATTATGACAAATCAGTTAACTTTCCGGCCCCAGCCGCGTATAATATTTAACTAAAATTGTTTATAGGAAGTGAACTGAACTGTGAACCAACATTTAATTGCCATCGACCTCGATGGAACCACTTTGAATAACCAGTCCCAATTGACGGCGGAGACGATTAAAACCCTGCGCGCCGCGGCTCATGCTGGCCATATCGTCAGCATCATCACCGGCCGGCCCTACCGGATTGCCCAGCGGATCTACGACCAGATCGGTATCAAGACGCCGATGGTCAACTTCAACGGGGCTCTGGCCCACATCCCCCACGAGCACTGGGACAAGGAGTATGACGTCGAGCTGACCCGCGAACTGGCCCTCGACCTACTCGCCCAGCATAAGCAGCTCGGCATCGACACGATCACGGTGGAGAACAAGTTCCACGTCTGGGCCAACCACGCCAGCAACCACCTGCCCGAGTTCCTACCGAACCACCTGGCTAAGAACCAGCTGCTGACGGCTAGCAACCTCGACGCTAACCCGATTGCCTTGACGATCGAGTACCAGCCCGACCACGAGCAGGAGATCATCAAGGCAGTCAACGAGAAGTACGGCGACTACGTGGAGCCCCGGGTCTGGGGTGGTCAGTACCACATCCTGGAGCTGATCCACCGCGGGACCCACAAGGAATCAGGGATGTATTACATCGCCAAGCAGTATAACATCAGCAAGGACAACATCATTGCCTTTGGGGATGAGCACAACGACCTGGAGATGCTCGACGCCGCTGGCCGTGGGGTCGCCATGCAAAACGCCATCCCGGCCATCAAAAAAGTTGCCGACGATGTTACCCCCGTCGACAACGATCACAATGGCCTGGCCAAGTACCTCCAGGCCTACTTCAAGCTGTCCGTCTAACCCAGCACGGTCATCTTCAGCAGGTAACCGATGATAACCAGGACGAATAGGACGGAGATCAGCCCGCTCACCGCCCGGTGGCCCTGAAACCACCGACCGCTGGACAAGATCATCAGGCCCCCACCACAGGCAACAATAACCCCCAGGGTGATCGTTGCCAGCCGGTTCTGCCCGTCTAAGGTCAGTGCATAGACGATGATGGCCAGGCCCAGGATGGCCAGCCCGATTGATACCTTCTGCCGCATAATATTGGCCCCCTTCAAAACTGATAAAAAGAATTATTCAATATCACTAACTTATTATAAAAAATTTTGTTATAATAGATGGGAAGGCAATTCTGCAATTGCTTTCGCCAACATACTTCTACCGGGAGGGATCAGGTGATTAAATCATTGATGGTCCCTTCCTTATTTTTCTCATATTCCCATTGGGGTGGTACTGACCAGGCCAGTGCCACCCCCTTTTTTAGTTATCATCCCCAGACTAGGCTTTCCTCCCCATTATAGTTGGCCCGGGCGTAAATTAAAATAACGATTCCATATAAAAAGCCCTGCTCTGTCAAGCAGGACTCATTTAACTATTCAATTTCACATCTGACGGCGCTTATCCATCTCCTTGACCACCCAGAGAACTGGCAGGCCGAGGATGGTGATCCCGACGAAGAGGACCACTCCCCAGGGATCATTGAAGACCTCGCTGACCAACACGAAGAGGCCCCCGGCAATTGAGATCAGCGGAATCCATGGGTAGAGCGGGGTCGAGAATGGCCGCTCCTTGCCCTTATTACGTCGGCGCAGGATGAAGATCCCGAAGAAGGCCAGCGTGTAGAAGCAGTAGACCGTGAAGACACAGAGGTCCGACAGGTGGTCGGGGTCAAAGAAGCACATCATAACCGTCGCCAGGGCGAGGATGAAGCCGATCGCTACCACCGGCTCCTTGGCCTTCGGGGTAACGTAGGCCAGGTAGCGGGAGAAGGGCAGGTCACGACGCTTAGCCATCGCGTAGACGATCCGCGGGAAGGTCATGATCTTACCGTTGATCGTCCCCATCATTGAGATGATGATCCCAATCGAAAGCAGGCGGCCACCGACCTTGCCAAAGGCCGCCGTGGCCAGGTAGCCGGTCGCCCCCTCACCGAGCTGGTGGATCTTATCCGCCGGCAGGAAGCGGAAGACGCCGAAGGTAATCAGGGTGTAGATCACCAGGACCGTCGTGATCCCGATGATGATCGCCTTAGGGAGGAGCTTCTGGGGATTCTTCATCTCCCCACCGAGGTTGGCGATTAAAATCCAGCCGTCATAACCGAAGAGGGTCGCCAAGACGGCCACCCCGAAGTTGCCACTGGACTGCTGGACCTGGCTGACCGTCTGGCCAATCGCGTCCTCATGGCCGAAGAAGAGGCCGAAGACGATGATCGCCGCGATCGGGATCAGCTTCCCGGCCGTCGTCAGGATCGCAAAGCCGGCACCGACCCGGTTATCGAGGAGGTTCATCCCCCCGATTGCCAGGATGGTCACCACCGCTAGCGGCACCCGCCAGGCGGCAGACAGACCGAAGAGCTCCGTCATCAGGATACTCATGAAGCCGGCCACGGCCGCGATGATCGCGGGGCCGTAGACGATTGCCTGCATCCAGCCGGATAGAAAGCCCAGCAGGCGGCCGTAGATGTTTTCAATGTAGACGTAGAGGCCCCCGGTGTATGGCATCTGGGCCCCGATCTCGGCGACGGTCAGCCCCGAAGTCAGGGTGATGACCCCACCGATGACCCAGGCAAGCAATGCGAGGCTGGAGGAACCCGCACTATCCAATACTGAAGCTTGCTTGAAGAAGATTCCGGAACCGATAATCGTTCCAATAACGATTGATAATGCTGACCACAGGCCCAAGGAACGGTTGAGCTCCTCAGTTGTCGTTTGTGGTTTCTCCATCCTAATCACATCCTTTTCTTTATATTACAATTACCTATTGTAGCAGATCTCTTTAATTAAGAAAAGATTAAAAAAAGATTAGACAAAGAAAGGGCCGCCCAACCTTTTAAAGATTAAGCGGCTAAGTATGGATAAAATCGCTGCTTCGTTCTACGTTCTCGCTGCCACTAGCTATCCCCATTAGCGTAACGACTAACGGGTTATTCTTCAAATAGCGACAATCGTTATCCATTCTTCAATTGATTAATAAACTCAAATAATCCTAAACGATCAACATCCGTCAGCTTTCCGATCGGTCGTTGACTGAAAATTAATTTTTTAGACAGCCGATACAATTTATGGGTATCAACGTAAGATTTCTTTCGAAGTCCTGCCGCTTGCCACTCCTTAATCGGATAGTACAATCGTTTAATCTGTGCCGATTTTTGCTTATATTGACTGGTAATTTTAAAGACAATTACCTTCTCACTTGCGACTTCAATTACCAAGGCTGGTTGTACCTTATCGTCCGTTCCTTCATCAAACGGCACGCTGGCAATATAAATGTCCATCGGTTTCATTAGCCATTGACCATCCAATCATGAAAGTCCGGATGCGCTTTGGGATCATAGTGACCATGCTCATCAATTTCAATATTCTCAACGGGAATCTGCTTAACGAGATCAGCCCAATCAAGCGCCGTCGGTAATTTCTTTATCCGAATTTCATTATTCTTAACCTCGAATGAAACCTCCGTCCCCTTTTGCAGACCTAATGCTTTTCGAATGGCTGCCGGAATGACGATTTGTCCCTTTTGTGATACCTTACCGATTACGGCATTATCCATAACGATCCCTCCCTTATTATGGTACGTCTTACTTCTTACTTTATATTATAGCCTAACGTCTGTGCCCATTCAAAGAAGTCACATCCCCCATAAAACACCATCATTCAACGTCTTATCAAGGAAGCATTCAAATATGATAAATATAGTATCCTATTTTTTCGCAAAAGCCCCCGCCAGGATCTTTGCCTGGGCGGTCTCCAGCTGGTCGGCGTCGCAGTTGATGTAGCGACTGACCAGGCGGGCATCGGCGTGGAGGTTGTCAACCAGGAAGTCATGGATCGTGGTGATGGCCACCCCGGCGTGGCGGAGGTGCTGGATAGTCATCGTCACCGCCAGCTCCTCGACCTTGGCGGCGGACAGCGATGCCGGGGCCACCTCGACGACCCCCTGATAATAACCGCTCATAAACGTCTTATTCATGTTGATCATCTCCCAATCTAATTTTCCTAGTCAAACTGCCAGCCCATGATCGCCATCTCGGTCATCACGTCACCGACCAGGCTCTCGTACAGGGTCGTCTCCGACTGCGGTACCCCACCGAGGGCCGGCAGGTAGAAGTTAACGATTGCCCGGTAACCCTCACCCGGCGCGGTCTGGCTGTCGCGCTCGACCCAGATCGGGCTGTAGGCGTCCAGGTCGGTGTCATGGTAGAAGTTGTACTCCATGATCTCCTGCTGGAGGAGGTCGTGGACGTGGCGGTAGTCACAACTCAGCCGCAACTGGTTGAGGTCGTCAATGACCTCCCCGGTGGCGCTATTGAAGGGCGGAAAGTCCCGGAAGTAGGCGTTGATCCGCTGGAGGACGCTCAGGCTGAGGCTGGTCACGAAGCTCTGGCCATTGTGCACCGCTAGCAGCGCGGCCGGGTCGGCGTGGATGTCGCTGGCCAACGTCGCCAGGTAGGGCTCCTCCATGGCGATCAATTCGGATTCAATTAGCTGTAAGTCACTCTTGTTAAGCATTGTCTTCCCCATTTCCCCTAAATGCACCGTTGCAACCGGACCTTTCCGGCACAAAGTTTCAAAAACGCTATTGTATTCACCCTAATTATACTATTATTGATACAGAAACTAAATTCAACTGGAGAAAAGTGGCGCAAATCGTGCACAACAAACTTACTTATATTATCTACCAAGTCATCATCGCCATCCTCGCGATCATCTCGATCGTCATGCTGCTGGCGTACTATGCCAAGGAGATCGACATCGATGCCTACCCCTATAACCTGATTGACAACGGGATCTGGCTGGTCTTTGTGGTCGACTACTTCACCAGCCTGGTCCTGGCCGACGACAAGAAGGCCTTCTTCAAGCACCACATCTTCGACCTGCTCTCGATCATCCCGGCCAACTCCCTGTTCTTCTTCTTTCGGATCGCCCAGATTGGGGAGACCTTCCGGATGCTCAAGCTCTTCCGGCTCCTCCGCCTAATCGGCTTCACCGGAAGATTGGCCAGCTTCTTCAAACGTAACGAACTGGTCTACTACCTCTACATCAGTATCGCCGTGATCATGGTGACCGCCGCAATGTTCTGCATCTCCGAGAAGGTTTCCTACCAGACCGCCCTCTGGTGGGCCATCACCACCGCCACGACCATCGCCTACGGAGACGTCATCCCCAAAACTGAAATCGGCCGGGGTGCCGCCATCATATTGATGCTGCTGGGGATCGGTTTTATCGGGATGCTGACCGGGACGATCACCGAGTTCTTCGCCAAGAAAGACGAGGCCGCCATGAGCAAGCAGCTCGACCGCCTGGAGGCTGAGAACCACCAGCTCCACGCCGATCTCGATGAAATCAAACAGCTCCTGGTCGCCCACACCAAACAGGATAACCGCGACAATGACAAGTGAGTGAAAACCGTCAGGCAGGTCGCCTGGCGGATTTTTTCACCATGCATCCCGATAAGATGCTAGAATATTAATATTTGATAATCACGTTTTCGAGGAGTAATCATGGACTTTTCATTCACCCGCCGATCCGGCCTGCGCAAACTCTACCTAGAATATACCGTCATGTTCGTCTTCCTAGCGGCCTGTATCTTCGGCACCTACCTGGTGACCGGGCATACCTTCATCCTCAGCAAGGACGCCCTCAACCAGCACCTGCCCCTTTTGGTCAAGTACCGGGCGGCGTTGATCGAATTTCTCCACCACCCCGGTCGCTTGACGTTCTGGTCCTGGCAGATGGGGCTGGGGACCGACACCTTTTCGGTCTACTCCTACTACACGATCGGTGACGTCTTCGCCTACCTGGCCCTCCTCTTCCCGGCCGCCAAGATGACCCTGGCCTACCAGGTGATCGGGATGGTCCGGATGTATTGCATCGGCCTGGCCTTCGTCTACTTCGCCCAGCACTTCAACCTGCGCAACCAGGTGATCCTGATCGGGACGGTCGCCTACACGGTCAACGCCTTCCTCCTCTACGCCGCGATCGCCCAGCCCTTCTTCACCACCCCCTTCATCCTCTTCCCGCTCATCATTGTTCAAATCGAACGGGTCCTGCAGGGGGGATCGGCCTGGCCGCTGACCGGGGTCTTCACCTGGATGCTGGTCAGCAACTACTACCTCGCCTTCGTCCTCGGTATCGGTGCCCTGGCCTACCTAATTCTCCGGGTGGCCACCCACTACCGGACCAGCCTGAACTACCTGAAGACCCTGGGCAAGCTGGCCTTTGCCACCGTCACCAGCTTCCTGGTCTCGGCGATCCTGTTGGTACCCGAGATCCTGGCCGTCACCAACTCGACCCGGACCGGGGCTCAGTTTGCTAACGGCCTCAAGGTCTACCCACTTTATTACTACCTCTTCTTACCCAAGCAGCTGATCAACGGGGGGCAATGGTACTTCATGTACTGGACGGCCCTCGGGGTGGTCTCAATCGGCTTTTTAGCCCTGGTCTACATCTACTCCCGGCCCCGCAAGTACCCCCTGTTGACAATTAGTCTGGCCTTTTCCTTAGTGATGCTTCTGATCCCGGCAGTCGGTGCCTTCTTCAACGGGATGATGTCGGCCTCCAACCGCTGGACGCTGTTGATCTACCTGCCGCTGGCGATGGCGGTCTGCATCCTCGCCCAGGACGCGCCCCACTTCTCGCACCGCACCCTCTGGATCCTCAACATTGCGACGGCCGTCTACCTAGCGATCCTGGTCGTCACCTTCTACTTTGCTAATAACGACGACATCTTCATGCCGGTCCTCTTTCTGATCGTCTCCCTGATGGCCCTCTGGCTGATCACCTTCCACAAGACCCGCTTCCCGGACCGGTGGCTGCTGGCCATCGTCCTGCTCAACGCCGGTTTCAACGCCATCTATGCCGCCTTTCCCTACAAGGGGGACTTCACCGACAAGATGCTGTCGCGGGGTGAGTACCAGGCAATCACCGCCAACCGTTACGGCGGGCTCGACCAGGGGCTGAGCCGGAGTCCGGCCTACCGGGTTTCGACGATCAGTCAAAACCAGATCATCGAGGGTCCCAACCTCGACAACGACCTGACCTCGGGCTTGCACAACATTGACTCCTACTACTCCCTGCAGAATAAGTACCTCGGCCAGTTTAACACCGCCCTGCAGAACAACCAGTACCAGGCCAACATTCCGATCCGCCAGGCAGACGACCGGACCGTGATGAACAACTTCTTTGGCGTCCGCTACCTCTTCGTCCAGAGCAACGGTGACAACGCCACCAAGCTGCCAGCCGGCTATTTCTTGGACAAAACCAGCCAGCCGATCATCAACTACGACGTCGGCCAGCCCAGCTCCGCCACCAGCAAGGACCAGCTGATCCCGATCCAGACCGAGCGCTACAAGACTAACAATGCCTTCCCATTGCTCTACTGGCAGGACCGCTACATCAGCCAATCCCGCTACCGGAAGCTGTCGCCGACCCAGCGGGAACGGGCGTTGGCCAGCGGGGTCGTCATCTCCGGCAAGACGACCGGGATGCGGCCGGCAACGCTCCATTCGGCCGTTATCCCAATCAAGAGTGTCCTGGTCTCCAACCGCTTCAACAAGGTCAACCCGGCCCAGCTCAAGTACGTCGACAGTGACGAGAAATACCAGCTGCAGTTCCCGCAGATGCAGAGTAAGGCCTTTCGCCAGCGGGTCCGGGGCAGTGAGCTCCACATCGAGTTTACGAAGATCAAATACACCCCCTTCACCATGAAGGAGCAGATCCACTATGATATGAAGCACCGGGCGGCGATGGCCGACAACCCGGGTAGCGTCTTCAACCAGCGCTTCAACAAGTACCGCTACTGGCGCTACCACGTCCTGAACGGGTCGCCGGACATCTCGTTTAAGCTGAACTACTTCAGTCGCTTTGGGACCGCCAGCGTCGTCCAGGCCAAGCAGAACGTCCTCTCCCTCTTCAAGCACGTCACCAATGGTACCCTAAACGTTGGCTACTACTCCGGTAACCTACCGCAGAAGTTGACCTTCAAGCCGTCAAAGCTGGGAAACTACGAACTAAAGTACCGGGTGGTCGCCGAGAAACTCGACGGTAACTACACCCGTGAGGTTCGGGCCATCCAACGCCATGCCCTGACTGATCTCAAGTTCAGCCGTAACCGGGTCAGTGGCCGGATCACGACGCCGCGCACCGGGGTCCTGACTTCCTCGATCCCTTACTCCAGTGGCTGGCGGGTCACGGTCAACGGCCAGCCGGCGACGACCGTCCGCACCAACCAGGCCTTCCTCGGCATCCGGCTGCCGGCAGGAACCCACCACGTCACCTTCACCTACCAGACACCGGGTCTGCGTACCGGGGCATGGATCTCCCTGGTCGGGCTGGTCTGGACCGGTTTAGCCGCCGCAGTCACCCTGGTCGTCAAGCGCCGCAGGTAAATAAGTGAAAAGCATCCCCGTTCCTGGTTTCACGCCGGGAGCGGGGATGCTTTTGTTATCTAGGAATTGTGCAGGGTGCCGGGTGCTCATTCACCCCAGTGTTCCTGCTTGAACCGTTCGCGTCCACCGGCCTCCTGGGCGGCGTAGCGTTCCGGATTTTTCTTGTAGAAGTCCTGGTGGTAGTCCTCAGCCAGGTAGAAGGGCTGGGCGTCCTCGATCTGGGTGACGATCTTAGCATCGCCGAAGAGCGCACTCTCCTGGAGGTGGTGCTTGGAGGCTTCGGCGATCCGGCGCTGCTCCTCATCCTTGACAAAGATCACCGGCCGATAGTTGTCGCCACGGTCCTGGAACTGGCCCATCGCGTCCGTCGGGTCGGTCTGGTGCCAGTAGATCTCGACCAGCTCTTTGTACGAAATCTTGGCCGGGTCAAAGGTGATCCGCACCGCCTCGGTGTGACCGGTCGTGCCCGACTTGACCTGCTCATAGGTCGGGTTGGCCCCGTGGCCGCCGGTATAGCCGGACTCCACCTTCTCGATGCCGGGGTAGGTATCAAAAGGTTGGACCATGCACCAGAAACAACCACCCGCAAAAATTGCTGTATCAAAACTCATCTGAAATTCCTCCTCGTCTTCTGTAAATGGGCCTTAGTTGCGACCATAGATTGGCCATGCGGCCTGTTGTGCGCCCTTGTAGGTCTTGTCGATGACGTGCTTGGTTTCTTCGGTCTGGTAGGCCCTGACGACCTGCCATTAACATGTAATAGTAACGCTCCTAGTCCACCGTCGTCGGCAGGTGTCGGCACTGTGGTAGACCGCTGGTACCAGCCCCCTTCTGAATGCGGCTGGAGGTGCAGATGATCGATGTAGTCGGTCTTGTTCATGTGGCTAATTTCTCCCTCTGATTGATATGAACATTATATCTTCTGTTCAATCAATTTGTTCAAATAAGTCGCCAAACAACCACCATCAAAAAAGGGGCAGCCGCGCTGTCCCTTTCCCTTACTTGATCAACATGTCGAGGTAGTTAACAATGTAGTACAGCAACAGGGCCGCAATACACAGTTGCAAAAAGTTCCACAGCTGGTGGAGGACCTTCTTCTTGTCCATAAAAGCCACTTCCTATTTTAGTTTCCTGAAGCCATTATATACCCTGATTGGGCGTAGTGACCACGGATCTCCCAGGTCAAACCGGCTTGATTTCGGCACGGCCACCTGCAGTGGTGAGCAGCCAACGCCCTTTTGGCCCACAGTCCCCCACCTAGATCTGATATAATTGGGGTAAAATTAACGAAAAGACCGTGAATTATTTGACCAAAAACAAGCTATACGACATCGTGATGGCGATCCTCGCCCTCGTCTCGATCTTCCTGATCACCCTGGACTTCGGTGGGGTCATCAGCCTGAACAACGGCTACCCCGAGCTGCTCAACAACATCCTCCTGGTCATATTTACGATCGACTACTTTGGCCGGCTGACGCTCGCCAAGGACAAGAAGAAGTTCTTCCGCGATAACATCTTCGACCTACTCTCAATCATCCCCGCCTCACCGGCATTCAACATCTTCCGGCTGGGGCGGCTAGCCCGCTTCTTCCAGATCTTCCGCCTGCTACGCCTGATCGGACTGACTGGAAAGCTGAACCGTCTCCTCCACACCAACGGCCTGATCTACATCATCTACACCAGCATCGCCATCCTGGTCATTGCGGCCTCGATGTACTCAATCAGTGAGCACGTCTCTTACGGCCGCTCGCTCTGGTGGGCCATCGCCACGGCGACCACCATCGGTTACGGTGACATCTCGCCGCACACCTTCATCGGCAAGCTCGCCGCGATCTTTTTGATGATCGTTGGGATCGGGATCGTCGGCATGCTGACCAGCTCGTTGACCAACCTCTTCATCCACGACCACGCGGATGACCGAATGCAGCGGATCCTCGACAAGCTCGACCGCCTCGAAAAGACTAACCAGCAGCTCGCCGCCGAGATCCGTGAACTTAAGACCGACCCAAAAAAGATGAAGTGAACCTCTTACAGGCATCACTTCATCTTTTTCTTATTGATCAATTGAATCATGGTTCCATACCCGGTCACCACCAGGAACTTCGGGGCCACCTGGACGTTAGCGACGTTCGTGGTGAAGCGGACGTTGACCACCCCATCGGCCCCCTTGGCTGTTGCCCGTGACTTGAGTTTGCCCTCGACCTCGCTGAACAGCTGGTCCATCGACTCAAAGGCGTCGATGTCCTCACTCGGCAACATCAGGTGACTGGTCGCGTTGACGATCCCCAGAATCCGGTGGGCCTGGGGAAAGGCTTCGGTTGATAAAAACATTTAATCACCTCGTGAATATTATAGTACAAGAAAAGGACACAGGCACGGAGCCCATGTCCTTCGATAACTCACGGAAGGAATCTTGCCACTTTGCACTGGAACTAATCACATTACCATTATCTTTGATTCTAAACTTCCGCAAAGTCGCATTTGTATAACCACTGCCAAAGTGCACCCTGGTGACCTTATTACAGAACTTAAACGAACTCAAAACTTTAATCGATGCTTCTGGTCACACTTATGTTGCTTCTAGCCTACTCCGTAACTTCCTTCGGCGCTTTGAACTAGTGGGAGGTGCCATGACGAATCATGTCCTCATTTCTTCTTTCCTTCCACGCTTTTAATATACCATCTCGTGGAAGCGATTACAAGAGCTATTTTAAATTTTCAGCAGGACGGCCATCGCCACGATGTTGTTGATGGCATGGAGGGCAATCGAGTTCTTGAGCGACCCTGACCGCCGGTAGACATAGGCCAGCACCATCCCCATGAAAAGGTAGGTACAGAAGCTGACCACGTTGGTACTGAGGTGGGCACAGGAAAAGACCAGCCCCGACAGGACCAGCTTGGGCCAGAACCAACTGGTCGGGAAGAAGAGGTTGGTCAACACCCCACGGAAGATCAGCTCCTCGGCCACGGGGGTCAGGGTGCAGGACGCGATGACAAAGACGATGGTGGCCAACTGGTTATGGTTAAGCATCTGGGCGACGGCGGCGTTGTTGGCGGTCTGCGTCTGGTGAAAGAGCAGCATGTTCAGCTGGCCGAAGAACATCATCCCAACCAGCAGGGTCAGGTAACCACCGGCCACCAGCCCCAATCGTAGGTGTCCGCCTTGTCCCAGCTGGTCATACTGGCGATAAAGGCGCCGGGCCCAGCCGATAATGAAGGCAAAGAGCATCAAGAAGATCGCCACCAGGATGATTGTCAGGCCGAGATTATCGAGATAGCGGTTGGCAATGGTGATGGCCACCGGTGGCAGCTGGATCAAAAAGAACAGGATCAGCATGATCCCGATCCGGTAGAAAAGGTTGAAAAAATTGGCAAGTCTACTCATTTTTACGCTGCTTGGCTTCCTCCTCCCGCTGCTTTCTTAAACGGTGGTAGCTGCGCTTGGCCGTCACCCGGGTCACCCACAGGTTGGCGCAGACAAAACCCAGCACCCAGAGCAGGTACATCAGCCAGCCGGAGATAACGTGGGCGGCCGTCAGCCAGACCAGGACCGCAAAGATGATGAAGGTCGGAAGAATGATTTTAATCAGGTATTCTGCTTTCAATTGCCTTACCTCGTTTTTCCATTTAGTTTACTAGACTTGAAAAGGGATCACAACCCTCACGGCTGCGGTCCCAATCTATCTAGCGGTTAACTTTATTGCCGGCTGGCGGCGATGATTGCCTCGTGGGTCGGGATCGACGGCAGGGCCCCCATCTTTTGCACCGCCAGGGAGCTGGCCCGCTGCGCGTAGACCAGGGCCTTCTCGATGTTGCTCATGTCCGGCTTCAGTTGCGACGACAGGGCACCGATGAAGGTATCACCGGCCGCGGTGGTGTCCACGGCGTTGACCTTGAAGGCCGGCACGAAGTTATAACCGTCCTGGGTGCAGTAGAAGGCCCCCTTAGCCCCGACCGTGATGATCAGGTTGCGGACCCCCATCTGGGCAAACTTGGCCGCCGACATCAGCATTGAGGTCTCGTCGGTAATGATGATCCCGGTCAATGATGCACTCTCGGTCTCGTTGGGGATGATCAGGTCGGTCAACTTCAATAGGGCCGGGTCAATCTCGTGGGCCGGGGCCGGGTTCAGGATCGTCTTAACCCCGTTGGCCTTGGCGATCTGGAAGGCCTTCAGGGTCGCGGCCTGCGGTGTCTCGAACTGGGCAATCACGAAGTCGGCCGCCGCGATTTGCTGCTGGGCCGCCGTCACGTCATCGACACTCAGTTGCTGGTTGGCACCACCGTAGACCAGGATGCTGTTCTGGCCATCCGAATCCAGCAGGATAGCGGCCGAGCCGGTACCGACCTGGTCGTTCTCCCGGATGCCGGTGGTGTCAATGCCGTTGTCCTGAAGGTCCTTGATCATCATCTCACCGCCATTGTCTTTGCCGACCTGGCCGACAAAGGCCGTCTGGGCACCGGAACGGGCCGCCGCAACGGCCTGGTTGGCACCCTTACCGCCGGCCGCACTGGTCTTGTCCGCAGCCGCCAGGGTCTCACCCGGCAGCGGCATCCGCTTGATCCGCAGTGTCGTGTCAACATTCAAGCTCCCAACTACCGTTACCTTGTTACTCATTATTAATCACTCCTTTTATCATGCCTCGTGTAATCTTGCCGTGCTCTGCCGCTGGATCAGCTCCACCGGGAAGCGCTGAATCTGCTCCTGGGTCTGATCAGAATGGATCTTGTTGAGCAGCATCTTAGCCGCCCCGATCCCCAGGTCTGTGATCGGCTGGCTGATCGTCGTCAACTGTGGCGAGACGTATTCATCGAGGTAGATATTATCGTAGCCGATCACCGAAACCTGATCCGGCACCTTGATGCCCCGTTCGCTCAGCCCCCGCATCAGGCCGATCGCCATGTCATCATTGCCGGCAAAGGCCGCGGTGGCTCCGGTCTGGATGACCGCCTCAGCCGCGTCATAGCCGCCCTGCCGACTCAGCGGGGTCCGGACCACGTCATGGGCCATATCGAGTTTGATGTTGTTCTTGGCCAGGCGGTCCTTGAAACCGGTCAAGCGCTGGGTGAAGTTCTCACTCAGCTCCCGGGGCTCCAGGAGTGCGATCTTGCGGTGACCGAGGTCGGCCAGGTGCTGGGCCGCCAGCTCACCGCCGTGGTAGTCATCGGTCAGCACCCGGGTCCCCTCCTGGGCGTAGTTCTGGTCGAAGAGGATGTAGGGAACGTCCCGGGCCCCGATGATCTTGTCGATCGTGTCGGTGGTCATAGTGGCACTGGCGATGATCAGCCCGTCGATCGACCGCTCCAGCATCTGGGAGAGGTAGTTCTGCTCCAACTCGGCATTCCGGTTGGCACTGAAGATCAGTGGGATCATCCGCTCGTGCTGGGCCACCTCCTGGACCCCCTCGACGAAGGTGCCAAAGAAGGGGCTGGAGATGTTGGGCACCAGGACCCCGATCATGCTTGATGACCGGCGGAGGATCAGGCTGCGGGCGTTGAAGTCTGGCACGTAGCCGTACTCGTCGCGCAGCTTAAAGATCTTGTCCTGGGTCTTCTTACTGAAGCGCTCCCCCTTGCCATTGAGGATCTGGGACACCGTCGTCACCGAGACGCCAGCGAGCCAGGCAATATCGCGAATTGTTACTTTTTTACTCATGTTGGTCCCACCACTTTCGTTTACTACCTTAACTTTATATTACTTTGCGGACCGTTGCAATTATTCTTCGGGGAAAATATCCTTGAAGATCTGCTGACCGGTGGCCATCTGGGTACCCCGGAAGCGCAGGTAGTCAACCTGGGCGAGCAGGACCCGGTATTCCCACAGAGACGACAGGTCATGCTCGTTGAAGTAGTGGAGAACCAACTGGATGCGGTCGAGCTGGACGATCCGGCCGAAAAAGTCGTCATTGCCCTTGTACTTCTGCGTCCCCACCACGACTGGCAGCTGGTGAGCATAGGCGTCCTGCAGGGCGTTGCCGAGTAAGTTACCGCTGGTGATTTCCGGATGATCGTCGAGAAACTCCTGCACGCTAAAGATGTCAAAGTAGTGGTAGCGGTGGGCCACCTTGGTCTTCTCGGAGACGGTCGTCAGGTAGTCGCTGCCCTTGATGACCGACTGGATGCTGCTGATTCGGATGACGATCAGGCCGTTGATCTTCCCGTCCCAGTCAATGCTGATCAGCAGGCAGAAGGTCGGGTCGATCCCCACTACGAAGCCGACGTTGAAGTAGTCATCCCCCGGCAGGTTATGGACCTCGACCAGGTAGCCCCCCTGCTTGGCCAGGGCCAGCTGTTCACGTACCATGCGTTCCGTCATCTTTTCCATACGATTTCTCCTCAAATTTAATTAGTCAGCCGGGCCCGCCACTGGGGCCGCACGGCCGGTTTTTGGCTGCTTTTAAAATGATAAATAAGCCATCCTCCTACTAAATCTAGCAAAATTTACCATAGGAATCCACTACATTTTGTAGTAAGATGGTTTCTGTTCTATTAAAAGTAAAGAGGGGCCATCATGGTGATAATTACAGCAGGAATGATCGGTGTCGGCAAGACCACCCTGACGGGCAAGATCGCCGAACACCTTAACACTAAAGCATTTTTCGAACCAGTCGGCGACAATCCCGTCTTGCCACTGTACTACAAGGATCCGAAGCAGTATGGTTTCTTGCTCCAGATCTACTTCTTGAACAAGCGATTCTCAATGATCAAGCAGGCGCTGTCCGATGACAACAACGTCCTCGATCGCTCAATCTACGAGGACGCCCTGTTCACCCGCGAAAACAACGCCGAGGGGAACATCACGGATACCGAGCTCGAGGTCTACCTCAACCTGCTCGATAACATGATGAAGGACCTGCAGCAGCTGCCGAAGAAGGCGCCGGACCTCATGGTTTATTCCGAGACCGACTTCGAGACGATCCTCTACCGGATCAAGAAGCGGGGTCGCGACTACGAGCAGATCGACGATAACCCGGAGCTTAAGGACTACTACTACAAGATGTGGAGCGCCTACAAGCAATGGTACAAGGACTACGACGCCAGTCCAAAGATGAAGATCGACCTGGAGACCTACGACCTGGAGGACCCGAAGAACGTGGCGACCGTCCTGGGGATGATCGACGACCGCCTGGCTTCGATCCGCTAAACCAAGAGACTGAGATTAGATTCTCGGTCTTTTTCATTTTAAAAGCAAGCGGCGGGCCAGCTCGACCAGGCCTGCGGAACTCAGCCCGCCAAGCACGGAGGCCACCGTTGAAAGATGGTGGTGCCCCTCCTGGTGACGTGGCTTGGCCGCCGGCGCTGGCTGGGCCACCCGGTCATCGGCCACCCTGACCTTAACCGGGGTCGTGTGGCCAGCCGCGGCATGGCGGGGCTGGTGGTCGTAGCGGGTCAGCTTAAAGCCGTCGATCAGGCGGTTGAGCTTCTGTTCGTACTGGGGATCGGTCGCGTACCGTCCCTGGAGAGCGTGGGTGGCCTGGCGATAGCTGCTGGCGTACTGGCGGTGAACCCCACGGTAGAGCGGCGCCTGGAGGGTCTCAGCGTAGTCGCGCAGGGCCGCCTCGTCACTCTGGTAGCGGCGGAAGTTATCGACCACCAGGAGCTGACGGCCGTCCTGGTATTCGCTGGTCGGCTGACGCGTTGTCTGCCCAGCAAAGTAACCCTTCACCCCGAAGAGATTATGGAACGGTTCCCGGCCGAGCCGGCTAGTCCCCCAGCTGCTCTCTAGGGCGGCCTGGGCGATGATCACCGACGGGTAGAGGTCGTATTCGGCCCCCACCCGCTGGGCAGCCGTGGCCAGGCGGTTGATGAAGGCCCGCTGGTCGTTGGTCGGCACCTGCGTCGCGTAATCCCCCGAATCGGCAGGTCCAGTGATCGTACTCCCGTCGTTGGCCGCCCCCTGATCGCCGACCGGTAGTGCCTGCTGGTCATCGTTATCCGGCATCACCGTCCCCGCCGGTTGTCCCGTGGCATTCTGCGGTGCATCAGCCGCCCGGAGCTGCCGACCACGGGCCAGGCCGCGCTGGTAGGCCGCACTAGCCACGTTGCCGCTGACGGCGCGGACCCGTCCCTGACGGCCATCCGCCACCCCCTGGGCGAAAGCCTGACGGTAGCTGGCACTGTACTGGCGAAAGGCATTCAAGAAGGCCGTGGCGTACGCGGCCCCCTGCTGGCGGATGGCCTGCTCATCAACCGGTTGTTGGCTGATGATGGCGTGAGTGGCCTCCTGAATTGGATCATGCATTACACTGGCCGTTGCGACCATCCCCGGCTGGACAATCGCCAGGGCGGCGACGGCACTGATCAAGATTGGTTTTTTCATTGTCATCCCTCCGTTTTCGTGTCCCTATTAAT
>NZ_AZGO01000058.1:0-8418 GCF_001435345.1 Limosilactobacillus pontis DSM 8475 | reverse complement strand
TGTTTTCTCACCAGCCACGTTTAGTTTTCCGAATATTACAATGCAGTTACGGGAAATAAGCTTCTCGGCCTCTTTTCAATCCTAGTATACGATTACCGGTTCACCAACCTGGAGGGCGTGGTAGGC
Source organism: Limosilactobacillus pontis DSM 8475 (assembly GCF_001435345.1). GTDB lineage: Bacteria > Bacillota > Bacilli > Lactobacillales > Lactobacillaceae > Limosilactobacillus > Limosilactobacillus pontis. Next base: position 8,292 of record NZ_AZGO01000058.1, on the reverse strand, counting down.
CGGCCCGGCGTCCCGCGGGTGCATGTTGGCACAACCGTGGGAACCACCGGTGGCGACGTTATCCCCGCTCAGGTAGGCGGTCTTTGACCAGTTCTTCCGCCAGCTGGCGTCGTGGAAGCCACAGCCGCTGTTGGTGAACTGTGACCAGTACTGGACCTTGCTGGCGTAGTTGGAACCGTCGTTGTTCTTGCCCTTCAGAACGGATGGCGACTGCTGGTACATGATGTACCAAACGCCCTTGGGGGTCTCGTTCTGCGGGTTGTTGGCCCCGGTGACGACATCGGCGTCAAAGACACACTTGCCGTCCCGGTAGAACCAGGCATGCTGGTCAGCAATCGACAGCTCGGCGTAGGTGTCGCCGATGCCGTCATTGCTGGTGACACCGTAGCCGGTCCCGCGGGTCGTGTAGCCGATCCCGTAGACGTCACGGGCGGCGCTAACGGACTTCTTGCCATCCGCCAGTGCCTGGGCAAGTGTCTGGCCGGCGCGCTGGGTACTGAGCTTCCAGCCATAGGTCCCCTTGCGGTTGGTGGTGATCACCTTGCCATCGTGGGTCCGGAACTTGAAGGCCCGGCCCAGGGTGGCCTGGGCCCGGTTGATCTCACGGATCCGTCCATCGACCGCATTGGTATCAAACTGGTACTTGCCGTCGCGGTAAGTGGCCCTGGTGATCACGTCCGTGGTCGTGAAGTGGTAGGTCTTGTCCTCCACCTTGTAGTCGACGCGGCGCCCGGTCAGCTTGGCTAGCTGCTTCTTCTCGTCTTGCACCGTCTTGCTCGAGGTGGTCAGGGGCCGCTGGCGCTTGGCGGTCAGCCGGACAGTCCCGTTGGCCGCCCGCTGGTCAAACTGCTTCAGCAGCGCGGCCTGGTCATACTGGGTCCCCTGCTTGGCGGCCACCAGCTTGACCTGGCCATGTTCCAGCACGGCATAGGCATCGACAGGTGCCTGCCGTCCCTGGTTCAGCTGTTGGAGGCGGTTGACCACCGCCTGCTTCTTGGCCGCTGACTGGGGATCGTGCCTGATCTGGCTGGTCCAGACGAGGATGTTCTGTCGCTTGCTGGACGGGAAGAAGGTCGCCTGCTGCTTGAGGGTCTGGGCAAACTTCGCCTGGTCCCCGTTGCCGATGCCAGAGGCGGTGGCGCTGCCCTGGTAGATCAGCTGGCCATTCAGGTAGACCCGGTTGGCCCGCTTGGTGTTCTTGACCTTACTGTAGGCCTGCTTGGCGGTCAGACCGCCCACCGGCACGCCGTTGATGGTCGTGTTGCGGTTGAAGTGGGTGTGCTGGTGAATACCAAGTCCCACCAGCAGGACGAGCAACAGGGCCACGACGGCGCCAATTAGGTACTTAAGTCGTAATTGCATTGACGCATTACTCCCATCATCAAAGTAGTGGTGGTTTCCCACCTGACAGTGATGATTATACTAGCTTTGAATTATTTTGCCATCCCTTTAGCCCAAACGAAAAATCCGGAGAACGCCCACGTTCTCCGGATCGGTTTCAGGTTAAATTTCAGGATAGTTTTCCTTCTTGATGTTCAGCTTCTTGTTCTTCATGTCGGTCTTAACCACCGTGACGTCGCAAGGTGCTTCACGAATCGTGTAGGCCGCGGTCGAGCCGACGATCAGCCGGCCAACCACGTTCAGCCCAGTGGCCCCGATGACGACGTCGGTCTTGACGTCCTTGACCCCGGCATGTTCGGCCTTCGTCTGGTAAGTGCCGAGCCGCTTCTTCATCTCTTCGACGGCGGACTCGTAGATGCTGTGGTCAACGAAACCATAGCCGCTCGGGCCCGTACTTGGGTAGCGCTCCCCGTTGATCACACTCAACAGGTTGAGCTGGGCGTTGTTTTGCAGGGCCACTTCAACCGCCTTGTTGAAGGCCATGTCCGATTGCGTCGAACCATCAATGCCGACTAGGATCTTTTGATAACTCATAAGAACACCTCCAAAAAATACTATTTACTACACCTTTATTTTACCACTCCTGCACAGGTGTGAACTAATCAGTCACCAAATTATTGATGGCCTCCATGTAGATGGCCATCGACTTGATCAGGTCGGCCACCGGCTGGAATTCGTTGGCCTGGTGCATGGTGTTCGGCGTCTGCGGCATCAGGGCCCCAAAGGCAACCCCGCGCGCCATCAGCCGGCCATAGGTCCCCCCGCCGACGACCTCGGGTTTGGCGTCAGTGTCGCCGGTCTGGTCGATATAGGCCTGCATCAGAGTCTTGACGATCGGGCCCTCAGGGTCAACGTAGTGTGGCTTCTGAGACGGTCCCTGCGCCACCGTCATCCCCAGCTGGTCGGTGACCCGCTTGACGTTGGTTTCCAGCTCGTCCGGCGTGATCCCCTTAGGGAAGCGGAAGTTCATGTCGATGTCAGCACCATTGTCCTGGTCAAAGTTCAGGATTCCGGCGTTCATCGTCAATTCGCCCATCACCGGATCGGTGAAGGCCCCGTCAAAGCCAGCCATCCGGGTATCAAGGTGGAGGTATTTGGCCAGGAAGTGGATGAAACTCTTGGCCCCACCCGCGAAGTCGTACCGGTCGAGGAACGTGGCCAGATAGGTCCCGGCGTTGATCCCCTGCTCGGGTTCCATCCCGTGGGCCGCCTTACCGATCACGGTCAATCGCAGGCCATCAGCGGTCTCTTCAGCCGTCCCGGAGATCGGGTTGTCGTCGACGAACTGACTGAAGGCCGCCGTCACCTCGTTGCGGTCGGGAACCGTGACCAGGGCAACGGCTTCCCGCGGCACCATGTTGAAGCGCAGGCCGGAGTGGAAACTCTCCAGGACGTACTGGTCGCCGTTGGTGGCGGGGGCACCGATCTTCAGTGAGACCTGACCCTTCTCACCATTGATGACCGGGAACTCGGCGTCGGGTGAGAAGCCCAGCGTTGGGGCCGGTTCCACCTCAAAGTAGCGGTGCATCCCGGTCCAGTTGCTCTCCTCATCGGTCCCGACAATGAAACGGACCCGCTTGTTGAAGGTCACCCCCTGGTCCTTGAGGTACTTCAGGGCGTAGTAGGCCGCCATCCCGGGGCCCTTGTCGTCAGAGGCACCACGGCCGTAGAGGTTGCCGTCCTTGATTACCGGGTCAAAGGGGTCGGTATCCCAACCCTTGCCGGCCGGCATGACATCCAGGTGGGCCAGGATCGCCAGGGTTTCATCACCCTCACCCCACTCCGCGTAGCCGACCACGTTGTCGATGTTCTTGGTCCTAAAGCCGTCCTGCTCCGCCATCTCCAGGAAGGCGGCCAGGGCCTGGGCCGGCCGGGGACCGAGTGGGTATTCGTCGGTGGCCGCCGAATCATCCCGGACACTTGGGATCTTCATCAGGGCCGTTAAGTCGTTCAGGTAGTCCTTCTCCTGACTCTGTGCCGCTTTTAACCAGTCTGTCATTTTTAGTTCCTCCAATTATTTAATTTGCTAAAATAATGATACCATTAAAGTGTCGATTACAACATTGAAATCATTTAGGAAGTGTTTTTATGGAAAAATTAACGAATCAAATCCTGCATGATGTCATCAAGCCGCGGCCCGAGCACAGCTTCAAGGGAACCTTCGGCAAGGTCACCCTGGTCGGGGGCAACCGCAACTTCGGCGGGGCCATCATCATGGCCGCCACCGCTAGTGTCTGCGCCGGGGCCGGGCTGGTGACGGTCTGCACCGACCAGAGCAACTCCGGCGCCCTGCACTCCCAGCTCCCCGAGGCGATGTTTGCTGACTTCACCAACGATACGCAGGTTGCCAGCCTGGTCACCGCGGCCACGACGGTCGTGGTTGGTCCCGGCCTCGGCGACGATGACCAGGGCCTACACATCCTGAAGAACGTTTTCGCCCACACCACCAGCCAGCAGAACGTCGTCGTCGATGGGTCCGCAATCACCCTGATGGCGCAAGAGCAGCTGACCGCCCCCCGGGGTAACATCATCTACACGCCCCACGAGATGGAATGGCAGCGCCTCTCCGGGATCAAGATCGCTGACCAGACCCCTGACCGTAACCGGGCGGCACGCGACAAGCTCGACGCCACGGTGGTCCTCAAGAAGCACCACACCGAAATCTACGCGAAGGAGCAGACCTACCAGCTGACCATCGGCACCCCCGCCCAGGCGGTCGGCGGGATGGGCGACACCCTGGCCGGGATGGTCGGCGGTTTCGTGGCCGAGTTCCACCAGACGCCACTGAAGGCGGTCCTGGCCGCCGTCTACGCCCACAGCGCCATTGCCGAGCAACTGGCCAAGAACCAGTACATCGTCCTCCCTCACCAGATCAGCCGGGCCCTGCCAACCTTCATGAAGAAGATGGAGGCCGCCCCCGATGAGCACCACATCGGTTTTCTGGACTAGTTGACACGTCATTAAACACGAACGGAGTCAGGAGAGATCCGCACAATACCCCCTAGGGTTAAAACATCTTTTATTAAGATGTCAAATCCTAGGGGGTATTGTACAATCAGATCGCAATTGGATTTTCTAAGTTAGTTTTAGTCAGACTGATCAAGATGAAAATTGGGAGGGATTAAACTGAGAACACCATACGAAATCATTATAAAGTTTCAAATAGAGCCTTCGTCCATCCAAATATCTTAAAAAGCCCAGTGGCTTTAGTCTTTTTCGTTTTTTAGGATTTCAGAAATTTTCTTATCATTTCCCCAAACAGCCTTTGAATCATAAGGACGGTCTGGAAATGATCCGTATTCTAATTTGATATCATAGTTATTATCCCTAATAAATTTTTCAACTCTATCACTTAATTTTTCCGGTTTTCCGGAGCAAATATTGATAATTCCATTTACTTTATTCTGGCTGATAGCCGCGACAACCTGCTTACAAAAATCATCATAATCAAGAAAATCATATTGATTTTGCCCCGTTGTGAATGGAAAAGTCTTTTTACCCTCTTCAACTGCATGGGTTATTTTTAAAAAAATGGATTGGCCAAACTTGCTGTTACCAACAATATAGTATCCACGCAACCATTGCCAAGTTACGTGATTTTTTTCTGCGCCGCAGTTAAAGCAACCAGTTGTCTAAGCGCATTCTTACTTATCCCATACGGCGTTTCCGGGGAACAAGGTGTACCGGAATCAATACTCCCCTCATAGAAGCCTATTTCGTGCATAGTTCCCATAACCGCAACTTGTGAAATACCTGCTTCCATCATTTTTTTCAAGAAACTATAGTGCTTTGGCAAGTCGTCAATGTGGGCTGGTGAATTATGAATAAAGCCGTCTCTCCACGCTAAATGCAGTAAAACGTCGGGCCTACCAAAGTAATTATACGGATCTTTAACCTCGAAAAGATCAACTGGGATTTTTTTTACATCGACATTTATCCGATCGACTTTACGGCCAGTCGCGATGACTTCTACATTACTTTTTTGGCTTAGTTCTTCAACAATTCCTTGGCCTAAATAACCATTCGCACCTGTTACTAAAATTTTCATTTGTAATTACCTCGTTTTTAGGTATTGACGTGACTTCAGCTTAAATCACACATAATAACATTTAGTTATTGGCCGTTCTTGGCATACTTGGCCTCGACCGCGGCCTTCTCGTCCTTCCACCAGTCCTCGTGGGCGGTGTACCAGTCGATGGTGTGCTGGAGACCGGTCTTAAAGTCGGTGTATTCCGGCTCCCAACCGAGTTCCGTCCGCAGCTTGGTGGCGTCGATGGCGTAGCGCAGGTCATGGCCCGGCCGATCCTTGACGTGGTCGTAGGCGTCCTTTGGTTGACCCATCAGTTCCAGGATCATCTCGAGGACTTCCTTGTTGTTCTTCTCGCCGTTGGCCCCGATCAGGTAGGTCTCACCGATCTTCCCCTTGGTCAGGATGTCCCAGACGGCGCGCGAGTGGTCGTTGGTGTGGATCCAATCCCGGACGTTCTTCCCAGAGCCGTAGAGCTTTGGCCGGATGCCGCTCAGAATATTGGTAATCTGCCGCGGAATAAACTTCTCGATGTGCTGGTAAGGCCCGTAGTTGTTCGAGCAGTTGGAAATCGTCGCCCGCAGGCCAAAGGAACGGACCCAGGCCCGGACAAGCAGGTCAGAACTAGCCTTCGATGAGGAGTATGGACTGGATGGCCGGTATGGGGAGTCGGGCGTGAACTTCTCGCCCTTGCCTTCACCATGACCCGGCAGCTCTTCGCGCAATGGCAGATCGCCATAGACCTCATCAGTAGAGATGTGGTGATAACGAACGTCGTACTTCCGGCAGGCCTGAATCAGGGTGAAGGTCCCCTCGATGTTGGTCTTGATGAACGGCGTCGGGTCGATCAGGGAGTTGTCGTTGTGGCTCTCGGCGGCGTAGTGAACCACGGCGTCGGCCTGGCTGACCAGCTTGTCGACCAGGTCAGCGTCACAGATGTCGCCGACGACCAGCTCCACCTTGTCCTTCGGCAGGCCGGCGATGTTGGCCGGGTTACCGGCGTAGGTCAGCTTGTCGAGGACAGTGATGTGTTCAACCTCGGGGTGGTTATTGACCAGGTAATGAACGAAGTTAGAACCAATGAAGCCGCAGCCACCGGTCACAATAATGTTTTTGAATGCTTTCTCCATATTGATGCTACTCCTTCAGATTTCACCGTAAACAAACGGGTTGTTCTTCTTAAATTCCGTAAAGGTTGGCTGTACAGCGTCCTTTTCAGATAAGCTTGGCTTCTTTTCACCAATAAGGCATATATCAAGTCGTCAAAGTTAATAATCCCAAAGTGTTTGAAATAGTTAACATGGTAACCCAAAACAGACTTCTCCATAATTTTTAACGGCTAATTGAACCAGCTGTGATAGGTTATCATTAGAATCAAGTCCCCCGAGTCATCCCCAATAAATTCTGCCAGACTGTTTGGATGTTCCTAAACATTATAGAAGAAGTTCAGATCTAGGTCTGAGTCGTTGTCAAGAAGCTCCTCAAATTGGTGGATGTATTTGAACGCCGAGATTACTGGGATATCAAGGATTCCCGCCAGCATCAGCGTTGATAATGAATAGTAGACCATTAACTTAATAATAGACTGTGGGATTAGCTGTTTTGATCCCCAAAGTAATTGGTACAGCCACGTCACAGATCCACTAGCCAAAATTCTTCCCTTATAATTACCATCTCCCCCAAAATGCACACTAATTAGTATCAAAAAATAATCTGAGATAAATAATTCTCTTTATATTCTTTTTCATTCCCTACACTAATTAGCTATACGCTTATAGAATTATCGGTAATTTAAAAGAGGATATTTTATTACTCGGAGAGACTACGACAGCTTAATGTAATGCTGATAAACATCATCTAATTATGAAGAGAAGCACCTACTTTTTTCTGATTTCGTAATATTTGTCTCATAACCTGCCTACAAATCACAACTTTATATTTATTATGGGTTCTATACTGAAATAATCTTTGAACCTTGCGGGCATAAGACATCATTGAGGAGCGTGGCTCAATCTTTGCCAATAGTTAAAAATCTTTTAATTACATCTTTACGGTATCTGAATACACGTTTAGCATTCATAGTACCAGCTTTTTTATATAATTCTTCTTTCCTATATCTTTCGGTTGGATTAGCTAGCCGAAAATCCTTAACTCCTTTGTTGTTAAATTTTTTAACACAGATACTTGGACCTTTCGCATTCAGATATCTTTCACGAGCGTCCATGAATGCAATGTATCCATTAATTGAACGTTTACTCCGATATACAAACTTATATATACTCTTTGGCCTTAAAGATACGGAAATACCGTCAAAATAGAAGCCCAGATAAATCATTGGATATGGTCTGTAAGTGTTTCCTATAAGTTTAAAAAATTTTTATTTTCGGCAGATTGGAATAGTAGTTGAGTTTTATGAGGCTCTATTTTGAGATGGATTTTATCTTTACTATACTTAATAATTTTATCTTTAAGGCTAGTAATCAGTTTCACTTTATCTTTGGATGCCGGAATAACAACTATAAAATCATCTGAATATCTTCTGTAGATCCCATTATTCTGGTTAGCAATACTAGATAACCATGAGTCAAACTCATAGTAAGCACCGAATAACGACACGTATTGAAAAAAAGCGTCATGCACGACATCGGTTTTGATGTTACGCATGACGCTTGCTTATTTTAAATATGACATTGAGCCTGGACCTCTTTTGCCCATGGCAAAAAGCCCTCAAGATCTTTGTTTTCACGATTCGGTAAGTGATCAAACAGATACTTGAAGTATTTATAGATGTTCAAATGATTCATTTTAGCGTAAGCACCGAATAACGACACGTATTGAAAAAAAGCGTCATGCACGACATCGGT
>NZ_AZGO01000057.1 GCF_001435345.1 Limosilactobacillus pontis DSM 8475 | reverse complement strand
TATAAATAAAAAACCTCTTTTGCCTTAAAATGTAGGTGTTCAAGCCAAAGTTAATAAGGGAAAAGAGGTTATTTAGATATGGCTAATAAGTTAAACAGTTTAGCCCATACAAAGTGGTTATGTAAATACCACATCGTATTCATTCCAAAGTATAGACGGAAAATAATTTATAATCAATATCGTCGCGATTTACAGGATTATATAAGGCTGTTGTGTCAGTATAAGGGTGTGAAAATCATTGAAGGACATATGATGCCAGATCATGTACACCAGTTATTAAGTATTCCGCCAAAGCTAAGCGTATCGCAATTTATGGGATACTTGAAAGGGAAAAGCTCGTTAATGATGTTTGATCATCACGCCAATTTGAAGTATAAGTTTGGAAATCGCCATTTTTGG
>NZ_AZGO01000056.1 GCF_001435345.1 Limosilactobacillus pontis DSM 8475 | reverse complement strand
ATGGGCAGTTAGCTCAGCTGGCAGAGCAACGGACTCTTAATCCGTGGGTCCAGGGTTCGATCCCCTGACTGCCCATCAGAGGTTTACGGCGATTGAGGTTTTTCCTCAATCGCTTTTTTATTTTATAAATCCGGGCGCCTTCCACCGCCAATCCCCTTTTCAATAAAAAATTTTAAAAAGCCCTTGCAAAAATTGGTAGGAATTGATATTATAATAATCGTTGTCAATATGACATGGGCAGTTAGCTCAGCTGGCAGAGCAACGGACTCTTAATCCGTGGGTCCAGGGT
>NZ_AZGO01000007.1 GCF_001435345.1 Limosilactobacillus pontis DSM 8475 | reverse complement strand
CTACTGGAAACATAACTGTGAGGCAATAATGATTGTGGCATCTGGCTACTAATGATCATATCTTTACCATCTTCGTCACAGTCATTACATTTATAGCTTTCTTGGTATAAATTCACACAGTACAACTCAGCAGGCTTTAGCCGGACTTCGCGGCTATACAAATGATTACCAATCTTTTTCATCTGTTCATGGCACTTTGGACAATCCGTATTAGTTA
>NZ_AZGO01000055.1:120762-124874 GCF_001435345.1 Limosilactobacillus pontis DSM 8475 | reverse complement strand
TGAAGCTGATACCGTACTTTCTGGCAAACGTAAAGGTCAAGCTGTGGCTACTTTTGCGGAGCGTAAGAGTCGCCTGACCATTGTTAAACGGCTCCATGGTCGCGACAGTCAGTCCATGACTCAAGCCGTACTGGAACTAGCTAGTCAACTTCAAGACAAGCTCAAGACGCTTACTGTGGATCATGGGAAAGAGTTCGCTAATTATCAGGCAATTGAACAGCTAACGGGTACTCAGGTTTACTTTGCCCATGCCTATTCACCGCACGAACGCGGTAGTAATGAGAACCGTAATCGAGTTTTGCGACGGTTTATTCCCAAGGGACAAGCCATTGAAGAGCTGAGCGATCGCCAGCTGGTTCAAATCAATTGGTATCTGAATTCCCGACCACTTAAATGTCTTAACTGGCACACACCAATCGAGATCTTCTTGCTTAATCTACGTCACTAAATTCGTTCAAGTTATTTCTTGCAATCTGCCATATTTATGCATAACCAGAAAAGTAGCGACATTGAGGCTCTTTTACTATGGGCAGAAGAAGTGCAACAGGTATGTCATAACTAGAGGAAGGACGTGAACCGCAAAAAGCCAGCGGAGCACGTCCTTCTATTTATTTTCAATACGTATCGTAGTGCTTACGGTAAAGACAAGAAATTATTTTATTCTTACCGAATATCATAGAGCCAAAAAAATTCCCGTGCGGATCGATCCGTGACGGGAAATTTTTTAGCCTTGCTTGTGGAGAACCATGAGCGGGGATGATCCTTCACCTGAGTTCTACTTAAGATTTAGGGAGTTTACCCAGGCCGTCAATCTAGCCGGGGAATTCAGGACGTCCCCCTGTTGGAGATCCAGCTGGAAGCCGTTTTCCCTGACCGTCCGGGCGACGTTGGTCTGGGCACGGTCGTAGCCGGTGCTGCTGGACGTGCCAAAGGTGGCGAGGACCTTGCCGTTGAGGTCCAAGTGGTCGATCGTGGTAGCGATCAGGCGCGGCGGGATTCCCCACCAGATCGGGTGGCCAATGATTACATTATCGTATTCGCCCAGGTCCGGCAGGTCGTCTTCGATTGGGACCCGGCCGTCGTGTTCCTGCTTCTGCTCGACGGTGGCCCGGGTCGTCTCATCGTGCCAATTAAGGTCTTCGGCCGTGTAGGGTTTAACCGGGTGAATTGCGGCGAGGTCGGCGTTGAGTTGGTTAGCGACCGCCTGCGCAGCTCGCTTGGTGGTTCCAGTGGCGGAGTAGTAGAGTACAATCGTTTTTGACATGGGAAGGCCTCCTCTATAGCTTACTTTTTACAAGTATATTATAAGGGATGGCGGTCCCATTGTTAAATGATAAGCTGGGGAGCAAAATAATGCTTGACGATTTCCGGACCGGTAAGATATAATACTGAGTGTTGATTTGTTATTCCGGCATAGCTCAGTTGGTAGAGCACCTGACTGTTAATCAGGTTGTCGTCAGTTCGAGTCTGACTGCCGGAGCTAGTAAGGCGGCTGGTGAGTTTCTCATCGGCCGTTTTTTGATGGAGTGGGGGAGTTAGCGAATGGATATTTTGTACCTAACATTGTGTGTCGTCTTCATGCTGATTGGGGTTCAGTTCACTCGGGGCAAGTGGCTGCGCCTGCTGGCGTGGCAGTCAAAGCAGGACCCAGCGGCGCGTAAGCAGGCGGGCCTGATCATCGCCCCAGGGCTGATTGGCCTGGGCCTGAGCATGTTTTTCTTCGGCTTCTTTAACAGCCACTACTGGGCCAACATCGGTAATGCGGTTTTCGTACTGTCAGTTGGTTATCTAGTGGCGATGGTAATCCTGGCCTATATCAAGTTTGGGCGAAAGTAGGCAGCTTGCTAGTAATGCGGGCTGCTTTTCTTTTTTAAACGAAATTCAAATGATGGTTAATTAAGTTAACCTGGCTTACTACCAACCTAAAAATTATTAAGTTAGATGAAACGTTCTCCCACTTTTCTCTCATCAAAACTTTATTTTTAATTGACTATTCCGGTGGGGAGGACTAAAATAATTACATTGTTATAAGAAAGTTAGATTTTTCTAATTATTTGGAATAAGTATTCTGAGTGATTAATCTGACTGTGCAATTATCAATGGAGGAATCAAATCTTTATGAGTAAACAAAAAGATATTGATACTGCATTCTTCGGGCAACCGCGTGGTCTCTCGACCCTGTTCTTCACTGAAATGTGGGAACGGTTCAGTTACTACGGAATGCGGGCAATTCTGTTATTCTACATGTACTATGCCGTCACTAAGGGCGGCCTGGGGATGAGCGAAACCACCGCTGCTTCGATTGTGTCGATCTACGGTTCCCTGGTTTACCTGTCTGGGGTTGTCGGTGGTTGGCTGTCTGACCGGGTCTGGGGCCCACGGCGGACCGTCTTTATCGGTGGTGTCCTGATCATGTTCGGGCACATCGCCCTGTCACTGCCGTTTGGCGTCAGTGCCCTCTACGTCTCGATCGCCCTGATCGTTGCCGGGACCGGGCTCTTAAAGCCTAACGTCTCCGAAATGGTCGGTGGCCTCTACTCTGAGAATGACCGCCGGCGGGATTCCGGTTTCAGTATGTTCGTCTTCGGGATCAACTTAGGGGCCGCGGTTGCCCCATGGGCGGTTCCGTGGGCTGCCAATGGCTTTGGGCTGAACCTCTTCCATGGCGAGATGAACTTCCACGCCGGCTTCTCCCTAGCCGCCATCGGGATGTTCTTCGGCCTGGTCCAGTACGTCATCGGTGGACGGAAGTACCTGTCCAAGGATAGCCTGTATCCAGACGATCCGATCGACAAGGAAAGCCTGCGTCCGGTTATGATCTGGACCCTGGTTGGGGTTGTTGTCCTGGCCGTCGTTCTTGGCCTACTGGCTGCGATGGGGCAGTTGAACATCACCAACATCATCACGATCATCACGATCATTGCGATCGCACTGCCGATCTACTACTTCATCATGATGCTGAACTCCAAGAAGGTCACGAAGGAGGAACACTCCCGGGTATTAGCCTACATCCCGCTGTTCATCGCCGCCGTTATCTTCTGGGCAATTGAGGAATCTGGTTCAGTTGTTTTGGCCCTCTTTGCCGAACAGCGGACGATCCTCCACATCGGGAGCTGGCACTTTGCTGCCGCTAACTTCCAGACCCTGAACCCCCTGTTCATCATGATCCTGACGCCGGTCTTCGTTACCCTCTGGGATCACTGGAAGAATCAACCAAGTGCTCCTGGTAAGTTTGCTGCCGGGCTGGTCTTCGCCGGTCTGTCTTACGCCTTCATGGCGCTGCCAGCCCTGATCCACGGCACCACCGCCGGCCGGGTTTCCCCATTCTGGCTGGTTGGTTCCTGGTTCATCGTTGAAATCGGTGAAATGCTGATTTCACCAATCGGCCTGGCCGTCACGACCCGGCTGGCCCCGAAGGCCTTCAAGTCTCAGATGATGAGTATGTGGTTCCTGGCTGACGCCGCTGCCCAAGCGGTTAACGCCCAGATCGTTAAGTTCTACTCATCATCCACCGAAGTGCCATACTTCCTGACGATCGGTCTGGTAAGTATCGTCTTCGGGATCATCCTGATGTTCTTCGTCAAGAGGATCCACGGTCTCATGGGTGGCGTTGACTAAGCATCACGATTAACTTGATTACACTTAAAGCCTGCCGGGCGCGTTTCGGCGGGCTTTTTTAATGCGGTGGGGGAGTTGGGTAAAAATCTTTGGGATTGGGGCTTGCATTTGCTAGTGGAATTCGGTATTATAATAAACGTTGATTAGTTATGTTTACATAGCTAGTTGACGAAACCCTTTTGGGGGAGTAGCGAAGTCTGGTTAAACGCGACGGTCTGTAAAACCGTTCCTTCGGGTTCGGTGGTTCGAATCCACTCTCCCCCATTTATTATTGGGCTATAGCCAAGCGGTAAGGCAACGGTTTTTGGTACCGTCATGCGCTGGTTCGAATCCAGCTAGCCCAACTGCTTAAAGACGATGGTTACTGACCACCGTCTTTTTTGTTTTTAAAATTTAATTTTTCAGAAATTTCCAGAAATGAGACAAAAGTGGCAAGACGTGCTTGATTTAGTCGCTTTCCCGAACTAGTATTTCCAACATGTTGTCTAAAAAGT
>NZ_AZGO01000055.1:90153-120657 GCF_001435345.1 Limosilactobacillus pontis DSM 8475 | reverse complement strand
CCCAGCCATGATAAGCAATCATAAGAGAGAGGGATTTATTATTTTGAAGCGACTGATTCACAATCACGTTTTTGCGTTGATTGCCTGGGTCGTAATCACGGTGGTGGCCATTGTCGCCTTGCCAAACGTCAACCAATTGACCCGTGAACACTCCGCAATCAACCTGCCGAAGAGCGCCCAGAGCCAGGTGGCCAGCGCCTTGCAGAACAAGCACTGGGGACATCACCAGAACAACACCTACCAGGTGGTGGCGGTGTTCAACAACGGTGACCGGGCCATGTCGGCCAGGGATAAGGCCAACGTTCAAAAGACAATCAATCACTTGGACAAGCACAGCGATCGGTACGGGATCAAGGCGATCACCGGGCCTAACGATAATGCCGCAACCCGCAAGCAGTTGATTTCCAAGGATAAGACTACCGAGATCGCCCAGCTCAACATTTCCAAGGGCCACGGGACTTTGCGTTATATTAATCATCAGCTGTCTCGTGCCGCCAAGACCAATGGCGTCAAGACTTACATTACCGGGGCTGACATCCTAAACGATGACTTCTCCGGGGCGGTTCAGGAGGGGATTAAGAAGACCGAGGTCATCTCGGTGATTTTCATCTTTGTCGTCCTGCTCCTGGTCTTCCGTTCGCCAATCACCCCGTTGATTTCCCTGCTGAACGTCGGGATTGCCTTTATCACCTCCTTCAGCATCGTGACCAACCTGGTCAAGCACGTCAACTTCCCGTTTTCCAACTTCACCCAGGTATTCATGGTGATCGTCCTCTTCGGAATCGGGACCGATTACAACATCTTGATGTACAACAAGTTCAAGGAAAACCTCGGGCAGGGGATGGACAAGTGGACCGCGGCCCACGATGCCCAGCACAAGGCCGGTCGGACGATCCTCTACTCCGGTTCCTCGATCCTGATTGGTTTCACCTCGCTGGCCCTGGCCAAGTTTTCGGTCTATCAGTCGGCGGTCGGCGTGGCCGTTGGGGTGGCCGTCCTGCTGGTCCTGCTGTTGACGCTGAACCCATTCTTCATGGCGACGTTGGGCAAGAAGATGTTCTGGCCGGACAAGAAGTTTACCGGGGAGTCGACCAGTAAGCCATGGCACCGGATGGCCCAGAACTCGGTCCTGCACCCGATTATTACCCTGGTGGTCGTCTTTGCGATCATCCTGCCGATCGGATTATCCTACCACAACCACCTGAACTACGATGATGCCGATGAAATCAGCAACACCGTCCCGTCCAAGAAGGGACTGCTGGTCGTGGAAGACCACTTCTCCAAGGGGACGGCGGAACCGACGACCGTCTACATCAAATCCAATCATCGGCTTGATAACGAGCGCGACCTGATGCTGATTGACCGGGTTACCAACCAGCTGAAAAAGAGTACTGGGGTCAAGACGGTGGTCTCGGTCACCCAGCCGGCCGGTTCCAAGGTCGATGAGCTCTACGTCAACAACCAGTTGAAGCAGATCACCGGTCAGCTTGGCACCGCCCAGTCCAGCATCGGCCAGCTCTCCCAAGACATGCAGAGTCAGGAGAGTGCGGCGGCGGCCCAGGCAGCCCAGGCTGGGGCCAGCCCGGCCCAGCTTGCTGCCCAACAGCAGAGCGGCATGCAGATGATGCAGGGTGTTGATCGAATGAGTGCCGGCCTTAGCCAGGGCGGTGACTACCTGACCGGCCTGCAAAACTCAGCTGCGGCCAAGACCTTCTACATTCCAAGTAACCAGCTAGGAAACAAGGAATTCCAGCAGTCGATTAACAACTACCTGTCCGCCGACAAGAAGGCGGCCAAGATCACGATCGTTCTCGACTCCAACCCGAGCGGGGCCCGGGCAACGCGTGAGATCCCGCAGATCACCGACCTGGTTCGCTATAGCCTGAAAGGGACGGCCCTGCGCCACGCTAATGTGGTCGTCGGTGGCCAGTCTTCCAAGATTACTGACACGAAGCAGGTGGCCGGTGGTGACTTCATTCGGACCGCTGCCATCATGGTCATCGGGATCGGCCTGGCACTGATCCTGATTACCCGGTCGCTCCTCCAGCCGGTCTATATCCTAGGGACCCTGGTTTCTGCCTACATGGTGGCCCTGTCGATCACCCACCTGCTGACCCGGATCTTTTTGGACCGGCCGCTGCTGACCTGGAACACGCCGTTCTTCAGCTTCATCATGCTGTTGGCCCTCGGGGTCGACTACAGCATCTTCCTGGTCATGCGTTACCGCAACATTGACCAGAATAAGTACCTGCCAACGGAGCGGATCGTCCGGGCAGCCAAGGAGATCGGGACCGTGGTTATCTCCGCGGCCATCATCCTGAGCGGAACCTTCGCGGCACTGATTCCGTCGGCGATCCCGACCCTGATTGAGGTGGCGATGACCGTCATCTGCGGGCTAATCATCCTGGTAATCATCATTCCGCTGGTTGTACCAGCCACGATTCGCCTGACCTACCCGCTCAAGTCGACCTTCCGTGACGATGAGGGAAACCGCAAGAAACAATTGAACCATTAATCACAGCAAGTTCCTGAGATGTGCTATCATGTCTTAGGAACTTTTATTTTGCAAGGGGAGCGATTAAGGATGCCCAAACAGGGACAGTTTGCCAAGTCGGCCCGGCTCAAGCGGGTCAACAACTTCAAGGTGCGTCGTCACCAGCAGGGACAGACGATCGGGGACGACCAGCTGACCGACTTCCTCCTGGTCCGGTTCAACCTGACGGCCAAGAAGCGGGTCTCCCGGGCAGCCCAGGAGACGGTCCAGCGCTTTTTGATCGAGGTCAGTGACCAGCTGATCGCGGCCAACGGTGACATGGCGGCCCTGGTGCCCGACCTCCTGGACGACATCAACCACCGGGCTCCCTGGCAGTTCTACCGGCAGCTGCTGCCCCAGTGGACGTTGCTGCAGGACTTCTTGAAAAAGGAACTGCCGGCAGTACCGCTGGCTTCTCGCCGCTATGTGACCACGACGGTGACAACGGCCGACCTGACCGAGCTAGTGGCCCGCCTGCTGGCCAAGAAGGCAGCGGCGATCACCTTCCTGAAGCGGCCCAACGTTTCGGCAGCCATGCAGGCACAGACGGCCCAGCTCCTGGTGGCCAGTATCTACTCGGGCGGGATGGTCGACTGGGACAAGGTCCAGGCCCTGCTGGCACCGTTTCCGTTCAAGGTCGATGATGACCTAGATGCGGGGACCAAGGAGTGGCTGCGGCAGCTGGCCGTGTCCTAAATTTACGTATGCATTTTGGGGCGGCCTTTGGTATAATTGAGCCGTTCAAATTAGCTTAAACAGAGAAGGGTGCTGTGGTGGAGCAAATCACTGGAGTGCCCTTTTTGATTTGTAATCATAAGGAGGGGTTGCCTTGCAACAGACACAACCAAAACACATCTATCCCGCTCTGGGGGCCCTGGCCCTGATGACGTTCATCGGGATCCTGAATGAGACCTCGATGAACGTTACCTACCCAGAGCTGGCCAACCTGTTCCACGTCTCGCTGGATGTTGTCCAGTGGATCACCACCGGCTACCTATTAATGGTGACGATCACAATGGGGACGACCGCCTATCTGCTCCGCCAGTTCACGGCCCGGCGATTGCACCTGGCTGCGGTGACGGCCTTCATCGTTGGTGACGTGCTCAGCGCGATGGCGGTCAACTTCCCGATGCTATTGGTCGGCCGGCTGATCCAGTCGGTAGCCACCGGGCTGGCGACACCGATTCTCTTTCACCTGATCTTCACCGAAATTCCGCGGGAGAAACTGGGGGCGATGACCGGGTTTGCGGGGATGGTGATCTCCTTTGCCCCGGCCCTGGGGCCAACCTATGGGGGCTTCATCTCTGAGACCCTTTCTTGGCGGATGATCTTCTGGTTACTCTTACCCCTGGCCCTGATTAGCCTAGTGATCGGCCAACTCTACATCTGCAATCGGCCCTTCGGCAATGATAAGCCCTTCAGCTACGGCAGTCTGATTGCCCTGGCGCTGGCCCTCTTTGCTGTCGTCTACGGTTGCTCGACGATTGGGAAGGGTGGTTTTGGTCCGGCCTTCTGGATCCTGATGGTGGTCGGTGCGGCCTGCTTTGGCCTCTTCATCTACGTCAACGGTCATGGCCAATCCCAGCTCTTTGACCTGACCGTCTTCAGGGTTAAGCCGCTGCGCCTGTCGACCTTGACCTACTTCAGCCTCCAATTCATCAATATCGGCATCTCCTTGGTGATTCCCCTGTACGCCCAGTACGTCCTCCACACCTCGGCCACGGTGGCCGGCCTGGTCCTGTTGCCGGGCTCGGTCCTCGGGGCCTTCCTGGCACCGCTGGCGGGGCGGCTGGCCGATGAGCAGGGCTTTGCCAAGCCGGTGACTTTTGGTGGGATCCTCCTCCTGGTGGGGACGGCCTGTTTTGCGATCTTCCAGCACCAGCTGAATGCCTGGTGGCTGATGGTCTTCTTCCTCATCCTGCGGGCCGGGTTTAACTTTGCCTTCGGGAACACGATCTCCAACGCCTCGGTCCTGGTTGACCAGCGCAACAGCTCCGATGTCAACTCGATCTTCAACATGGTTCAGCAGTTTGCTGGCTCCCTAGGAACGGGGCTGTTGGCTGCGGTGATCGCCCTGACCCAGCAGCGAGGCACCGGCAACCTGGCCCGGCAAACGTTTGTCGGTGGCCGAATTGACTACCTCCTGCTGACCGTGCTGGCGGTCGTCGTGGTGGCTGCCATCGTTGTTAACTACCGCTGGCAGAAGCGCCTGCACCTGGCAGAAAAATAGGGTAATTAGAAATGGGATGATCCTCATTATGAGGGTTGTCTCATAATGCGGCAATTCGTTTGAATTAGCTTATCATCAATGTGATAATGTGACTGGATTAAAAAGAAAGTACAAAAGAGATAATTAATGATGGATACAATCATCCGCTTCATGGTGAACAATCAAGTCTTTACCCTGTTTGTCTGCATGGCCCTCGGCTTTGCAATCGGTAACTATAAGATCGGCGGTAAGTTCAACATCGGGGCGACGGTGGGGACCCTGATCGTGACCCTGATCGTCGGTCAAGTCGGGGCCTTCCCCCGCAACGAGATGCTGGGCACGATCTTCTTCGGCGCCTTCATGTTCTCCGTCGGTTACCGGATTGGGCCCCAGCTGCTGGTCAGCCTGCGCCTGTTCGGGGTGCGGATCGTTATTGCCAGCCTCTTCTGGATGGTGACGGCCTTCCTGGTCGGCTGGGGGCTGTTCGCAGCCTGCCACATCGGCCCAGGGATCGCCGCCGGGGTTATCTCCGGTTCACTGACCCAGTCGGCAACGGTGGCCAGCTCGCTGCAGACGATCGGCGCGTTGCCGGTTAGCCACGCGGTTAGGATGACCTATGAGGCCCAGCTGCCCGTTGCCTATGCCTTGACCTACGTCTTCGGGACCCTGGGGGTGATCATCTTCCTGCGGGACCTGGCGCCTAAGATGATGGGGATCACCATCGAAGAGCGGGGACCGCAGATGGCGCGCAAGTATCACTTTCACGCCAAGAACCCGAACCCAACCTGGCGACGGACCTACCAGATCGCCGTCGACTCACCCCTGGTGGGGAAGACGATCGCCGAGTTTAACAAGTGGACCAATTACCACATCATCGCCCTGGCCGTTTTTCATGGGCACGAGATGACCGACCACCTCGAGTATCAGATTAAGCCTGGTGACCTGGTGACCGTGATTGGCTACGCGGTCCACTTCGACCGTCTCCATCAGGTCCGGGGAATCAAGGAGGTCCTGACACCAACCAACGCACCCAAGGAACGGAAATTCGTCCTTGGCAAAAAGTTCAAGCCGGTCCAGCTGGCAATCCTACGTCAGCACGGGGTCTTCATCAATATTCAGGACCCAATCACCGGTAACGAGCAGCTGGTCAACCAGCTTCATCCCGGTGATGTGATTTCTTTGACCGGGAACACATCCCGAACGGCCAATATCCTCCACCAACTCGGCCGGTGGGCAACCACTGACCAGGCGATCAACTATGTTTTGTTCTCGCTTGGGATTGGTGGGGCTTCCCTTTTGGGGATTATCGGCTTAAAATTAAATGGTATTCCCTTGCAACTGGGGAACGGGACCGCGGCCCTGATCATGGGCCTGGTTCTGAGCTCCTGGATCGACCGGCACCGCGACTACAAGTCCATCCCGGAGACCGTGACCAACTTCTTGCAGAGCTTTGGCCTGACCCTCTTCGTAGGGACGGTTGGTCTGCAGTCGGCCCAAGCCTTCACCGGGGCGATCAAGAGCCTTGGCTTCGGCGTTTTGATTGTTGGGGCCGTGATCTCGATCGCTCCACACCTGCTGACCCTCCTGTTTGGCCGCTACGTGCTCCGGATGGAACCCCTGGCCCTGCTAGGAGCACTGACCGGTTCTGGGACGATCGCGGCCGCCATGAGCGAGATCTCACAGAAGGCGGGGCCTGAGGGTGGTGCCTACTACGCCGCCGCCTTTACCCCGGCCTTCGTTGTCGGCAACATCGGAATTACCCTGCTGGGCCCGATCTTTGTGGCCCTCCTGTCATGATTTAATAAGAAAGGTAACACGACTATGAAACAATTCTTTACAGTGCTCGGCGGCATGGGGACCCTGGCCACCGAGAGTTACGTCCGGATCCTCGACGCCCGGACACCGATTCACCGCGACCAGGACTACCTGAACTACATCGTGGTCAACCACGCCACGGTCCCGGACCGGACCAGCTGGATCCTGGACCACAGCAAGCCCGACTACAACCTGGACCTGATCGAGGACATCAAGCAGCAGAGCCTGCTCAACCCCGCCTTCTTTGTCCTGATCTGCAACACCGCCCACTACGCCTTCGATAAGCTGCAGGCGGCCACCAACATCCCGATCCTGAACATGCTCCAGGAGACGGTCAACGCAATCAAGAAGATCAAGCCGGATGCCAAGAAGGTCGGACTGCTGGCCACCCGGGGAACGGTTACGGCGGGTCTTTATGACCACTACATCACCGATGCTGGTTACGAGGAGATCAAGCCGACCCCGGAGATCCTCGACATGACCGAGGACCTTATCTATCACGATATCAAGGAGAGCGGCCACTCCGACGGCGCCAAGTACCACGAGCTGGTGCGGCGGATGATTGAGGAACAGGGCGCCGACATTGTTATCCTTGGCTGCACGGAGCTGTCCTACGCCGAGGAGATGAACCCGGAGACCAAGTACCCGGTTGCAGACTCCCAGTCGATCATTGTTGACCGGTCACTGGAGAAGGGCCTGGCCCTGCGGCAGAATAAGTAAGAAATAGGCAGGATTTCACGATTGGTTATCTTAACCGATGGTGGGATCCTGCTTTTCTTTATTTCAATTGGCTGGTAAGGGGGATGATTGGTCTAGATAACTCACATCGTGTTAAAATAGACCAGGTAATGAGAATCATTTGGCTTGAGGAGAAGAGAAAATGGGATCACCAGTATACATTCAGATTCATAATCAATTGCGCGAGAACATCGAGAGTGGCAAGCGGAAGGTTGGTCAGAAGATTCCGGCCGAACGGGAACTGGCAGCCAGCTTTGACGTCAGCCGGATGACCCTGCGCCAGGCAATCCAGGCCCTGGTCGACGAGGGCATCCTGGAACGCCGGGTCGGGTCCGGGACCTTCGTGGCCAATCGTAAGGTCCAGGAGAAGATGTCCGGGGTGACCAGCTTTACCGAGTTGATGCAGGCCTCGGGCAAACGGGCTTCCAGCAAGACGATCTCCTACCACTTGACGATCCCGTCCCAGACGGAGATTGAGAAGCTCCAATTACCAGCCGGGGCCAAGGTACTGCGGATGGAGCGGATCCGCTATGGTAATGACGTTCCGCTCTGCTACGAAATCGCCACTGTCCCGGCCAAGCTGGTGGAGGACTTCAGTAAGAGTGAGATCACCAGCTCATTCTACCGGACCCTGGAAGAGAAGGCCCACCTCTACCCGGGCCACGCTACCCAGGCGGTTTCGGCCACCACGGCCACCGAGAAGATTGCCACCTACCTGCAGATTAAGCGGGGGGATGCCCTGTTGCGGATGACCCAGCTGTCCTACCTCCAGGACGGGCGGCCGTTTGAATACGTTCATACCCAGTACGTCGGCTCCCGGTTCGAGTTCATCCTGGAGAAGTAGCTGTTTCGTGCTACAATAACGATAACGATATTATATTTTGAGAGGATCAAGATTCATGAAATTCAATTATCCCGATGATAGTTTAGCCCTGCACACCGATGCCTATGAGCTGAGCATGATGCAGACCTACTGGAAACAGGGGGTCGGTAATCGCCGCGCCGTCTTTGAGGCCTTCTTCCGGAAGATGCCGTTCCAGAATGGCTATGCGGTCTACGCCGGACTTGACCACATCATCCGCTACGTCAAGCAGCTCCACTTCACCGCCAGCGACATCGACTACCTCAAGTCAACTGACCAGTACGACGATGATTTTCTGGAGTACCTGCGTGACTTTAGGTTTACCGGGTCGATCCGGAGCTTCGAAGAGGGGGACCTGGTCTTCAATCACGAGCCGATCTTCCAGGTAGACGCCCCGATCATCGAGGGTCAGCTGATTGAAACGGCGATCCTGAACATCCTCAACTACCAGATCATGGTGGCCACCAAGGCATCCCGGATCAAGTCGATCGTCGGTGACCAGAGTGTAATGGAGTTTGGTACGCGGCGGGCCCAGGAGCTGGATGCCTCGATCTGGGGTACCCGGGCGGCCTACATTGGCGGCTTTAACGCCACCAGCAATGTACGTGCCGGCAAGCTCTTCGGGATTCCGATCTCCGGGACCCATGCTCACGCCCTTGTCCAGGCCTACCGGAATGACTACGACGCCTTTAAGGCCTATGCTCAGACCCACCGTGATTGTGTCTTCCTCGTCGATACCTTCGACACCCTGAAGAGTGGGGTGCCGACCGCTATCCGGGTAGCCAAGGAGTTTGGCGATAAGATCAACTTCATTGGGGTCCGGATCGACAGCGGCGACCTGGCTTCACTGTCCAAGCGGGTCCGGACGATGCTGGACGAGGCTGGCTTCCCGGACGTGAAGATTTTTGCCTCCAACGGCCTCGATGAGAAGACCATCCAGAACCTGAAGATGCAGGGGGCCAAGATTGATGTCTGGGGGATTGGAACCAAATTGATCACTGCTTACGACCAGCCAACCTTAGGCGCGGTATACAAGTTGGTAGCCGTCGAGGACGACAACGGTCAGTTGGTTGACACGATCAAACTGTCGAACAACGTGGCCAAGATGTCGACCCCGGGCAAGAAGCAGGTTTGGCGAATCAACGACCGGCTTGACGGCAAGAGCGAAGGGGACTATATCACCCTGGCTGATGAAGATCCCCGTAAAGAGGAATCTTTAAACATGTTCAACCCGAACTTCCCCCTCCAGCAAAAGGACGTCAGCGACTTCATCGCCCGGCCGATACTCAAGGATATCTGGAAGGATGGTGAGTTTGTTTACGATGAACCAACCTTGGACGAGACCCGTGATCACCGGACGGCCAGCCTGGATGCCCTCTGGGATGAGTACAAGCGCGATCTCAACCCCGAGGTTTACCCGGTCGACCTCTCCCAGAAGTGCTATGACAATAAGCTGGCGATGATTCATCACATTCACGAATATGTTAAGACACTTGGTCATAAGGAGTAATAGTCATGCGTAAAATGCAGGAACAGATTATTGATGATTTGAAGGTCAGTCCAAGCATTGACCCCAAGGAAGAGGTTGAAAAGCGGGTCAAGTTCATCCATGACTTCATGCAGAAGACGGGGATGAAGACGATCGTGCTCGGCATCTCTGGCGGGCAGGATTCCACCCTGGCTGGTCGGCTCTGCCAGCTGGCGGTTGAACGGCGCCGGCAAGAGACCAATGACGATGACTGCCAGTTCATTGCGGTCCGCCTGCCCTATGGCACCCAGGCAGATGAGTCCGATGCCATGGAGGCGATCAACCACTTCATTAAGCCCGACAAGACGATGCGGGTCAACATCAAACCGGCCACGGACGCCATGGTGAAATCGCTGGAAGAGGCCGGTGCCGATATCAGTGACTTCAACAAGGGCAATATCAAGGCCCGGGAGCGGATGATTGTCCAGTATGCCATCGCCGGCCAGTACGGCGGGGCGGTTGTTGGTACAGACCATGCCGCAGAGGCCGTCACTGGGTTTTACACCAAGTTTGGCGACGGCGGGGCCGACATCACCCCGCTGTCCGGCTTGGACAAGCGGCAGGGGAAGGCCCTGCTCCAGTATCTGAAGGCCCCGGCCAACCTGTATGAGAAGACGCCAACGGCCGACCTCGAGGACGACAAACCGATGCGGGCCGATGAGGCGGCACTGGGTGTCTGTTACGAAGACATTGATAATTACCTGGAAGGGCACGTGATTGCCGAGAAAGCGGCCGCAAAGATTGAAGACTGGTACAAGAAGACCCGCCACAAGCGTCACCAGCCGATCACCCCACTGGACACCTGGTGGAAGTAACGTTTTAACGGAGGATTTATGGACGAAAAGACACTGCAGTTAGTTAGTCAGCAACTACCCGACATCCGGCAAGGACAGATCAAGGCGGCCCTTAAGCTGATGGACGAGGGAAACACGATCCCCTTCATTGCCCGGTACCGCAAGGAAATGACTGGGACCCTGGATGAGGTGCAGTTGCAAGCGGTCCGGGACCGATACCAGCACGTCACCAGCCTGCTGGAACGTCAGGAGACCGTCATTAACAGGATCAAGGAGCAGGACAAGCTCACCCCGGCCCTGGCCAAACAGATCCGGGATGCAACGGACCTGCAGACGGTCGAGGATCTCTACCTACCATATAAGCAGAAGCGGCAGACCAAGGCTCAACAGGCCCGGGCAGCTGGTCTGGCCCCACTGGCCAACTGGATGTTGACCTACCCGGATGAGGATCTGACTGGCGCGGCTGCTAAGTACGTCAATGATTCGGTACCAGATGCCCAGGCGGCCCTGGATGGAGCCAATGAGATCTTGGCCGAGGCGATCAGCGAAATGGCGACGGTTCGTGGTTGGCTGCGTTCCTACACCGTTAACCATGGCCAGCTAGTTACCACCCTGAAGCGCAACGGTGAGGAAAAGGACGAACTGGGCACCTACAAACAGTACTACGACTTCACTGCCCCGGTTAAGGACCTTAGCTCCTACCAAATTCTGGCGGTCAACCGGGGCGAGAAGGAAGGGGTCCTCAGCGTCAAGATCGCCGTCGATACTGAGGCCGTGTTGAATTATCTTCGCTTTCGGCTTATCCGGACCAGCAAGCGTAACGCGGCCACCGACTTCATCACCGCGGCATACACGGACGCCAACAAGCGCTTCCTGGCGCCGGCGATCGAGCGGGAACTCCGCCGTCAGCTGACCGACCAGGCGGACGAGCAGGCGATCAAGGTCTTTGGTGAGAACCTCTACCACCTTTTGATGCGGGCCCCAATCAAGGGGAAGGTTGTGATGGGCTTTGATCCGGCCTACCGGACCGGCTGCAAGCTGGCAATCCTTGACGAAAACGGTAAGTTCCTGACCAAGGCGGTCATTTATCCGCACGATCCGGTCCCGGCGAAGAAGCGGGCGGCCGCGGAGGGCGAGCTTCTCCAACTGATTGAGCACTACGGAGTTGAGATGATCGCAATCGGTAACGGGACCGCTAGCCGGGAGTCTGAACGTTTCGTGGCCAGCGCCCTGAAGAAGATTTCCCGGTCGGTCTACTACGTGATTGTCAATGAGGCTGGAGCATCAGTTTACTCCGCCAGTGAGGAGGCTCGTGATGAGTTCCCGGACCTTCACGTCGAGCAGCGGAGCGCCATTAGTATTGGTCGCCGTCTTCAGGACCCCCTGGCCGAGCTGGTCAAGATCGATCCCCAGGCGATCGGGGTTGGTCAGTACCAACACGACCTGCCGAAGAAGGAACTAGGGACGGCCCTGGACGACGTGGTCGAGCGGGCGGTCAATCGCGTGGGGGTCAACCTCAACACTGCCAGTTACCAGCTGTTGACCCAGATTTCGGGCCTCAACAAGACGATCGCTAAGAACATCGTCCACTATCGTGATGAGCACGGTCGCTACACGAACCGGACCCAGCTGAAGAAGGTACCGCGCCTCGGACCGAAGTCCTACCAGCAGTCGGTCGGCTTTCTCCGGATCCCAGCCGGGGATAACCCGCTGGATAACACGGACGTCCATCCAGAGAGCTATGACATCGCGGCCAAGATCATGAAGGACACCGGGATTGCGGTCGGGGACCTCGGTACTGCGGCGGCCACGAAACGGCTGGCCAAGGTTAAGGCGGCCGATTACACGACCGATCAGGCGGGGGAAGCAACGGTCAACGACATCATCGCCTCCCTGAAGAAGCCGGGCCGGGACCTCCGGAATAGTATGCCGGCGCCGCTGCTCAGGCATGATGTTATGACCATCGAGGACCTTAAGCCGGGGATGAAGCTCCAGGGGACTGTTCGTAACGTGGTCGACTTCGGGGCCTTTGTCGATATCGGGGTCAAGCACGACGGCCTGGTCCACGTCTCGGAGATGAGCAAGAAGTTCGTCCGTGATCCCCGGACAGTGGTGGCAGTCGGTGACATTGTCGATGTGTGGATTGATGATGTCGACTTGAAACGTCAGCGGATCCAGTTGACGATGGTGGCGCCAAAGAAGGTTGCCAATGGATAACCAGGAATTACAGAGCCTGACTGAGCAATGGTCGTTGGAATATTTCCGACGGCCTTTTCTGCACCGGATTGTCTTCAACAACCGGCTGAAGACGACCGGGGGCCGTTACCACCTGACTGACCACCATATCGACATCAACCCGCTGATGTACACTGAGTTTGATCAGGAGAACCTGAAACAGGTGGTCCTCCACGAGCTTTGCCACTACCACCTCCACCTGACCGGCCGGGACTACCACCACCGTAGCCGGGCCTTCAGGGAACTTTTAGTCGTGGTTGGTGGGTCCCGGTACGCGCCGGTAACCAGCAAGGCCCGGTCGCGCCGGCAAGCTCGCTGGCTCTATCAGTGCCAGGGCTGTGGGGCGTTGGTAGCCCGCCAGCGCCGGTTTAATACGGCGCGCTACGTCTGCCGACGGTGCGGGGGCCGATTTAAATTAATTAATTTAAAAAAGTAGTTGCCAAGGGTGACCGCGTTTGCTATAATAATTTATGTTGATGAGATATGCGGCCGTGGCGGAACTGGCAGACGCGTAAGATTAAGGATCTTATGGTCGATTATGACCGTGGAGGTTCAAGTCCTCTCGGCCGCACTACTAAAACACCTAGTCATTTGACTGGGTGTTTTTGTTTTTAAATTTAAATCCTGTCTAATACTAACTGTATCATTGAACATTTATCGAATTTCTTGTCTTCCATCGCTTGAAAGCGCTATACTTAGTGTGTAACTTGCTTATATGAGGAGGATTTTTTAATGGATGCAGATATCAAATGGTTAGACGATCCGGAGACTTTCCGGGTCAACCAGCTTCCTGCGCACAGTGACCATCATTACTATGGCAATTATGCAGAGTGGGCAGCCGGTGCCAGTCGCTTTACACAGTCCCTCGATGGTCAGTGGCAATTCAAGTTTGCCCAGACTCCCCAAGAACGGTTGCACGGTTTCTACGCATTGGATCAGGACACCACGGACTTTGATTCAATCACCGTGCCGAGTGAGATCGAGATGAACGATTACGCCCAGAACAACTACATCAACACCCTGATTCCGTGGGAAGGGAAGATCTATCGGCGCCCAGCCTATGCCCTGAGTGCCGATGACACCCAGGCCGGCTCCTTTAGTACCGGTAGTGACAATACGGTCGGTATGTATCGAAGGACCTTTGACCTCGACCCAGCCCTGCGTGGCAAGGCGGTCCGGGTCCGATTTGAAGGGGTCGAACGGGCCATGTACCTCTGGCTCAATGGCCACTTCATCGGGTATGCCGAAGACAGCTTCACCCCGTCCGAATTTGAACTGACCCCGTACATCCAGGACGAGGGTAACGTGATGGCGGTCGAGGTCTTCAAGCACAGTACCGCTTCCTGGATTGAGGACCAGGACATGTTCCGCTTCTCCGGGATTTTCCGTAGCGTTAGCCTGCTGGCCCAGCCGGTGACCCACGTTGAGGACATGACGATCCGGCCGGTGGTGGCGGATAACTTCAAGGATGCCCGCTTCAACCTCAGCCTCAAGCTGGCCGGTGAACGGGCCGGTAGTGTCCACATCATGGTCAAGGACGCCGATGGCAACGGCCTCTTGGACCAGAGCCTGCCAGTGACGACGGCGGTGGACTTAGAAGACGTCGACTTCCATGATGTCCACCTCTGGGACAACCACGACCCATACCTCTACCAGCTGCTGGTCGAGATCCGCGACGAATCCGGCAAGCTGCTGGAGTTGGTTCCGTACCGGTTTGGTTTCCGGCGGATTGAGATCAATGATGACCATGTGGTCCTGCTCAACGGCAAGCGGCTGATCATCAATGGGGTTAACCGGCACGAGTGGGATGACCACCGTGGCCGGGCAATCACGATGGCCGACATGACGAAAGACATCGCCACCTTCAAGGAAAATAACATTAACGCGGTCCGGACCTGTCACTACCCAGACCAGATCCCGTGGTACTACCTCTGCGACCAAAACGGGATCTACATGATGGCAGAAAATAACCTCGAGTCCCACGCCACCTGGCAGAAGATGGGGGCCATCGAGCCGTCATACAACGTTCCCGGTTCCGTATCACAGTGGAAGGACGTCGTTGTCGACCGGGCGCGGAGCAACTACGAGACCTTCAAGAACCACACGGCGATCCTCTTCTGGTCGCTGGGAAATGAGTCATTTGCCGGTGACAACCTGGTTACCATGAATCAGTTCTACAAGGAGCACGATGACAGCCGCCTGACCCACTATGAGGGCGTTTGCCACACCCACGACTACAGTAAGCAAATTCCGAGCCTGGATCCGAAGGGCTACCTACCAGCTGGGGGAACCAAGGACTACCGTGACCAGATCTCCGACGTCGAGAGCTGGATGTACCTACCACCGAAGCAGGTTGAGGAATACCTGAAGAACAACCCGGACAAGCCATTTATGGAGTGTGAGTACATGCACGACATGGGTAACTCCGACGGGGGAATGGGATCTTACATCGAGCTGCTCGATAAGTATCCACAATACTTCGGCGGCTTTATCTGGGACTTCATCGACCAAGCAATCGCGGTCAAAGACCCGATCAGTGGTAAGGAGGTCATGCGCTACGGCGGTGACTTCGATGATCGGCACTCAGACTACGAATTCTCGGGTGACGGCCTGATGTTTGCGGACCGGACACCAAAACCAGCAATGCAGGAGGTACGGTACTACTATGGCTTACACAAATAAATTACACGTCATTTACGGCGACGGCGCCCTCGGGGTTGCTGGCGATGACTTTCACTATATTTTCAGCTACGAGCGCGGCGGCCTGGAGTCAATGAAGATCAAGGGCAAGGAATGGCTCTACCGGGTCCCGACACCGACCTTCTGGCGGACCACGACCGATAACGATCGGGGGAACGGCTTCAATATTCGTTCTGCCCAGTGGGTCTGCGCCGACCTCTTCCAGAAGTGTGTCAACATTGATCTGAGCGTCGGCGACCACCACTTTGACGAACTACCGGTGGCACCGCGGACCAACGACTTCAGGGGGGATGAAGAGGCCGATGGTGTGATCATCAGCTACACCTTCGAAACCCTCACCAGCCCGGCCACGCACGCTACGGTCAGCTATGAGGTCCAGGTGGACGGCCAGATTAAAGTTGGGGTTCACTACACTGGTAAGGATGGTCTACCTGAACTGCCGGTCTTTGGGCTGCGGCTGATTATGCCGACGGAAGCGACCGGCTTCACCTACGAAGGTCTGTCTGGAGAGACCTATCCAGACCGGATGGCTGGGGTCACGCACGGGACTTTTGCTATAAAGGGACTACCGGTAGCTAAGTACCTGGTTCCCCAGGAGAATGGGATGCACATGGCCACGGACTGGGTTGAGATTACCCGGGATACTACCCAGAATAATGCTGACCATGACCGGACCCCGTTCAAATTAAAGGTCGCCAAGGATGATCAGCCGATTAACTTCAGTTGCCTGCCATATACGGCCGAAGAACTGGAGAATGCCACCCACCTGGAAGAGCTGCCATTGGCACGGCGTACTGTGTTAGTAATCGCGGGAGCCGTTCGTGGTGTCGGTGGAATTGACAGCTGGGGTGCAGATGTCGAACAGAAATACCACATTTCGGCTGATAAAGATATCGAATTTTCATTTATCATGAATGCCAAATAATTAAACTGATATACGAGCTGACAACGCCGCTATTTCAAGTGCTAATCGCACTGAAATGGCGGCGTTATGCGTTTTAAAAGTCAACCGATTGACATATTTGGGATCGATTGTCAGTGAACAGTCATTTCCTTCAGTGACGGCTGCTTTTTGCTGTTTTACGTGTATTAATATCTATTAACGAATATTATCAACGTTTCTAAACTATAAAAATAATATCTCAAAAATATGTTTATTTGTATTCAGCCCCAAAACCGGTCATTTTTCCCCAGCGCTAATATATAAGGCTGTCGACGATGCATTGACGATTTTTAGCAGGATTTGATACATTCTTAACGGTTTTACGTAAAAGAAAGTAAACAAGGTTAACTTTTATATATGGGGACTAGTTAATCGATTTTACATTTCTTTGTGTAAATAAAGAAAATGCGAGGTAGACGCTTAACATCCAAAATATTATTAACTTGGGGAGAATGTAAAAAATGGTTGGTAAAAATAATAAGTTTTCGAAAAGCAACAGGAATAATCGAAGGTTTCAACGTTTCTCGTTGCGAAAACTTAGTATTGGGGTTGTTTCGGTCGCAATTGCCGCCGGATTTTACATGGGCGGCAGCCAGAGCGCGCTGGCTGATGCATCTTCACCACAGCAGGCCGTTCCAGTCGTTCCCGGTAGTTTAAATACCGCTACCGTTGCGTCGCCGCGTTCAAGCAGTATCCCTAGCGCAGCAGCGGTGAATACCAACGATGGGGTCCCGGGCGATGTAAACACGCAGCCCGTCACCGCCCCCATAACCAACAGCACAGGTGAAAACCAGGCTAAGTCATTTGCGCAAAACGTTAATTTGGATATGTACACCAAAGCGCAGAATAATGAAAGCCATTCGTCAACCATCACGGCAACAGGTAATAAGGTCGTGGGGTTGAAGGGTTCTTTTGAAGTTACCAGTCAACAACTGGCTGCTGGTGGCATCATTGAGGTGGGAACGATCAGCCAAGTCCGCTCTGACCAGGGCAGTAAGCAAAATATTTCGGTACTAATTCGATCTGCCAAGCACGAAATCACGGCACCAGTAAACGGGGTTGATGTAAGAGTTGGGGATCTACACCTTGAGAATGGTGAGCAGAAAGGGACCATTGTCATTAGTCTGCAAAACCTCAACCGAAACGCTAAGTTTAACGACGACCGGCGGATTAAGTTTGATATTCCGGTCGCCCTCGACCTTAACCACCCTGCTAATGCGGATGCATACCGGGGAACATTACTTAATCCAGAACAGCAGGTCAAGTTTACCAATGGTAAGAACACTCTTTATACCCTTACCATCACTGCCCCTAAGTTCACTCTGGAAACCTCAAGCGGTAACTTTAGTGCGGCTAAATTAAATTCCGGTGATGAGGGGCTATTTTCGGTAAGCAGCAACTACGTCAGTGATAGTGCGCAAAAGGCATTCTTGAGGAATCCCCTGACTGCCACCAAGGCGACCTTGCCAGGTACTTATCAGTGGGGTGGTGTCCTAAATGGGAAGAGTATTGCGGACATTCAAGTATATGGTGGTGCCAAGGCAGAAGCATTGTTTGACCTAGACAATAAGGGAAACGTCCATAAGGTTGTTCGCAACAATAGTAAAATCCCACTTTGGGAAAAGATTAGATCGGTTCGGGTAGCGGATAATCTTGATCTATCAGCACTGAAGAAACAAAATGCTGATGAATTAATCTGGTCCCGTCAGAATAACGGATCAATTAATCTCTGGTTTAAGTGGCCGACAGCACGGTTACATACCGAATGGGTCAACGCAATTGATCAACAGTACGGCAGTCTGTATAACTACTTTAAGAGTGTCCTATACACTGCGCAGCCGGGGATCGACCCGGACAAGTTTTCCCGCGATAATGTCGAAGCATATCAACACTTTTTAGGGGATAACCCGTTGAAGTGGTTGCAGGAGATCCACGTGGTTAGCTATGACCATACGGCCAAAAATCAGATTAGTGTCGCTCTTTACGATGGAAATCTCCAGCGGATTAAAGTTCCGTGGACGATTACCACTAATCCAGGCAAACACGTTGTTCAGGGGCATTCCTCTGCTAAGGTTCATTTCATTGACGTCAACTCACAGGCAAAGAATATCGCGAATGCGGAGGTCCAGCTTCCGCAGGGGCAACTGATAAAGTCTAATTGGTGTGGTGAGTCGGGGCAAATTAACATTGACCCGGCCACGCTACATGGTTACACCCTCGTTGATGCCAACGCTGTGAATAACCGCTTTAAGATCCCAGCAGATAGGATCCTAAAGAGTACGTCGACGGTAGTCACTTTTCCTGGAAAAGAAGGGGCAACGGATGATTACTACGTCTTCGTGGAGGGAAATAATACGCGGCTCCCACTGGAATATGTGGATGATGATAAGGGCGGAGAAAAAGTTCCTTCAAACAAAACGGAATTTATTGAGGGGAAGACCGGTAGTGCTGTAGCGATCACTGTTCCTAAAGACTTGCAAGCGCAGAAATATGAGCTGAACCAACAGCCGGTAATTGTTCTTAGCGATGACCAAAATGGTCAGCCTAAATATGAGGTTAGCAACGATAATGGCAAGGTGTTTGCAATTGTCCATCTTCGTCACCAAAAGACAACTAAAGCTACCGAAAAGACCGTTACCCGGACAATCAACGTTACGACTCCTGACGGGGAAAAGACGACGACGATCCAGTCAGCAACGGTAACCACGACGACGAATCATGATTATGTCACGAAGCAAACAATTCCTGGAGTTAAAACCAATGTTAAGGAATGGGCAGAATATGAGCCAACAGAATTTGCTGGTTACAGTGCGACGATGGAGAATGATGCGCACCAGTCCGTTAATAATATTCCTAAGATTCCTAGCAAAGAAATCATTACGCGGGCGCAGAAAGGCATCAATGAAATCATCAATGTTAAATACACGGCCAATTTACACACCAGTTATGTTATTTTTCAAGACGTTAAGGGTAATACTATTCGTTCTGATGAGGTTAATGGTTACACCCACGAAACCGTTGCTTACCATGGCCAAGTGCCAGCTGGTTGGAAGTTAATTGCTGGGCAAACGGTTCCAACGTCGATTGAGTTTGGTACTGATGGTCATGTCGATATCACATTAACGCTTGAGCACGTTATTGAGAATGTTGACCACGATAAGCCATTACGACCAGGTACGCAGACACCAACTGGCATGGTCATTGATGGTGCTCGTGAAGGTGACTTGAACCAAATCATTACCCGGACGATCAACGTGAAGAAGCCAGCCGGCATGATCAACGCGATGAAACAGGCCGCTCATATCTACCGCGACGCTACTTATGACGCAGTTACTGGTGAGGTAACCTATGGTGATTGGTCAGCTGATGATAAGTCTTGGGCGGACTTCAAGCCAGACCAGATTACCGGCTACACGGTCTCCCAGGCCGATGTGCCAGCAGTCACGGTTAGGGATGGCCAGAAAGACGTGACGGTTAATATCGCCTACACGGCCAACGACCAAATAACCCGTATCATCTACGTTGACCAGGATGGCAACAAGGTCAAAACCGACACAATTAACGGTAAGACGGACCAAACCGTTGACACTAACTCCATGGTTCCCTCTGGTTGGAAGATTATCGATGGTATTCCGGAAAAGGTCCACCTTACGGGTACCCCGACACCGGACACGACGATCACGATTGACCACAACGAGACCGCCGTTAACCACAACAGCCCAGTTGATCCAGGCGCCAAGACGCCAACCGGTCGGGATATTAAAGGTGCTCACGAAAACGACTTGAACCAGACGATCACCCGGACGATCAACGTGACGGCGCCGAATGGCAAGACTGCCACGACTAAACAGGTTGCTAAACTTCACCGTGACGCCGTAATTGACGATGTTACCGGGGATGTTACTTATGGTAAGTGGACAGAAGATGCTTGGGTAGATTTCCAGCCGGGTCAGATTGCCGGTTACACAGTTTCTCAAGCTGTTGTGCCAGCATTCACGGTTAAGAACGGTCAAAAGGGCCAAATTGTCAACATTAACTACGTAGCCAACAAGCAAGCGGCTAACGTTGTCTACAAGGACGGTGATCAGGTTGTGAAGACCATTCCGGTAGGTGGAAAGACCGACCAAACGGTTGACCTGAACTATTGTTGTGCCTGAACACTACACGATTATCAACCAGGACCGGCTGCCGAAGGACTACACATTCCAGGCCGCTAGTAACGACGACGTGATCGTCGAACTGGGGCACCAGACAAAGCCGGCTGCCGACAGTCAGACGATTACGCGGACGATCAACATCACTGATCCACAAAGTAAAGTAACGATGATCAAGCAGACCGCCACGCTGACTCGCCAAGGTACCACTGATAAGGTCACTGGTCAGACAGAGTGGGGTAACTGGACAACTGCCAGCTGGGATGCCTACAACGTTCCAGAGATCAAGGGTTACACCGCTAGTCAACCATCCGTAGCCGAGGCGGATGTTACGGCTGATACCAAGGACGCAACGATCGATATTTCTTACACTGCCAATGATCAGTCAGCTAGGATCGTCTACAAAGACGGTAGCAAGAT
This sequence comes from Limosilactobacillus pontis DSM 8475, assembly GCF_001435345.1. Classification (GTDB taxonomy): domain Bacteria; phylum Bacillota; class Bacilli; order Lactobacillales; family Lactobacillaceae; genus Limosilactobacillus; species Limosilactobacillus pontis. The sequence continues at coordinate 99,726 of NZ_AZGO01000055.1, read as the reverse complement.
CGTTAAGTCCGCGCCAATCAATGGTACGACTGCTCAGACCATTAGTTTGACTTACACGGCACCTGATGGCTACACCATTGCGGATGCGGGGAAGCTGCCGAAGAAGTATACCTTCAAGGCAGATAAGAATGCGGATGTGGTCGTTGAACTGGGCCACCAGCACGGTGAAGTATCCGACAGTAAGACGATTACCCGGATGATTAACATTGCTACTCCAGATGGCAAGACGCAGTCCATCAAGCAAACTACTAAGTTGACTCGTCACGGCCAGAAAGATGCGGTTACTGGCGACATTAAGTGGTCTAACTGGAGCGGTGGCTCATGGGATGACTACAAAGTTCCAGAAATCAAGGGATACACCGCTAGTCAACCATCCGTAGCCGAGGCGGATGTTACAGCTAATACCAAGGATGCAGTTGTCAACATCATCTACACCGCCGACGAACAAACTGCCCACGTGGTTTACAAAGATGGCGATAAGGTAGTTAGAACTGATAAGCTGACTGGTAAGACCGGTGAGACGGTTAAGCTTACTACTGACGTACCTGCCAACTATCACGTAACTGGTAAGGTATTAACTCCCTACACCTTCATGGCGGATGGTAACAAGGACATTGTAATCAACTTGCTTCACGACACCGAAAAGGTATCTGATAGTCAGACGATTACGCGGACGATCAACGTTACGGTACCGTCTGGAAAGGTTACGACCACCAAGCAAGCTGTTAAGTTGAACCGGACTGGTGTGAAGGATCTGGTTACCAACGATACTACTTGGGGAGACTGGACAAGCGGGAACTGGGCTGAATATAATGTTCCGACTGTTGCGGGTTACACGCCTACACAAGCAGCTGTTATCAAGGCAGCTGTCACTAGTGAGACCAAGGACATAACGGTTAGTATCACCTACACGGCTAACGATCAGATAACCTGCATCATCTACGTTGACAAGAATGACCACCAGATCAAGATCGATACAATCACCGGTAAGACCGCCCAGATCGTTGACGTCCACTCTGATGTGCCAACTGGTTGGAAGATTGTCGATGGTCAGGTTCCGGAAACGGTCCACTTTACGGGAGCCCCGACGCCGGACACGACGATCACGGTTGCTCACGACAGGACCACCGTTGACCATAACAACCCGGTTGAACCAGGCACGAAGACGCCAACTGGTCAGGACATCAAGGGTGCCCACCAGGGGAATCTGAACCAGATGATTACGCGAACGATTAACGTGACGAAGCCGGATGGCCAGATCACGACTACAACGCAGGTCGCTAAGCTCCACCGGGATGCCATCGTTGACGATGTTACCGGTGAGGTTAGCTATGGCGACTGGACGGAAGACACATGGGCGGACTTCAAGCCGGGGCAGATTGCTGGCTATACGATTTCCCAAGCAGATGTACCAGCGGTTACGGTTAAGGACGGTCAAAAGGCCCAAATCGTCAGCATCACCTACGCGGCCAACGAGCAAGCAACCCACGTTGTCTACAAGGACAGCGATCGGGTTGTGAAGAACGTTCTGGTAAATGGAGAAACTGATCAGACGGTTAATCTGAACTATGCAACGTCTGAATACTACAAGATTATCAACCAGGATAGCCTGCCACAGAACTACACGTTCAAGGCTGACGGCAACAACGATGTGATTGTTGAACTGGGGCACCAGACGAAGCCGGCTGCCGATAGTCAGACGATTGCGCGGACAATCAACGTCACGGATCCCCAAGGTAACCTCACAACCACGCATCAAGTGGCACGGCTGACGCGGCAGGGGACCACGGATCTGGTCAATAATCAGACGACCTGGAACGAGTGAACCAGTGATAACTGGGCTGAGTTCATTGCGCCGGTAATTGCCGGTTACACGCCATCCTGGACTGGGGTTGACGCAGCCATGGTCAAGAATGGCCAGCAGGACGTCATGGTCAATATTACCTACACGGCTAACGACCAAGCCACCCACATCGTCTACACCGATCAGGATGGTCACCAGGTTAAGACCGACATGATCACCGGCAAGACCGCCCAGACCGTTGATGTCCACTCTGATGTGCCAACTGGTTGGAAGATTGTCGATGGTCAGGTTCCAGCGACGGTCCACTTCACTGGTGACCAAACACCGGACATGACGATCACGGTTGACCACCGGCACCACATCATCGACGGTCAGGGAGAACTGCCGACGGGCCTAGCGCCAAGTGCCTTCACCAAAACGGTAACCCGGACGATCAATGTTCGCCAGCCGGACGGCACGGTCAAGACGACCAAGCAGACGGCAACCTTCAACCGGATCGCTGACGTGGATGAGGTTACGCAGCAGGTAACGTTTAGTGACTGGCAGCTGACCAGCAATGGCTGGGTGGCCTTTACTACCCCGGCAATTGACCACTACACGCCGAGTCAGGCCATGGTCGAAGCGGTCGACGACGCGGCAAGCCTGACCAGGGACGTCACCGTTGACATCGCCTACACGGCCAACCGCGGCACGGTTGAGATCAAGTACGTCGATAAGGACGGCAACGAGATCGGTTACCAGATGATCACTAGCCACGTCGGCGACACGGTTAAGGTAACGCCACAGTTCCCGACCAACTGGGTACCGATGGATCCGGCCACGGTTCCGACAGCGGTTCGGATCAAGGAAGAAAATGGTCAGATCATCATCGTGGTTATTCGCCACGCCGTGAATGATCCGGCCCAAACCAAGACGGTGACCCGGACGATCAGGGTAACCACTCCGGATGGTCAGACAACGACCACTAGCCAGGTTGCCAAGATCAGCCGCTACGGTGACTTGGACCTGGTAACCGGCCAGATCGCCTGGAACCCATGGACCACGGCCCGATGGGATGCCTTCAAGCCGGCAACGATTGTTGGTTACACGCCGAGTCAGGCGGAGCTGCCTGTGGTCACGGTAGATGGTGAAACAGCCGATCAAACGGTCGCCATCACCTACGCCGCGGTAGCCATGCCGACGCCGACCCAGCCGGCCAACGACGTCCCGGCTGCCGACCACGCTGTTGACCAGGGTGCGGCGGATAACGGTGACTATCAGCCGGCGGGTCAGGGGACGGCGACCAACGCTGCCCACCAGGCAGCAACAGCCACGACACATCATCTGACAGCTACCACGTCGGCTCCGGTCGCGGTAGCCGCCAAACAGACGCCTGCTGCCCAGTCAGCGGCACCGGCGGCAACGAACCGTCAGCGCCTGCCACAGACCGGCAATGGGCACGACGCCAGTACCTTGGCGGGTCTGGCCTCCCTGTTGGGACTGTTCGGCCTGGCCGGCAAGCGCCGTAAGCGTGATTAGTCACGATAATTGAATACCAAAACGCCCCCTGGGACTGATCATCAGACCAGTTTTGGGGGGCGTTGTGTTTACAGGCGGTACACGCCGACTATTCAGTTACCTGCCGCCAGAAGCGAGGGCAGGATCGGATAAAGCGGTAAATCCCGTAGAAGAGAAGCAGGGTCAACCCGGTCAGGGAGACAGCGAGCATGGCCTTGAACCAGCCGGCGATCTTGAAGTAGAGGGTGGCGGTGTTCTTGCCGCGGCGTTGGTGGACGTATGGGGCCCCAATCGAGGAGCGCTGGTAGTGGGTCAGGCGCTTACCATTGACGGTCAATTGAGACTCGTGATAGGCGATGATCGGCAACCGGACCTTTCTGGCCTGGTTAGCATTCCAGGTCAGCTTCAGGCCGCCGTGTGGCAGGACCGTGTGCTGGTATTCCTGGGCGTGGTTGATGATCTGGTCCTGGTAGGCAAAGGAGCGGATGTATTTCTTGTTGACATACTTCTTTGGAATTGGCAGGTAGTCCGGACTGCGCTTCTCAACCATCGTCAGCAATTGTCCAGGGTAGAGATCGTGGACGGACCTGCGGAGCTTAACCCGGTTGTCGGTAACCCAGGCGATGGCGCTGGAGGTGTTGAGGACATCGTTCGACTTGTAGCGGGCAGTCCGCTGGAAGACGTCGATGGTGTTGGGTACAAATACCTGGGTGACCACGAAGACCAGGACCCCGATTGTGATGTTGCGCCGCAGGTGGAGGACTGGCTCATGGTCGTGCTGGACGAAGGTGGTGGCAGATATCGCGACCCCGAGTAGGAGCAGGGGGTAGGCAATCACCGTTAGCCGGTTTGGAAACTGAAGGTTGTGCTGGAGGCTCGGCATTGCAACTGCCAGCTTCTCCCACGGGGTCCAGATCGAGCTGAACATCAGGATAGCCGCCCCTATGATCGTGACGGTCGTATTGACCAGGGAACGTTTCAGGTGGCAGCAGACGTAGATAAACTGTAGGAGAAAGAGTAGCCAGCAGAAGTAGATCAGGTAGTCCCGGGTACTGCTAAACCGCGACGGGACCAGCGAGTTCTTGAACATGTTAAAGGCCGCTGGGGTCGCAATGTTGTTGTGGAGGTTAAGCATCAGCAGGGCTCCCCAGACGTTGGCCGTCAGGATGGTGGTCCCAACAACGGCCAGGGCGGTTTCCTTAATCATCCCCCAGCGCTGGTCGGTCCGGACCAGGCCAATGATGAAGAAGGGGATCAGGGTGGCGACGAAGAAGAGCGAGCTCAGCAGGTGAATCTGAATGATGATGGTCATCAGCGTCATCAGCGGCAGCCAGTGGACGGGCCGGTGGCGATCCTGGAGCATCGTCAGCCCGCACATCAACATATACGGCGCCAGCATTGCACCCCAGGCATTCATGTTCTGGGCGAGCTCCCAGCGGGGCAGCCAACCGATGTTCATGAAGATCAGGCTGACCAGGAGGGCGAAGCGGCGGGAACTGTGGGCCTTGATGGCCAGGAGGTACATCCCAACGCCCCCACCGATGTAGATGATCAGGTTAGTGATAATTTCGTAACGAAACCAGGTGCCGAGCAGGCCAATCAGGGCCCCGTTGAGATAGGCAAATAGTGGCCCGTAGACGGCGTTGATCACCCGGCCACTCTGCTGGAAGCAGTAGTTGCTCTGGAAGTAGCTGAAGTTGAACTGTTGGATCTGCTTAGCCGCGTCATAGAAGCGGTTAAAGTGGAAGATCGAGTCGGTTCCCAGGATCACCCCGTGGGAGATCAGTTGGGGATACATGATGATGTAGGTCATCGCGCAGATCGCCAGATAGGGCAATGACCAGTTAATAAGGTGGTATATTTTATGTTTCATATTCATTCCTACATCTAGTTAAAATTAGTCAATCCCTACAATTATAGACTATTTTGACCAACGACGGCATTCTGATGAGACAAATGTGCCAAGATGTCGGATCGACGGCGGTGGGGACCGGATGGTGGGTGTACAATAAGAGACAACTTCGTGAGAAAGAGATGAAATGACGCAATGCTTTCTATTTTCTTATCGGCCGTTTCCGGGGTTCTAATCATCCTGGTAATGGTCGTGATCGGCTTCGTGATGAACGAGCGCGGCTGGTTCAATCCCCAGTCGCCGCGGATTATCTCTCGGCTGGTGACCGAGGTGGCGTTGCCGTGTTACATGGTCACCACCATCATACGTGACTTCTCGGCCGGGGAGCTGAAGACCCTCCTGCCGGACCTGCGCTACCCGGTCCTATCGATGATCATCCTCTTTGCCCTCTCCTTTGCGGTCGCCCGGGCAATCGGGATCAAGCGGTCTCGCCTCGGCCTCTTCTCGTCGATGTTCTTCAACTCCAACACGGTCTTTATCGGGTTGCCGATCAACCTAGCCCTCTTCGGCAACGCCTCGATCCCATACGTGCTGGTCTACTACATGGCCAACACGACCTTCTTCTGGACGTTGGGAGTCTGGCTGATCCAGCGCGACGGTCTGCACGAGGCCAGGGTTGACGTCAAGACGGCCCTCAAGAAGATCTTCTCACCACCGCTGCTCGGCTTCATCGTCGGGGTCATCCTGGTGATTCTCCACGTTCACCTACCGAAGTTCGTGATGAGTGGCCTCGCCTATATCGGTGGGCTGACCATCCCGCTATCGATGATCTTTATCGGGATCGCCATCTCCAACGCCGGGCTGAGCCGGGTTCGGCTGACGCGCGACGCCTGGGGGATCCTCCTGGGCCGCTTTCTCTTCGCCCCGGTCCTGATGGCGATTCTGGTCCTGCCCAGCAGCATGCCGCCACTGATGAAGCAGGTCTTCATCCTCCAGGCGGCGATGCCGGTGATGACTAACGCCCCGGTCGTCTCCAAGCTCTATCACGCGGATGCCAACTATGCGGCCATCATGGTGACCGAGACCACCGTGTTGAGTGTGATCGTCATCCCAATCCTGATGGTGATTATCAAGACCTTATTGTAGTTGCTGACTGTTAAATAGTGCACAATTGCGCTATGATTAATACTGGCAAAGGAGTGAAAGTGTATGGTAGATTTAGTAATTGTTCGGCATGGTCAGAGCCAGGCCAACCGGGATAACATCTTTACGGGCTGGACGGATGTACCGTTGACCCCCGAGGGCGTTCGACAGGGGATCACGGTCGGCCATGAGCTAAAACGGTTAGGTATTCAGTTCAGTGACGCCCACACTTCCTACATGGAGCGGGCAATTATGACTACCAACCTCGTCCTCGATGAGATTGACCAGCTCTATATTCCGATTCACAAGACCTGGCGTCTCAACGAACGACACTACGGCGCGCTGAGTGGGCGAAACAAGGCCGAGGTTAAGAAGGAGGTTGGTGCTGATCAGCTCCATCGTTGGCGGCGGGGCTTTACCGACCTGCCACCGCAACTGGAGTATCGCCAGCACGAGCGCCGCTACGACCGGTTGGGAGTCAGGATGCCGCTGAGTGAGAGCCTAGCAATGACTCAGCAACGCTTGTTACCGTACTGGCAGGACCATATTGTCCCGCGGCTCCTGGACGGTAAGAACCAGTTGATCGTGGCCCATGGCAGCTCACTGCGGGCCCTGATTAAGTACCTCGACCAGATTCCTGACGACGAGATCGACCAGGTCGAGGTTCCCAACGGCAAGCCGATCTGGTATCGTTTCGACGACCGGCTGAACATCGTCAAGAAAACCTTTATTACAATGGATGGTGAAAATTAATGATTCATGAGCTGCATAACAACCCCGAACTAACCGGACAGGTCCGCCTGATTGAGAACATCACCTACGCCGCCGTGACTGGGTGCCCCCTCAAGATGCAGATCTTAGCGCCGTGGACCCAGCGCTACCCCAAACAGTACCACACCGATCCCCGGCCACTAATCGTCTTTGTCCAGGGGAGTTCCTGGCGGACGGGCCGGATGGGGGAGGAGATCCCGCAACTGGTCCAGTTCGTCAAGCATGGCTACGTGGTCGCCACGGTCCAGCACCGCAGCGCCATCGACGGTTTTGCCTTCCCCGCCTTTTTGAAGGACGTCAAGACGGCAATCCGCTTCCTCCGGCACAAGGCCACCAAGTACGCGATTGATCCCCACCGGGTTGCTATCTGGGGGACCTCATCCGGGGCCAACGCCGCCATGCTGGTTGGCCTGACCGGGGATGATCCGCGATACAAGTCCCACCTCTACGCCCACGAATCAGACCGGGTTGATGCGGTGGTCTCCTGTTTTGCCCCGATGGACGTGGCCGATACTTTCAAGGCGTCTGCCAAGGTTCCCGGCAACAAGCTCTTGCAGTTCTGCCTGTTTGGCATGGATACCAGCAAGTGGCCAGCTGAGATGGCAGCAATGAGTCCGCTGGATGTTGCCGAGCCGGGCCAGGACTACCCACCCTTCCTGCTGATGCACGGGGATGCCGACGAGGTGGTGCCGTACCACGAGATGGTCGACATGTACAACAAGCTGGACAAAGACGGCTACGATGTTGAGGCCTACCGGGTGAAGGGGGCCAATCACGAGCGTGACTTCTGGAGCCAGCAGGTCTACGATATCGTTTTGGACTACCTCAATCAAAAAGTGAAATAAACAGAAAACGACACCGGATAAATCCGCGGATTTATCCGGTGTCGTTTTGTCATAGCCGCTTAGGCTAGGGTGCCCATCGGATCCCATGGCTTCAGGACGATTGGGTCTTGGGCCTGGGCCTTCTTCAGTTTGTCAGAGAGGTACTTCTTGTTGATGACGATCTGGTAGCAGTACTTGTCCATCCAGGCGTCGCTCATTACGAAATAGCCCTTGTGGCCGACCTTGTTGCCCCAGGAGTTTTCGACCTTCCACTTGGTTGGCTTGCCGTTGGCGATGTCGACCCCGGTCAGGACCATTGCGTGGTCCATCATGCTCTGTCCATAGTCGAGGGCCTCGGCCTTGGTCATGTCGAGGTCCATGTCGAAGAGGGCGCTGTAGTCATAGGTGTTGAGGGCCATGATCCCAAGCTTGGTCTCAGAGTACTGGACGACGTCGGAACCGAACCAGACGCTCTCACCATGCTTGAGTTGCTCGATGGCCAGCTCCTTGAACTCGTCCATCGGCAGGTTGAGGTGCTTGATCTGACGGCCGCCGACCACGTTACCCAGCATGTCGATCGTGTAGGGCTGGTGGTACTTCTTGTCGGCAGTTGGGGCCTGGATGATGGAAACGTAGTCGTCGAGATTCCAGCCGACATACTTCTTGAAGAATTCCTGTGGGGTCAGGTTGGTGTCGCGGTGGAATTCGTTGTCCTTCTTGGTCCGGTACTCAAAGTTGAAGTGGGTGCTTGGTTCCCCAAAGGCGTAGGCCAGCATCCGATAGACCTCGTTCAGCATCGCGGTCCGTTTGGCATCGAGCTCACTCTGGTCGGCGTGGTCCTCGTTGATCATCTTACGAAGGATCACGGCATCGTGGCGAAGCTTGTTGTTTAAGACGCTGTCAATACCCCGGGAGTTGTTGGAGTTAAAGGATTCTGGCATGGCGGACTTTGGCATGACCCCGTACTTTTCGATCAGGGCACAGAGCATGTCCCACTGGCCGCCGTCGTTTTGCGGTTCGGCCATCAGCCAGGCAACCTTACGACTGTCCGTGGCCTTGTGGGCGGTCTTTAGGACGTTTTCGTAGAAGTAATTAGCCTTCTCGAACTTGTCCCAGAAGAATTGGTAGGACTGGGAGAGCTCGAAGTTGTCGGGCAGGTTGAACTTCTGTTGCATCTCGTGACGCATCGTGTTCAGGGCGGCGAACATCCAGCAACGACCGGACTGCTTCTGGTCGGCGACGTCCCCAGTCTTCAGGTCAATTGAGAAGTGGGGATCGTTATCCTTGATGGCGTGCCAGTTGAAGCTGGCGTTACGCACCCCGTTCTTGGTGACCGTGTTCTCGATGACGTGGCTGTCACGCCGGTTGTCGTAATCGCTGCGGAACCGTTTGATATCATCTTTTTTAATCTTAAAAGCCATAGAAAGACCTCCTTGTTATTCTTATTTACTATTATAGGGGAATTGGCGGACTTGGGGAAGGCAGACACTCGTTAGTTATGACGATATTTACGAACTGGCGTCAGCGGTAATCACGACTATAATGGAAATAAGGGGATGATAATGTGTCACAGACAATCATGTGGGTGCGGTTTTGCTTCTGGCTCCTGGTGGTGATCCTGACCTTGGGCAAGCAGATGATGCTGGCAATGGACCTGATGGCGATCGGGATGTTCCTAGAGG
>NZ_AZGO01000055.1:82765-90059 GCF_001435345.1 Limosilactobacillus pontis DSM 8475 | reverse complement strand
AGCGCACCCTTAGCGTCTAGCGCAGCGTAGCAAGTCTATTTGACTACGAACAAAGGCCGACGCCTCCAGCGTCAACCTCCGTTCTGGGCTAGCCGTACAGGGCGCCGAGAAGCTTATTTCCCAGCCTCTTTCGTCATGTTAATTAACGGGCGTGCAGTACCTTGGGACCCTCATTTGTGCCGACGATGACGTCGTTGACCCGGTTGAGGAAGAGACCGGTCTCCACAACCCCGACCATATGGATCAGTTCATCCGCCAGCTGGGCCGGGTGGTCGATCTCGCCCAGGTGGAGGTCAATGATGTAGTTATTCTCATCAGTGCGGAACTTCTTGTCGCCATCCATCCGCCAGCTTGGCTTGTAGCCCTTCTTCTCCAGGCGGGCGAAGACGTGTTGGCTACCGAACGGGATGACCTCGACGGGGAGCGGGAACTTACCCAGCTTGTGGGCCAACTTGCTCTGGTCGACAATCCACATCACCTTATCGGAGGCGTTGGCCACGATCTTCTCCCAGAGCAGGGCGCCACCGCCACCCTTGATGCCCTGAAAGTCGTCGCTGATCTCATCGGCACCGTCGATGGTCAGGTCGATGTGGTCGACGTCATCGAGGTTCTTGATGGTGATGCCGAGGCTCTCGGCCTGCTTGGTGGTCCGGCTCGAGGTCGTGACCCCGATGATGTTGGTCAGGTTGCCGGCCTGGACCTGCTTACCGAGTTCGTCAACCATGTAGCGGACGGTGGACCCGGTACCGAGGCCGACGATCATGCCGGACTTGATGTACTTGACTGATTCCTTACCCGTTTGGGCTTTCAATTCGTCTTGATTCATTGAAACATTCCTCCTATGCTAAAAACGATCTTCTGGTAATAACAAACGCTGGTATTCCGGATGCAGTTTGAACTGTTGGGTTGCGTAAGGACACATTAGCTTGACGGTCCAGCCTTGGTCGCTGGCGTAGTCGATAAAACGTTTTACAAGAACGGCAGCAATCCCCCGGCCACGGTAGTCGGGGTGGACAAAGACCCGTTCGACGACGACCCGGTCAGGGTAGCCCACAACGGCGGGGAAGCTGATCTCACCGACGAACGACTGCTGGTCATCACTGGCAACGATCCGGTGATCCTCAATTTGATATTGCAAAGTGATCACATCCATTCACCCTCAATTTTCCGTAAAGTAATCCGAAAAGTCAAGCCTTAGCAATACCATTGGGAAACGTTCTATCCTATAATATTAGGATAGTGATTTAAATCAATGAGGTGAATGAGATGAAACGCGGATTCAAGGTAGTTTCGAGTAAGATCAAGGATGGCATCAACCTGCCCCGGCGGCAGACGGCTAACGCGGCTGGTTATGACTTCGAAGCGGCGGCGGACTTTACCCTGCCGTCAATCTGGAAGGGAAACTTCATCAAGGCCCTCTGGACAATTCACCAGCAGAAGAAGCTGACGGACGCCGACTTCACCGCGGCTGATGCTCCCCTGAGGCCCTACCTGGTGCCAACCGGGATCAAGGCTTATATGCAGCCCAACGAGTTCCTCCTTTTGGCCGACCGGTCGAGTGGCCCCCTGAAGCGCCGCCTGGTCCTGCCCAACGGGGTCGGAATCGTCGACGCCGACTACTATGACAACGATAGCAACGAGGGGGAGATCTTCTTCCAGCTGATTAACTACGGTCTGCGTGACTACCATGTCAAGAAGGGGGAACGGATCGGCCAGGGGATCTTTGTTCCCTACTTGCTTGCCGATGATGAGGAAACGCCAACCGCCCAGCGGACCGGTGGATTTGGCTCGACTAAAAAGTAAGGAGCGTTTTTAGATGGCAAAGCTAAGAACACAGTACGTCTGCCAGACCTGCGGTTATAATTCGCCCCGCTACCTGGGGCGGTGCCCAAACTGTGGGGAGTGGAACACCTTCGTCGAGGAGCAGGTGCAAAGCAGCACTACGACGGCCACCAAGGCCAAGACAACCACACTGACCGGGCTGGTGTCTAAACCGCAGAAAATCAGTGAGATCAACAGTCAGGAGACACCCCGGGTCAGGACACGACTCAACGAGCTCAACCGGGTCCTTGGCGGCGGAATCGTGCCCGGCTCCCTGATCCTGATCGGTGGGGACCCCGGTATTGGGAAGTCAACCCTCCTCCTCCAGGTTTCGGGCCAGCTGAGTGATGACCACCATCGAGTTCTCTACGTTTCTGGGGAGGAGAGCGGCACCCAGATTAAGATGCGGGCGGAACGGCTTCATGTGGCAGGAGACAACTTCTACGTCTACCCGGAGACCAACATGGATAGTATTCGCGACACAATCCGTGAGCTTAAGCCGGAGTTCGTGGTGATTGACTCCGTGCAGACGATGCAGGCGACCGACGTCAGTTCTGCGATCGGTAGTGTTTCCCAGATTCGGGAAGTGACCGCCCAGCTGATGCAGATTGCCAAGAGCAACAACATCACGATTTTCGTGGTCGGCCACGTCACCAAGGGCGGGGCACTGGCCGGGCCGAAGATCTTGGAGCACATGGTGGATACCGTCCTCTACTTTGAGGGGGACCTCCACCACACCTACCGGATCCTGCGTTCGGTGAAGAACCGGTTCGGGTCGACCAACGAGCTGGGAATCTTTGAGATGCACACCAACGGGTTGACCGAGGTCAAGAACCCGTCCGAGATCTTCTTGGAGGAGCGGCTCCGTGACGCTACCGGGTCGGCAGTCGTGGTTTCTTTGGAGGGAACCCGCCCGATTTTAGTTGAGATTCAGGCCCTAGTTACGCCGACGGTCTACGGGAATGCCCAGCGAACGGCTACCGGTTTGAACCGGAATCGGGTATCATTGATTATGGCGGTACTGGAGAAGCGAGCCAGCCTGATGTTGCAAAACCAGGATGCCTATCTGAAGGCAGCCGGTGGGGTCAAGCTGGATGAGCCAGCGATTGACCTGGCCATTGCGGTGGCGATCGCGTCGAGTTACCGTGACAAGGGGACCCAGGCGAGTGACGCCTTCGTCGGTGAGGTTGGATTGACCGGGGAAATTCGCCGGGTCAACCGGATCGAACAGCGAGTGGCAGAGGCGCAGAAGCTGGGCTTCCGGCGGATCTTCGTACCGAAGAATAACCTGAAGGGCTGGACACCCCCGACCGGGATCGAGGTTATTGGGGTCGCTACCCTGCGTGAGGCCCTGCGTCTCGTCCTGGCATGAGTTAAACAAAGGAGGAATGATGAATGAGGAAACGGATTGTGGTTGCGATCTACGTCCTTGTCGGGGCCATGGTAGGCTTTTACTACCTGCCCCTGCTCTGGGACGTATTTAACCTACACTTTGCACTCCCATTGTTGGTATTCTTAGATATTATTATTGGTGCACTTATTTTCTGGCTGTTAGGACTGCTATTGGCCAAACCAACGATGCGACTGCTGGCCCAAATCGAGCGGGAGTTGACGAGAAAGAACCCGCTTTACCTGATCTTTGGGGCGCTATTGACAATCCTGGGCCTGATCCTGGCGGTATTGATCTCGATTCCGCTCTGGCAGACCAATATTCCAGTTGTCAACAACGTCTTGCCGATCCTCTTGATGCTGGTGTTTAGCTACCTGGGTTTTCGCCTGGGAACGACCCGAATCGACGAGTGGAAGAAGCTGCTGAACCGGCGAAACCAGCACGATGACAAGGGCGAGGTCCTGGACCGGCACGATGCCAACTACCATCACTACAAGATCCTAGACACCAACATCCTGATTGACGGCCGAATCTATGACCTGGTCAAGACCGGTTTTCTCGAGGGGACTCTGCTGGTGCCTAGCTTTGTCCTCTATGAGCTGCAGTATATTGCCGACGCCGGGGAGAGTATCAAGCGGGTCCGTGGCCGGCGTGGCCTGGACATCCTGAATAAGCTACGCAGCGAGAAGATCGTCCCGATCGAGATGTACGATGGTGACTTTGAGGATATCCCTGAGGTCGACAGCAAGCTGATTGCCCTGGCCAAGAAGGTCGATGGGGCGATTGTTACCAACGACTACAACCTCAATAAGGTCATCCAGTTCCAGAACGTCGATGTCTTGAACATCAACAACCTGGCCAAGTCACTGCGGCCCCGGGTGATCCCCGGTGAGACCCTCAACGTCGTGGTCGTCAAGAAGGGGACCGAGCGTCAACAGGGGGTTGCCTACCTTGACGATGGCACAATGGTGGTGGTCGAAGATGGCCGCTACTTCATGAACAAGCCAATCGAAGTTGAGGTCACCAGTGCCCTGCAGACCGATGCCGGCCGGATGATCTTTGCCCGGCCGCTCCACTCCCAACGGGGGATTGATGAACACGCTAAGGACGGCGGGCAGACCAAGGACGACGGTCAAGCCAAGTCGAAGAGCAACAAGAAAAAATAAACATAAAAAGGGCGGCCGCGCAGATTGCGACCGCCCTTTTTACAACCCTAAATTTAGCCAAAAGAAAAGGGCGGCCTGGGATCAGCCGTCCTCAAATAGGGAGTATTACGAAAACTTGGGGGAGATTTCGTAATGATTATTTTTTCGGTTACTATTGGGAGGAGTAATTGAAAAATAATAGGTTTCATTGATGTAGTAAAGCTCTTCCTTTACTACATTTATTATACTAGCAGTAGAATGTGAAGAAACTATGACCAAAGTCTTAAAGAACTTTTCAGGTGGCGAAATTTTCAATTGGGCGCGGATCGACACGGTTTGTGGTAAGATTAAGGGAGCAATTTGCAAGTAAGTCAATATGAGGGAGCGGATTGAAATGCTAACAATTTATAATACGCTGACGAGGAAGAAAGAGGAGTTCAAGCCACTGCATCCTGGCGTTGTTAACATGTACGTCTGTGGCCCGACGGTTTACAACTACATCCACATTGGGAATGCCCGCTCGGCGATCGCCTTCGACACGGTGCGGCGCTATCTGGAGTTTAAGGGCTACAAGGTCAACTACGTCTCTAACTTTACCGACGTTGATGACAAGATGATCAAGGCCGCCCACGAGCAGGGGATCACGGTTCCCCAGCTGGCGGAGAAGTACATCAATGCCTTTATGGAGGATACGTCGGCGATCAACATCGAGCCGGCGACCATGCACCCGCGGGCCACGGAGAACATCCCCGACATCATCGAGTTCGTCAGCGGCCTGATCGACAAGGGCTACGCCTATGAAAAGGACGGCGACGTCTACTACCGGGCCCGGAAGTTCAAGCACTACGGCCAGCTGTCTGGTCAGTCGATCGATGACCTGGAAGTTGGGGCTAGCGAGCACGTCAGCGCTGACGAGGTGGACAAGAAGGAGGACCCGATGGACTTCGCCCTCTGGAAGGCGGCTAAGCCCGGTGAAATCAGCTGGGATTCCCCGTGGGGTAAGGGTCGGCCTGGCTGGCATATCGAGTGCTCTGTGATGTCGACTAAGTATCTCGGCAAGACGATTGATATCCACGCCGGGGGTCAGGACCTGGAGTTTCCTCACCACGAGAATGAGATCGCTCAGAGTGAGGCCGAGAATGGTCAGCAGTTCGTCCGTTACTGGATGCATAACGGCTTTGTCACCATCGGCAAGGACAACGAGAAGATGAGTAAGTCCCTGAACAACTTCATCACCGTCCACGATATCATCAAGGAGGTCGACCCGCAGGTGCTGCGTTTCTTCATGGCGACGACCCAATACCGGCGGCCAATCCAGTACAGTGAGGACAACCTGACCGACGCCCAGAACAACCTCGACCACATTCAGACGGCCTATGATAACCTGACCTATCGTGAACAGGACGCCCAGGCCGGTGGGGACGATGCCGTTGACGCCAAGCTGGCGGACTTTAAGCAGCGCTTCACCACGGCCATGGACGATGACATCAACGTTCAAAACGGGATTGCCGTGGTCTACGAACTGGTCAAGTATGCCAACGTTTACGCCCAGGAGGACCAGGTTCACGCTGATGCCCTGGCCGCGTTGAAGACAACCCTGGCCACGTTGATGAGCATCTTCGGCGTCAAGCTGACCGCCTCCGACAACCAGATCGACGACGACCAGATCAAGCAGTTGATTGAGGAACGCGATGAGGCCCGTAAGAACAAGGACTTTGCCCGCAGCGACCAGATCAGAGACGACCTGAAGAAGCAGGGGATCATTCTCGAGGATACCCCCCAAGGCACCCGCTACAAGAAGGAGTAATTTGTAACAACAATGGAAAACGCAGACTATCGACAATTAAACGGGATCGCCCTGGCCTACCTTGGTGATGCCGTCTACGAAGTGTTCATTCGCCAGCACCTACTGAGTACGGGGCTGAGCAAGCCGACCAAGCTCCAGCACATCGCCACCCACTACGTCTCAGCCAAGGCCCAGGCGGCATTGATTGACCTGATGAAGCAGGACGACATCCTCAATGAAACGGAGTGGGCCTACTTCAAGCGCGGTCGCAACGCCAACAGCCATACCCACGCCAAGCACACCGCGGTCCTGACCTACCGGATCTCAACCGGCTTTGAGGCCCTGATGGGGTATCTCCAACTCTCGGGTCAGCAGGAGCGGTTGAGCGAACTAGCTGAATGGTGCATCGAACAAGTGGAAGCGGGGCGGACAAGACATGAAGACTGAAAATACTGATTTTATCATCGGCCGGCACCCGGCGATCATGGCCCTCAAGTCGGACCAGGAGATCAACAAGGTCTTTATCCAGTCGGGCTTGAAGGCGGACGCCATCGCCCAGATCATCAAACTGGCTAAGCAGAAGCACCTGGTCATCTCCAATGTCCCTAAGAACAAGCTGGACATGATGACCGACCACCAGAACCACCAGGGGGTTGCCCTGGCGGTGGCTGCCTACCAGTACGCCACGATCGACGACCTCTTTGATAACGCGGCCAAGCACGATGAGGATCCCTTCTTCTTGATCTTAGATGAGCTGGAAGATCCCCACAATCTGGGTTCGATCATCCGGACAGCGGACGCGGCCGGGGTTCACGGGATCATCATCCCGCGGCGCCGGGCAGTCGGGTTGACCTCCGTGGTTGCTAAGACCTCAACTGGGGCCATCGAGCACGTGCCAGTCGCCCGAGTTACCAACCTGGTTCAGACCGCTAAGGAGCTTCAATCCCGTGGGGTCTGGCTCTTTGGAACTGACATGCAGGGCAAGGACTACCGGACCTGGGATGCCCACGGGGCGGTGGCCCTGGTAATTGGTAACGAAGGGAAGGGGATTTCCGCCCTCCTCAAGAAGACCTGTGACGAGATGCTGACGATTCCGATGATCGGCCATGTTCAAAGCCTGAACGCCAGTGTGGCGGCTAGTTTACTGATCTA
>NZ_AZGO01000055.1:39952-82683 GCF_001435345.1 Limosilactobacillus pontis DSM 8475 | reverse complement strand
TAGCGTCTAGCGCAGCGTAGCAAGTCTATTTGACTACGAACGAAGGCCGACGCCTCCAGCGTCAGCCTCCGCTCTAGACTAGCCGTACAGGGCACCGAGAAGCTTATTTCCCAGGTTGTTTGACAGTTTTCACTTATCGTTTCTTTACAAGACAAGTTTAATTTCTAAAAGAAAGCGCTATAATTTTTAATTTTACTAATATTTGTCTACTTAAAATGGGATATTAACGTTCGATTAGGCGTTCCGTCAAACTAGTAAATACCTGTTACCATTTGCGGTGCTCTGTTAGATTAGAAACAGACACGGGGGTTTTACGAAAATGATGCTATTTTTTGAAAGCGCTTTTCGGCGTCCGCCTGGGGAAGGTAAATACCAGGCTGGACGGAAACTAGGCGTGCTATAAGCACTAGTTGAAATCGTAACGAGTCAAGTAAACGAGGAAGGAGCATGCAAGCATGCACTGCACTCACAATAATAGGTACTTTTTAAATGATGATGATGAACTGAGGCTGCTGACTGCGGCCCGCGCAGGCAAGGGTCGGGAGTTCCAGGCGCTATTCAACCAGTATTGGCCACTGGTTCGCCGCCTTTGGCAGGAGTACTACGTCACGGATCTGGAACTAGAAGACTGGCGCCAGGAGGCCGAGCTTGTAATGATGCGCGCCCTGGACCGGTATCAAGGAGGATCACTCACCAGGTTTGCGGGCTTTTACAAGCAAAGCCTGATCAATCGTTTGTTAGACTTGTACCGGGCACGCCAGGCCTACAAGCGGATTCCTGCTAGTCAGCTTTCTTCATTGGGAGAAGAGGATGTTGACCGGCTGGTGGATGGTCACCACAACCGTCCGGAAGACATTATCTACTGCCAGTTCTGCCTGGAGGCTTTCATGCAACGGTGCTCACCGTTTGAACGGCAGGTAATCAGCCGCCTGCACCAGGGAGCCAGTATCACGGAGTTAAAGGGGCAGCTTGGTTGCGACGAGCGTAAGATCCGCAGTGCCCTGACCCGGGGCCGGCGTAAACTGGTCGCCGAGCTGCGACAAAAATAATATTTATGATGAAACGGCCGGGCGAGCGGACAATCGCTATCCGGCCGTTTTATTGGTATTGACAATCCAGTTGATTTAAACGCGAATTTCGTGCTAACCTATTCAATGAATGGAGGCGGTCGTATGTCCCAACGAAAAGTAGCCTTGGAATGTACCAAGTGCGGTGCGCGTAACTACACGGTCACCGCAAATCCGCAGCGACAATCAAGATTAGAGCTACGTAAATTCTGTAAGCATTGCGGTGAGTACACGCTCCACCGTGAGAGCAAGTAGGTGGAGGCAAGGATGCACTTAATTCGATTTATCAAGAGTGTTAACCATGAGATGAAGCTGGTTGTTTGGCCAACCGCAAAGGAGAACCGGCGCGACACGACAATTGTCATTTCACTGACGTTGTTCTTCGTCCTCTTCTTTGCCCTGTTCGACTGGTTGATTCAATTATTAATGAAACTGTTTGTCTAAGATATGGTCAAACGGTGGGTTGTCTGTTATACTGAATTTGGTGAACTTCGTGACGAGCGAGGTTTTTTATTTTGGCAAAAACTTTGAAAAGCATTAATCTTTAAGGAGGATTTATCGTGGAATCGCATGAAAAACGTTGGTACGTCTTGCATACTTACTCCGGTTACGAAAACCGGGTGAAGAGCAACCTGGAATCACGGGCGCAGTCAATGGGAATGCAGGACTACATCTTCCGGGTCGTCGTTGCAAACGAGACGGTACGGCAGGTGAAGGATGGCCAGGCCAAGGAGGGTGTTGAAAATACCTTCCCGGGCTACGTTCTGGTTGAGATGATCATGACCGACCAAGCGTGGTACATCGCTCGGAATACGCCAGGCGTTACCGGCTTCCTGGGTTCTCACGGTGGGGGTTCCAAGCCAACCCCGCTGCTTCCTGAAGAAGTGGAACGGATCATGAAGCGGATGGGTGCCGTGATCACTGTCAGCGACCTGGACGTCAAGGAAGGTGACACGGTCAAGGTCATTGCCGGACCGTTCGCCGACCTGACGGGGAAGGTTACCGCGGTCGATCACGAAAAGCAGAAGCTCAAGGTCAACGTGGAGATGTTTGGCCGGGAAACCTCTGCTGAACTGGGTTTTGACCAGGTTGACACCACGGTCGACTGATCGTCGAAAACAAACTTGAAATTATAGGATAACTGTGGTATGTTTCTATGGTATGCTATTCGACATACTGTGGGAGAGGTAAATTTTCTGCCTCATCATGACCACAACACGGACTAAGGAGGTTTTGTCTCGTGGCAAAGAAAGTAGCTAACGTTGTCAAGTTGCAAATTCCTGCCGGTGCGGCTACCCCAGCTCCACCAGTAGGTCCAGCACTTGGGCAAGCAGGTATTAACATCATGGGCTTCACTAAGGAATTCAACGCACGGACTGCAGACCAAAAGGGTATGCTGATCCCAGTTGTAATTACCGTTTACGAGGACCGTTCATTTGACTTCATTACTAAGACGCCACCTGCTGCTGTCTTACTGAAGAAGGCCGCTGGTGTTGAACACGGTTCCGGTGAACCTAACACGAACAAGGTTGCTTCTGTAACCAAGGACCAAGTTAAGCAAATCGCCGAAACTAAGATGCAAGATCTAAACGCAGCTGACGTAGAAGCAGCTATGCGCATGATTGAAGGTACTGCACGCAGCATGGGCTTCACTGTTGAAGACTAGTTGTTAAGCAGTCCGGACGCATTATCAAAGTAATGCGTCTCCGTGGGAGGTATTAACTCCGCTAGACCACATTTGCAAGGAGGAAAACACAAGATGGCTAAGAATCGTGGTAAGAAGTACCAAGACGCGCTTAAAAAGGTTGACAGCAAGAAGGAATACGCTGTTAACGACGCGGTTCAATTAGTAAAAGATATTGACTTTGCTAACTTCGACTCAACCGTTGAAGTTGCATTTAACTTAAACGTTGACACTAAGCAAGCTGATCAGCAATTACGTGGTGCCGTTGTTTTGCCAAACGGTACTGGTAAGGACCAAACCGTGATCGTATTTGCTGACGGTGAAAACGCCAAGGCTGCTCAAGACGCCGGTGCTGACTTTGTTGGTTCCGACGACTTGGTAGAAAAGATCCAAGACGGCTGGCTCGACTTTGATGTTGCCATCGCAACACCAAACATGATGCCTAAGGTAGGTCGCCTGGGTCGGATCCTTGGTCCTAAGGGCTTAATGCCAAACCCAAAGACTGGTACGGTTACGATGGACGTTGCTAAGGCTGTTTCTGACGCCAAGGCCGGCCAAGTTACCTACCGGACTGACCGTGATGGTAACGTTGCTGTACCATTCGGTAAGGTTTCCTTCGACACCGACAAGCTGGTTGAAAACCTGAAGACGTTGGAAGACATCGTCACTAAGGCTCGTCCTGCTTCAGTACGGGGAACTTACATCAAGCACGCTTCAATCGCCTCAACCTTTGGCCCAAGCGTTACGCTTGATCTGACTTCATTCTAATTTAAGACATGAGGAAAAAAAGCCGCGAGTTTTTGCTCGTGGCTTTTTTGTACTGAAAAAGGCAGCGCGGCCGGGGTGCGTGGCCTTGCTGCTTTTAAGGGATGATGGTACTCATTAATGGCAAAATAACTACTGGACGGTTAACTCAACGTTGCCCAGCCCATGGCCGAAGCGGACCAACCAGTGGCCCTGGACCAGTTTTGGCGGCAAGACGAAGGTCCCTGATGAAACCAGTTGCCCTTGCCGGAAGACCTTTCCCTGGCTGGCCAGCTTCTTAACCAGCCATTGCAGGGAATACAGCGGGTTGTCGAGGACCTCTCTTGAGACGCCTTCATCCAGCTTACGGTCGCCGAGGAAGAGCTGGGCGTTGACCGTCGCGAGCTCGTCAACGTTCTTGAAGAGGGAAGCGGTCGGGTGCTCCTGGCCGTAGACGACCAGTCCACCAACGGCACAATCGGCCATCACGTTGTACTTGCTGAGGTCCGGGAACCAGTCGGCAAAGCGGGAGTCAGGGACCTCCAGCGCCCCGGCGACCGTGGTCTTATGCATTAGGTCGTCAAGACGATCGTCGGGACGGAGGTCTTCCGTGGCCCGGAAGGCGAGTTCAACCTCCACCAGCGGTTCCATCTGGTCGGCTAGTTTGACGGTGGCTGGTGACGGCAGGAAGTGGCTGTCGACCTGCTGACCATAGAGCGGGGAGTCAGCGTCAAACATCTGCTGGGTCTGTTTGCTGGTCAGGGAGACCTTGTAGCCGCCGACTGGGACCCCCTTGAGTTTCATCACCTGGTCCTGGACGGCATAGGCGGTGTTGTCATCGGTGACGGTGTCATCCCAGTCCGCCTCATGGAGGGGGTTACCCGAGGTGTAAGCGTCGAATAATGCTTGGGCAAATTTCGTTTGTTGTTCGTTTAAGGCAGTCATAATCAATTCCTCCGTTCGTATTTGACCATGACCCCATCCCCAATCGTTTACCCACACGGATGAGGATCATGATAATTATTCGTTTGGCAGTTGTTCAGAATGTTGATGTCGCTAATGTCGCTTTCGTTCATGTCCCTCACCTCCTTTAGGGAAACAAAAAACGCCCTTCAAGCATCGCTGTGACGCTTAAAGGACGAATAGCTCGTGGTACCACCTTTTCTTCATGGAAAATCCATCTCAACCAGACATGATAATCTGTGGTCCGGGTAATGGTGGACGAGGCCAGGGGAACCTACTATCTTCAGCCCCCAGCTTTCAGGTGATGTTCGGTTCGGCGACGTCGCTTGATTCACACCAACCACCAAGTCTCTGTGACCGGTCGTCTAACCTACTGTCCTGAGCATTGCTGTTTCTGTCTTAAATTGTTCTCATCATACTCACTGAATTTTAATCTGTCAACCCCCGTTTGATAAAAATGTTAAAATTGGTGGGAACGAGGAGGAGAATAAAATGAACGTAACCGAGCTTAACATTCCCTTTGGTCACTTCCACACCTATTGTCGGATCGCCGGGGCGCCCAGTGACCGCCCACCGCTGTTGCTCCTGCATGGTGGCCCGGGTTCGACCCATAACTACTTTGAACTATTGGATGGACTGGCGAAACGGGCCGGTCGCCAGCTGATTATGTATGACCAGCTGGGCTGCGGTCGGTCGTCGATTCCCGATGACCAGCCCGAACTTTACACGGCAGGGACCTGGGTGGCCGAGTTGGTGAACCTGCGTCGCTATTTGGGGCTCGACCAGGTCTACCTGCTGGGGCAGTCTTGGGGTGGAATGCTGGCAATCATCTATCTCTGCGATTACCAGCCCCAGGGGGTCGAGGGCGTGATCCTCTCCAGCACCCTGTCATCGGCCCGGTTGTGGGCCAGTGAACTTCACCGCCTGATCAAATTCATGCCGGAAGAAGAACAGGCGGCCATTCGCCAGGCTGAACAGACGGGGGACTTCACTAGTCCGGTTTACCAGCGGGCTAATGCGGCCTTCATGACCCTGCACGCGGCCACCCCGGCGACACCCCAGTCGCCGGAGCCGCTGCGCCGGGTCAAGCGGGGTGGTGAGGTGGCCTACCTGACTGCTTGGGGACCCAACGAGTATAACCCATTGGGCAACCTCAAGGACTACGAGTACACTGCCAAGCTTGACCAAATTAAGATTCCGGCGCTGGTGATCGACGGGACCAACGACCTTTGCACGCCCCTGGTAGCCAAGACGATGTTTGACCACCTGCCTTGGGCCCGTTGGCAGCTCTTCCAGGGGGCCCGGCACATGGTCTTTGCCGAGCAGACTGCCGCTTACGAACGGACGGTGGTCGATTGGCTGATGGCGATTGAAAATTGAGATTACCCCTTAACAAGTTCGGGTGGGTGGTGTATACTGCTTACCAACGTTGATTGTTAAAAATCAATGAGAAAGATTAATTTTTAAGGAGTGACGACAATGACACAATTTAAGTTCTCAAAGCGTGTTCCGGCAGATGGAACGGATGCGGTGGGCGCAATTCTCAAGGCAGCGGCTGATCCGCAAATTATTTCATTTGCTGGGGGATTGCCGGCACCCGAATTATTCCCAGTCAAAGAAATGAAGGCTGCGGTGGACAAGATCTTCGCCACCCACGGCCAGGAAGCCATGCAGTATGGCGCGGCCAAGGGGGTTACCGCCCTGCGTGAGTTGATCCAGCATCATGTTAAGGAAAAGGAAAACGTCGATGCCGAGCTTGATAACGTCCTGGTCACCACCGGTTCGGAACAGGTCCTCGACCTGGTCGGCAAGGCCTTTGTTAACCCCGGCGACACCGTCCTGGTTGAACAGCCAACCTACCTGTGCGCCCTCGATGTGTTCAAGACCTACGGGGCTAACTTTGCTGGTGTGGAGATGGACGAACAGGGGATGAAGATGGATGCCTTAGAGGAAGCCCTGAAATCCCATCCAAACACCAAGCTGGTCTATACGGTGCCGAATTTCCAGAATCCGACCGGCCGGACGATGGCCCTCGACCGCCGTCAGAAGTTGGCTGAGCTGGCGGCCAAGTACGACGTCTACGTCTTGGAGGACAACCCCTACGGTGAGATCCGCTTCGCTGGTCAGCACGTGCCGGCGGTGAAGTCTTTTGACAAGACCGGCCATGTCTTTTACATGAGTACCTTCTCCAAGACCCTGGCCCCTGGCTTCCGGCTGGGCTGGTTGGTTGCCGATGCTGACGTGGTCAACAAGCTGACCGTGCTGAAACAATCGGCTGACCTCCATACCGATAACCTGGTTCAGTATGCGGTGGCCCAGTTCTTTGCGGACAACGATGTCAACGCCCATGTTCGTGAGATCAGTGACCTCTACGGCAAGCGTAAACAGCTGATGGCCGACGGGATCAAGCAGTATTTCCCGGCCGGGGTTAAGTACACCGATCCCGAGGGCGGGATGTTCCTCTGGATCGAAGTACCCGGGGTGGCCGACACCGTCGAACTCTTCAAGGAATGTCTGAAGCATAATGTGGCCTTCGTGCCCGGCGACCCGTTCTTTGCGGGGAAACCACAGCCGGGGGCCTTCCGCCTGAACTACTCCAACGCCCCGGAGGACAAGATCAAGGCCGGCATGAAGCAGCTTGGCGAAGCCCTTCAAGACGCCGTTGCCGGTAAGTAGTGATTATTCTCAGTTTCTCAAATTAATATCTTAAGTGTGTTTCCTAAGCCCCAGGCGCGATCGTGACGTGCCCGGGGCTTTTCGTGTGCATTCGGCTGGCGAAGAGATGGGTATTGGGGAAAAGTATTTTATAATTAGGTGCTGATTGACCATCATATAATAAGAAACTCCTCTAGAGGGAGTGATAATTGTGGCAATCCTCAAGCAACTCCGCCAAGATAGTTCGCCTCCAGGAAGGCGAAAAATAGAAAAATCCCTTTACAGGATTGGTGAAGCATGTTAAACTAACTAAGTTGATTAAATATGACTCTGCCTAAGACTCAGGTGGCGTAAGCCTTAATCCATTGCCTGCCGAGGAAGAAATGTAAGTTCCTTCTCTATGTCTGCGGTCATAGGGATTTTTTTATAAAATCCGATCAAAATACATTGCAGGAGGTGAAAATTCATGAGTGAAGCAGTTATTGCTAAGAAGGCTGAAATCGTTAAGGACACCCAAGTCCTGCTTAACGATGCACAATCAGCCATTGTTGTTGACTACCGTGGTTTGACGGTTGCCGAAGTTACCGACTTGCGTAAGCAACTCCGTGACGCCGGTGTTAAGATGTCAGTTATCAAGAACAAGATTCTTGAACGGGCCGTTGAAGGTACTGACTACGAAGACCTGAAGAGCACCTTTGTTGGTCCTACTGCTGTGGCTTTCTCAAACGAAGACCCAATCGCACCAGCAAAGATCTTGAAGAAGTTCGCTGATGACCACGACGCTCTTGAAATCAAGGGTGGCTTCATCGAAAAGAGCGTTAAGACTCTCGATGAAATCAACGAATACGCTACTATGCCAAGTCGCGAAGACCTGTTGTCAATGCTTGCATCTGCACTGCAAGATCCAATGCGGAAGATTGCCCGTGCAGTCAAGGCCGTTGCCGACAAGGAAGACGAAGCCGCATAATTGCCGTATTAAGATTAAATATCAAATTAAAATCAATTACCTAAATATTGGAGGAAATAAACATGGCTTTTGATAAGGATGCTATCATTGCTTCATTAAAGGAAGCATCAATCTCTGACCTTAACGACCTTGTTAAGGCAATCGAAGACGAATTCGACGTTTCTGCTGCTGCTCCAGTTGCTGTTGCCGGTGCTGCCGGTGGCGACGCTGCTGCTAAGGACAGCTTCACTGTTGAATTGACTGAAGCTGGTGTTGCTAAGGTTAAGGTTATCAAGGCTGTTAAGGACATCACTGGTGTCGGCCTGAAGGATGCTAAGGACCTGGTTGACGGTGCTCCTTCAGCAATCAAGGAAGACGTTAAGGAAGACGAAGCCAACGAAATCAAGGAAAAGCTTGAAGCCGCTGGTGCTACTGTTACCCTTAAGTAGTCCTACATTCATTAATACAGGAAGAAGCCGCTGGTTAGCGGCTTTTTTCTTTTTAAACGACAAAGCAGGCTTGAGACACATTTGCATCCCAAGCCTGCTTTGCTATCCATTTGCTTTAATTTGCACCGTGAGTGAAGTTGACGACCATCCGACCGATGATCTTACCTTCTTTCATCTCGTCAACAATATCATTGATCTCACTGAGCTTCCGGGTGTGGACGATTGGGTCGATCCCCCCGTCAGGCGTGAGCTGGAAGGCCTCGGCCAGGTCCTGCCGGGTACCAACCAGGGAACCGACGATCTCAATCCCGTCGAGGACGGTCTTGGATATCGGTACGTCAATGTTACCCTTTGGTAGGGAGACGGCAACCACCTTGCCACCAGCCTTGACGGAGGCTAAGGCCTGGTCGTAGCAAATTGGGGCGGTGGCCGTTACCACGGCCGCCTGGACGCCACCAACCTTGTCCTGGATCTCCTTGGCTGGATCGGTTTTGGCGGAGTTAATGACGATGTCGGCGCCGTTTTCCTTGGCGGATTGCAGCTTTTCGTCGTTGATGTCAACGGCGATAACATGGGCCTTGAAGACGTTCTTAGCCCACTGAACGTCGAGATTTCCTAGGCCACCGGCCCCATAGATGGCGATCCACTGGCCAGGACGAATCTCGCTGGTCTTAATGGCCTTGTAGGTGGTGACCCCGGCACAGGTTACAGACGTTGCCTTGATGGGGTCGAGCTTTTCAGGAACCTTGACCGCGTAGTTGGCCTCGACGATGCAGTATTCGGCCATTGCCCCGTTGACGTTGTAACCGGCGTTCTTGACGTGGCGGCAAAGCGATTCATTACCGCTGACGCAGTATTTACAGTGGCCACAGCCAGAGAAGAACCAGGCGATAGAAACCCGGTCACCAACCTTGACGCTGGTAACTCCGGGTGCCACCTTGACAACCCGGCCGATGCCCTCGTGACCGGTGATCCGGCCAGGAACCTTACCAAAGTCGCCAGCCGCGACGTGGAGGTCAGTGTGGCAGAGGCCACAGTATTCCATCTTGACCAGGGCTTCACCCGCCTTGAGGTCACGTAGTTGGACGTCCTTAACGTCAAAGTATCCATCACAATTATCACGTACTACAGCAGCTTTCATTGTAAGACATCTCCTCTTCTTGAGATGATTAAAATGTTTGAATTTATTGAAAGGTCGAAACATAAATCAATCACCTTATAGCTTAACTGTAGAACTGATATTGTGAAAATACAAGCGATTTCTTAGACAAAATAAACTTTTTAGTAAAATAAAACTCCCAAGGTCAAAACCTTGGGGAGTAGATTGGGAAAAGTTACTACTTAGCTAGCGGCATAGTGCATGTGGTTAGCATTCGACATGCTCTTGTAGCCAAAGTAGACCTGAATAGCAGCGACGGCGATGTTGACCCAGTTCATGGTGATGAACCAGCCGTCAATTCCGCTGACGTCGTGGGTAACACCGTAGTATACCCAGAATCCAATCACAATCGCCCAGAAATAAACGTTGTTTGTCAAAAATACACTATTGTACAATAAGGGCGTGATAGAAAGCGTTTTCCTAATCATTCAACAACACGATGGGGAGGTAATGAAAATGCTATTCCAGGTTTACGGTGACCAAGCGACTTGGCAGTTTCTCGGCTGGTTTCTCGTCTTCATTAGCTTGATTGTCGCCAACGAGATTGCCCGGCGGAGCAGACTTGGGGGATTGCTCTTCTTCGTCATCCTGCCGGTCTGTTTGACCATCTACTTCATCACGATCTATGTCTGCGCGGCCCATGGTCAGTCATGGGCGTTGCACAACCAGACCTACGTTCACATGAACAGCTGGTTTCACTATGCTAAGCTTTACGCGGCCACTTTCGGCTGTATTGGTTTCATGATCCTAAAGTACCACCGGGGACGCCTCGGCAAGGCCTACTGGTTCAAGATGTTCCCGTTTGTTATTGTTGCAATTAATATTTTTATCGCCGTCGGGAGCGACTTTGAATCGGCTATTCAGGGGATGCGCGCCCTCCAGACCACCGGTAGTCAGTGGTGGCTGTCATCCGAGGGTGTCTGGCTCTATGGTGGTTGGTGGAACGTCCTCAACGGCCTAGCCGGTATCCTCAACGCCTTCTGTATGACCGGCTGGTTCGGCATCTATTCGTCCAAGAACGAGGATGACATGCTGTGGCCGGATATGACCTGGCTATTTATTTTAGCTTACGATGTCTGGAACTTCGAGTACACCTACGCCAACCTACCGACCCACACCTGGTACTGTGGAGTGGCTCTCCTGCTGGCGCCAACCTTTGCCGCGGCCTTCTGGAACAAGGGTGGCTGGATCCAAAATCGGGCCTTCACCCTGGCTATTTGGTGCATGTTTGCCCAGGTGGTACCAGAGTTCCAAGGTACCGGGAAGTTTGCGGTCCTACCTGTCCTATACAAGGATGGGGTGATGAACCCGGCCGTTCACCCCGGGGCCGCCGATCCGCACATGATGGGGATGATTGCGGTCCTCTCGCTAGCGATCAACGTGGTTGTCTTCGCTATCATCTGGAAGCGGGCCAAGAAGATGCACATCAACCCGTACCTGCATCCGGTATTTGTCGGGACCAAGGATTACGAGGAAGCGATGGCTCGTCGTTAATTCGGTTAGTATAAGTGGCTTACGACGCGATAGCCTATTAGGTTTCCCGTAACTGCATTGTAATATTCGGAAAACTAATCGTGGCTGGTGAGAAAATAAGGTTTTCTCACTAGCCACTTTTTTGTGTTAAAAAGGTATTGCTAATAAAAACTTGCCTGTATATAATACTATACAAGATATAATATAAGATGAAGGAGGAGGTTCTGATGAAGATTCAGATTACGGCGGACCTCCTGGACGGGATTGTGCTAGCCATCTTAGAGCGTAATGACTACTACGGCTATGCACTGACCCAGCGTGTCCAGGAGGTCATCACGATCTCAGAATCGACGATGTACCCGGTGCTGCGGCGACTGAAGAAGGACGGTTACGTGACCACTTACGACCAGCCCTACCAGGGACGAAATCGTCGCTACTACCAGATTACGGCCGATGGGAAGAGCCACCTGGCCCGGGTTCGGCAACTCTGGAACGACTACAAGAACACTCTTGATCAGATATTTAACCCAGATGGGGGAGGGGATGCAAAATGAACGCGCGGGAACGATACATTGCGGACCTGGCCAGCCACCTCAGTCCGTTGACGGATGTGGAGCGCCAGGATGCGCTGGAGTTTTATGACGAGTTTATTGCTGACGGCGACCTGACCAGCCGCCAGGCAATCGAGGGGAAGCTGGGGACGCCCCGGCAGTTGAGTCGGCAGATCCTGGCCGACTACTCAATCAGGGCTAATGACCAGTCAGCTCAGGATGGCCGCCCGGCTAGCACCCATTCTAGCTGGCAAGTCTTCTGGTGGGTATTAATTGCCATCATCACCTCACCGCTGACCTTTGGGGTTGGCTTGGCGGTGGTGATCCTGATCGCAATGGCTGCCTGTCTCTTCGGCCTAGCAGTGGGGGCGGTCGCCGTGGTTGGCTCGTTAGCCGTGGCGGCAGGGGCGACCCTCTATGTCGGGATCAGTATGCTTTTCACGGCTCCGATGACCGGTCTTTACTACGGTGGGATTGGTTTGGCGGCAATCGGTGGCTTCATGGTCTGCCTGCCGCTGCTCTACTGGTTAGTCCGCCTGCTGGCTCAGGCGGTTGCTAACTTTGCTAAGTTTATCTACCGGAAGATTCAGACACGAGGGAAGGGGACTAATCATGAAACGAATGTTTAAGATTGGCTGGCTGGTCCTAATGGTTGGGCTGGTCGCCCTACTGGTTGGCTACCTCAACCATGGTGACCGCAACATTGAGTTCAGCGGGGGCCGCCCTCAACTGCAGCACCAGGGCAGTTGGCAGTTAACCAGCAAACACTTTGACCGGTTGGACCTGGATGTATCAAGCGCCGATGTCACAATCAGACATGGGGCCAAGTTTGGCGTCAGTTATCAGGGAACCCGGTGCAACCGCCCCCGGGTAACGATCAAGGATGGGACCCTGACGGTTAACCAAACGGCGGTCGGTCACTTCTTCTTTAGCGTGCACGGGGTCAACGATCACCTAATCATTACCGTACCCCAAGACGTCACAATTAACGGCGGGACCGTCAAGCTGTGGAGTGGGAACCTTGTCGTTGACGGGGTTAACCTGACCAATACCAAATTGGCCGTCGTCAGTGGCGATGCTGACCTCAATCGGCTGATGGTCAGTGGTGGACAGGCTCAACTTAACTCCGGCGACTTCACGGCCCGCGAACTGCGGATTGAGGGCCATTACCGGGTCAAAAACAGCTCTGGAGATAACGAGGTCCATGTGGCCGCAGTCGATGGCTACCGTCTGCAGACGTCTAGCGGGGACAACACCGTCAATGGTCACGACTATAATGACCAGGACGCGGTTGAAGAGAACATGACGGCCGCCAACACCCTAGAGCTGGTGACCCAGTCCGGGGATAATGAATACGACAATTAGATGAGAAAAGCAGGTGTGCCAATCCAGAGAGCACACCTGCTTTTGCCTACTCAGATTTTGTTGTTGACGTCGCCTGGCTTTTAACGGCCACTGGGGAAGGCTGATCCTGTTGCTGTTTCAGGGTCTCAGCAATCTCCTTGAGGTATTGAACTTCAGCACTCGGCTTAGCCTCTTTTGGTTCTTCCTTCTTGGTACGGAAGCGGTTGACTCCCTTGACCAGGAGGAAGACGACGAAGGAGATGATCAGGAAGTTGATCACCGCGTTTAGGAAGGAACCGACCTTGAATTGGGCGGCGCCAATGGTGAAAACGATGTTGGACAGGTCGATCTTGCCGACGAAGAGCCCGATCAGTGGATTGATCAGGTAGGCGACCAGGTCCTTGACGATGGTCGTGAAGGCCGAACCGACGATGATCCCGACGGCCATGTCCATCACGTTGCCGCGGGCAATAAATTCTTTGAATTCTTTAAGCATGTTACGCTCCTCCTTTAGTTAGTATTTGATACTATCATTTTACCAGATCGCCCAACCCCTGCCAAGCCCGGTGTGGCGGGGAATAACGGCCTTGAAAAATTTTTAAATAATCGACGCGAAAGGGACCACCCGGCGGTTGCCAGGTGGTCCCTGATTAGCTAATCAAATTTAATTGAAGTTATTTAACATCTTCCACACCGGTACCGTCGTAGCAACGCTCCAGGAGTTCCTTTAGTTGGCTAACCAGCGGTTCAACCGGGTTGGTGGTCGTGCATTGGTCCTCGTAGGCCAGGACAGCGAGTTGGTCAACAACCTTGTCGAATTGTTCACGGGTAACGCCGTTGTCCTTAAGGCTCAGCTTGACACCACATTCGTGAGCCACTTCGATGTACTTCTTGGCGTAGGCCTCCGCCAATTCTTCGTCCGTGTTACCCTGCAGATCGATGAACCGGGCTAGGTCGGCGTAGTCCTTAGTTGCGTGGTAAGTCTCGTAGTGTGGCCAGAGGGCAAGCTTCTGTGGCCGTTGGGCGTTGAAACGGATGACCTGTGGCATAGCAATGGCGATCAGCAGACCGTGAGGCAGACCGAAGGCACCACCCATCTTGTGGGCCAGGGAGTGGGTAATTCCCAGGAAGGCCTGACCAAATGCCATTCCGGCCATCGTGGAGAAGTCGTGCATCTTCCGCCGGGCGAGCTTATCGCCGCGGACTGACTTCGGCAGGTATTCCATGGCCCCCTTGATGGTTTGCAGTGACCAACCACGGGTGTAGTCACTTGCCATCACGGAAACGTAGGATTCAGTAGCGTGGCAGAGAACGTCCAAACCCGTGTAGGCCGTGGTCTTGGCCGGAACCGTCTCAACGAATTGGGAGTCGACGATCGCAATGTTTGGCGTCAGGGCGTAGTCGGCCAGTGGGTACTTGACGTGGGTCTTGGAGTCGGTGATAACCGCGAATGGGGTCACCTCAGAACCGGTCCCGGAGGTGGTTGGGATGGCAATCATCTGGGACTTAACCGGCTTCTTGATCTGGTAAGCACGCTTCCGGATATCGAGGTACTTCTGCATTACGCCGTACCAGGAAGTTTCGGGGTGCTCGTAGAACATCCACATTGCCTTGGCGGCGTCCATCGGTGAACCACCACCGAGGGCGATGATCGTGTCCGGCTTGAAGTCGTTCATCATTGCGACACCCTTCTCAACGGTGTTCGTGGATGGGTCTTCCTCAACGTCATCAAAGACGAGGTAGGCCGTCCGGTTTTGCCGGAGCCGTAGTTGGTCGATCACCCGTTGAACGTAACCCCGCTTGCTCATCCCCGGGCCGGTAACGATAAAGGCCCGCTCAACGTTTGGGATATCCCGCAATTCTTTTAATGAGTTCCGTTGAAAGTATACTTTTGGGGGGATCTTGACCCATTGACGGTTCTCACGCCGCTTAGCGATGACCTTGATGTTCAAGAGGTCCCAGTCAGTAACATTGTGGGAAACCGAGTTACCACCGTAGGAACCAGTTCCCAGGGTCAGGGAAGGCGTCATGTTGTTGTAGATGTTACCAATACCACCGATCCCGGATGGTGAGTTGACAATGATCCGGGAGGCCCGCATCTCCAGGCCGTACTTGGTGGCCAGGTCCTCGTCTAAGGTGTGGATAGCAGCCGTGTGTCCCTCACCACCGTAGTGCAGGAGTTGACGACAGATATCAAAGGCGTTCTCACGGGAGCTGGCCCGGTACATGGTCAGCACTGGGGACAGCTTCTCGGCGGACAGCGGGTACTTGTCACCGACCCCGTCGTATTCGGCGATCAGGACCTTGGTGTTGGCTGGTACGTTCTTCAAACCACACATCTCGGCGATGGCGTTGGCGGAACGACCCGCGATGGGGCCCCGAACCTGGTGACGTTCGGGGTCAATGAAGCCGTCAGTGAAGGTCTTGATCTCGTTTGGCTTAATGAAGTAGCAGTTCCACTTCTTGAATTCTTCCTTAACCTGATCGTAGATCTCATCATCAACCACAACGGAGTTTTCGGAGGCACAGATCATCCCGTTATCGAAGGTTTTGGAGAGGACGATGTCGTAGATGGAACGGGCGATGTTAGCTGACTTTTCGATGTAGGCTGGACCGTTACCAGGACCAACCCCCAGGGCTGGGTTACCGGAACTGTAGGCAGCCTTGACCATGGCCGGACCACCAGTTGCCAGGATGGTGGCGGTGTTCGGGTTCGTAATCAGTGCGTTTGTGGCTTCCAGGCTACATTGTGGAATCCATTGGATCATGTTCTTTGGGGCACCGGCCTTTTCGGCGGCTTCCTGCAGGATCTTGGCGGTCTTGATGGAGGACTGCAGGGCCTGTGGGTGGAAGGAGAAGATGATCGTATTCCGCGTCTTAGCGGAGATGATGGACTTGAAGATCGTGGTGGAGGTTGGGTTGGTAACCGGTACGATTCCGGCGATCACACCCAGCGGGTCCGCGATGGTGATGGTTTGGTCTTCATCGTTGTCTTCAATGATCCCGACCGTCTTGTCGTGACGGATGTTGTTCCAGATGTATTCACTGGCGTAGATATTCTTGATCGCCTTATCTTCGGCAACCCCCCGGCCAGTTTCCTTGGCGGCGTCAACGGCCAGGTCCATGTGATGTTCTTCGGCAGCCAGGGCCATCGCCTGACAGATCTTGTCAACTTGCTCTTGTGAATAGTATCGTAATTTCTCAAAAGCATCCAGACTCTTTTGCATCAGGTCATCGACCATTGCCTGAGCCTGTTGTTGCTTGCTTTCCTTTGATTCAATGGTTTGCTTCTTTTGATTAGCCATAACAAATTGCTCCTTTAACCTTTAATAAGTTTGTTACGCTTTGAACATGGTTAATAATAATATACGCTCAAACGGAAATCAAGCACTTTGTGACACTGTGAACAATGGTTATTCGGCTGAATTCGCTTACAATATTATTCTGTCAAGGAGCACCATACTAGGAAAAATATTGGTATATTTTTTACTGCATCGGGGTGCATAAAATTTGCTTCATTCATTGATTGAAAGAAGATTCACATTGGCGAACAAAAGAAGCCCTGCCGACCAGTAGTCTGGTGAGCAGGGCTAAGTAAATTATTCACGTGAGTTCTTGTCTTTACCGGCGTTAGGGTCCTTGATGTTGTAGTCATCGTCACTCATCGCCTCAACCTCACCGAGCCGGTAACCATTACCGACTTGGCTGAAGAAGTCGTGGTTGGAGGTGGAGGTGGAGATTCCGTTCATGACGACGGGGTTGACGTCAGCCGCGGTGTCGGGGAAGAGTGGTTCCTGCCCGAGGTTCATCAAGGCCTTGTTGGCATTGTAGCGGATGAAGGTCAAAACGTCGCTCGTCCAGCCAACCTGGTCATAAAGAATCTTGGTGTACTCTTCCTCATTGCTGTAAAGATTATAGAGGAAGTTGTACATCCAAGTCCTTCATGTCCTGCTGCTGCTTCTCGGTCCGGTCGTGCATGCCAACCTGGAACTTGTAGCCGATGTAGGTACCGTGGACGGATTCGTCCCGGAGGATCAGCTTGATAATCTCGGCCACGTTGTTCAGCTTATTGTGACCCAGGTAGTAGAGCGGTGTGTAGAAGCCGGAGTAGAAGAGGAAGGTCTCCAAAAAGACGTTGGCAACCTTCTTCTTGAGGGGGTCCTCTTCGGGATCAAGGTACATGTTGGCAATCTTGGTGGCCTTGTTTTGGAGGTACTCCTCGGAATCGGACCAGTTGAAGATCTCGTCGATCTCGTCGGGAGTATTCAGGGTTGAGAAGATAGTGGAATAACTCTTGGCGTGGACCGATTCCATAAACTGGATATTGTTCAGGACGGCAGTTTCATGCTGGGTCTTGACGTCCTGCTTGAGGGCGGTCAGACCGGCCTCAGATTGCACGGTATCCAGGAGGGTCAATCCCCCGAAGACATGACCAACTGTCCAGCGGTGGTCGTCATCTAGTTCCCGCCAGTCATCAAGGTCATTAGAAACCGGTATCCGGGTATCTAGCCAGAACTGTTCGGTCAGCTTCTCCCAGGTCGCCTTATCGATCATGTCGGAAACCTCGTTCCAGTTGATCGCCTTATATTTTTTCAGTGGCTTAAATTCTTCTTCAAGCTTCATTGCGCGACTCCTTTATCATAATTAAACAAATATCGTATTAGCGTTTTTAAGTTTAGCAGGTGGCCAGCAGCAAATCAAATAACACAGCTCTCACACTGGTTGGCCCCGATTTCGTCGTTATCATCGGTGAATGTCCGGATGTAGTAGAGCGACTTGATCCCCTTCTTGTAGGCATAGTGGCGCAGAAGGTTAAGGTCCCGGGTGGTCATCTTGTTGGTCCGACCAGCCTTCCAGTCGTAGAGTCCGGCCGGGATGGTGGATCGCATGAAGAGGGTCAAAGACATCGACTGGTCGACGTGTTGTTGGGCAGCCGCGTAGGTGTCGATGACCTTACGCATGTCAGTATCGTAGGCGGACTTGTAGTATGGCATCGTGTCGTTAGATAGGTATGGGGCCGGGTAGTAGATCTTACCGATCATCTTCTCCTGGCGTTCCTCGATCCGGTTGACGATTGGGGTCAGGCTGGCGGTCGAGTCATTGATGTAGGCAGTCGAACCGTTTGGTGCTACGGCCAGGCGGTAGGCGTTATAGAGACCATCCTTCTTGACGCGGTCACGGAGCGCCTTCCAGTCATTCGGACCGGGGATGAAGATGCCCTTGAAGAGCTCCTTGACGACGTCGGACTGGGGCCGCCAGTCCTGGCTGACGTATTTATCAAAGTAGGAACCGTCGGCGTAGGCACTCTTGTCAAAGTCGTGGAAGGATTCGCACCGTTCCTTGGCGATCTCGTTAGAGGTAACCAGGGACCAGTAGTTCAGCAACATGAAGTAGATGCCGGTGAACTCAATGGCGACCGGACTGCCGTACTGGATATGGTTTTTAGCCAGGTAGCCGTGTAAGCCCATCGCCCCCAAACCAATGGCGTGGGTGAGGGCATTACCATGCTTGATGGTCGGGACGGTGTCAATCTGTTCGACATCACTGATCCGGGTCAATCCCCGGACCATTGCCCGGATGGACCGGCCAAAGTCGTGGCTTTCCATCATGTTAGCAATGTTGGTCGAGCCGAGGTTACAGGAGATGTCCTGGCCCAGCTCGGTGTAGGTCTGATCATCATTGACCCGGGATGGTACCTGGACCTGGGCAATCTCTGAACAAAGGTTGCTCATGACAATCTTGCCGGCAATCGGGTTGGCCCGGTTGACGGTGTCAATGTTGATGATGTAGGGATAACCGGATTCTTGCTGGAGCTTGCTGATCTCGTCCTCAAGATCGCGGGCGTTGAGCTTCTTCTTGTGGATCTCGTCGTTGGCAACCATGTTGTCGTATTCCTTGCTGATGTCAACGTAGGAGAACGGGACCCCATAGACCCGCTCGACATCGTAGGGACTGAAGAGGTACATGTCTTCGTCGCGCTCGACCAGCTCGTAGAACTTGTCAGGAACGGTAACACCTAAAGAGAGGGTCTTCAAACGAATCTTCTCGTCGGCGTTTTCCTTCTTGGCTCCGAGAAATTCGATGATGTCGGGGTGGAAGACGCTCAGGTAGACCACGCCAGCTCCCTGCCGCTGGCCGAGCTGGTTGGAATAGGAGAAGCTATCTTCGAGGAGCTTCATGACCGGAACGACCCCGCTGGCGGCGCCCTTGATCTTCTTGATCGGGGCACCGGCCTCCCGGAGGTTGGATAGGTTGATGCCGACCCCGCCACCGATCTTGGAGAGCTGGAGGGCGGAGTTGATTGTCCGCCCAATGGTGTTCATGTCATCAGTCGTTTGGATGGCGAAGCAGGAGATAAACTCACCCCGCCGCTTCCGGCCGACATTAAGGAAGGTCGGGGTCGCCGGTTGGTAGCGTTGGTGGATGATCTCATCGGCCAGGTCCATTGCCAGGTCCTCATCCCCGTCCGCCAGGTAGAGGGCGTTCATGGCAACCCGGTCGATGTAGTTCTCTAGGTAGTATTCCTTGTCGTTGGTCCGCAGCGCGTACTGAGCGTAAAACTTGTAGGCGGCCATGAAGGAGTGGAAGTGAAAATCCTGGCTCTTAAGGTAGGCGTACAACTTCTCCAAAAAGCTTAGACTGTACTTGTCCATGAAGCCGCGTTCGATGTAGTCGTGGTCTTCCAACCAGGCGAAGCGTTCCTTTAATGAAGAGAACTGCTTGGTGTTCGGCTTGACATTGTGTTCGATGAAGTCCGCCAGGGCCTCTTTGTCCTTGTCGAGTTGGATCTGTCCGTTGCGGGGGATGTTAACCTCGTTATTGAGGTCGAAGTAGCGGACCTTAGTCAGGTCAATATCAGATAGTGCCATATGCTGATGCTCGCTTTCTAACTTTGAGTTGCAATAAATAAACCAGGGCAAGGGTGAGGGGACTCACTGCGCTGCCCTGGTCTCGGGGTGACGTTCAACCGTTATGCCAGTTGTGAAAGGCGGTCTGGACGGAAGCCAGAAAATGCGTTACCGTTGGGGAGCTTAACAACCGGGGTTGCCATGAACCCTTCAGCCTTCAACTGGTCAACGTATTCGGGTTGCTCGTCGATGTTGTGTTCGATGAAGTCGATCTGGTGTTGCTTTAGAAACTTTTTGGTCATCTTGCACTGAATGCAGTTATCTTTGGAAAAAACCGTTACCATCCTAATCCCTCCTTTGAGTTTGAAATCGTCTGTCGATGTTTTCTAGTATAGCGGGAAATGCGTAAAAATCAATTAAAAAATACCATATATTGTGGTTCAAATTTAGTGAAACACGATATACGGTAATGATGACGGCGATTAACTTTGTGAAACTTTTTAGACTATCACTAGATAAAAATCAGTTAACTATTATACACTGGAAATGAAGAAAAGTGTTTTGATCTACGGAGAAATTTTATGACAGAGGAACAAATACATCAGAAGTATATGCGGGCCGCGATTGCGGAGGCTCACCAAGCCCAGCTCTTGGGGGAGGTACCGATCGGAGCAGTGATTGTCCATGATGGTAAGATCATCGCCTGTGGGCACAACATGCGGGAGAAGTTTCAGGATGTGACCTACCACGCTGAGATGCTGGCGATCATGGAGGCCTGCGCCGCCATGGGAAGCTGGCGCCTGGAGGAGTGCGATCTCTACGTCACCCTTGAGCCCTGCATCATGTGTAGTGGAGCGATTGTCAATGCCCGGATCAAAAATGTCTATTACGGGGCCAAGGACCCCAAGGCCGGGGCGGTGGACAGCCTTTACCACTTATTGAATGATCAGCGGTTGAACCACCAGGTGCATGTTGAGAGCGGCATCCTGGGGACCCAATGTAGTCAGATGCTGAAGGACTTCTTTCGGGCGATCCGGAAAAGAAAGAAGCTCGCCCGGAAAAAACGTCGAGCAAGGGGCTAGCATTTCACGGCGAAGTAGTGTACTATAAATATTGCCGTAAGGCCTTAGAGCAAGGTTGCACTTACGAACCGTGTCAGGTCCGGAAGGAAGCAGCACTAAGTATGAAGCAGCTTGTGCTCTAAGTTTTATTGATAATCAACTCATTGGGTTACGACAAAGCACCATTTTGTCGTAACCCTTTTACTTTATCCAGCTAATGGGGGGACTCAAATTAAGTATGATCACGCGCCCATGTAATTTTCTTCAAATGCTAAACAGATTGATCGCCAATTGAGCGTGAAAGCTTGTATAATATTTATTAGCACTTTGTTATTTAGAAAGGAAGAGTTTGCGTGAGTTATCAGGCTTTATATCGGGTTTGGCGGCCCCAGCGCTTTGATGAGCTGGTCGGCCAGCAGATTGTTACCCAGACCCTCAAGAACGCAATCATCACCAACCAGATTAGTCACGCCTACCTCTTTGCGGGACCGCGGGGAACGGGAAAGACGTCGGCGGCCAAGATTTTTGCCAAGGCGGTCAACTGCCACCATTCTAAGGATGGCGAACCATGCAACCAGTGTGATATCTGTCAGGCAATCACCAAGGGACAGCTCAATGACGTGATCGAGATTGATGCAGCCTCCAACAACGGGGTCGAGGAGATCCGTGATATCCGTGATAAGGCCAAGTACGCGCCCACCCAGGCCGACTACAAGGTCTACATCATTGACGAAGTCCACATGCTCTCGACCGGGGCCTTCAATGCCCTGCTGAAAACCTTGGAGGAGCCACCGGCGAACGTCATCTTTATCCTGGCGACGACCGAACCGCATAAGATCCCGTTGACGATCATCTCCCGGGTGCAGCGCTTCGACTTCCGTCGGATCAGTGCCCAGGATGCCTTCGACCGGATGAAGTACATCCTCGACCAGAAGAAGGTCGACTACGAGGAGAAGGCCCTGTGGGTGATCGCCAACGCTGCCGAGGGAGGAATGCGGGATGCTTTGAGTATCCTGGATCAGGTCCTCTCCTTCAGTGACAACGAGGTTAAACTTGATGACGCCCTCCTGGTGACCGGCAGTGTGACCAAGCAGCTGCTCAAGAAATATTTCCTGGAGTTGGCCCACCACGAGAGTGCCAACGCCCTCGATACCATGAAGGACATCCTGACCGAGGGGAAGGATGGTCAGCGCTTCATCGAGGACCTGATCTCTTTTATTCGGGACGTCCTCCTATACCAGGAGTCCCCGGACCTGATCAGCGTGGCGGCCACCGGACTCAAGGATGAGGACTTCAAGAGCCTCAGTGCGGCGGTATCTGCCACCAGCCTCTACCGGATGATCGATGAACTCAACGACATCCAGGAGGAGATGCGGTTTACCACCCATCCGGATGTCTACCTGGAGGTCCTGACGGTTAAGCTGTGTCAGATCAAGGACCAGCCGACCCCGGCAGATGCACAGGCGGTCCCCCAACAGGATACGACTGCGCAACCGGCCCAGCCGAGTCCGGCGGCTGATGCGACGATTAAGCAGCTTCAACAGGAGGTTCAACAACTTCAGCAGACCGTGCAACAGCTTAAGACCAGTGGCGGGGCAGTAGCTAAGAAGCCGGCCCAGCCGCGCGTCAAACAGCGTAAGGTCCAGGTTAACCTGGGGCAGATTTATCCGGTTCTTGGTGCAGCAACCCGTAA
The DNA here is from genome assembly GCF_001435345.1 of Limosilactobacillus pontis DSM 8475. Classification (GTDB taxonomy): domain Bacteria; phylum Bacillota; class Bacilli; order Lactobacillales; family Lactobacillaceae; genus Limosilactobacillus; species Limosilactobacillus pontis. The sequence continues at coordinate 60,046 of NZ_AZGO01000055.1, read as the reverse complement.
GGACCTGGTCAACATTCAGAACCTGTGGGAGGATATGCTCAACCATCTGACGGTCCCACAGCGTTCTCTTTTGCACGTCTCCAAGCCAGTGGCGGCCAGTGCTACCGGGGTAATCGTTGCCTTTAATTACGCCTTCCTATTCCAAGAGGCCACAACGGATGATAACCTGATTGCGGCGATGGAGGGCGCCTTCCAGCAGCTGATGGGGACCGAATACAAGGTGGTCTTCGTTCCAAAGAATAAGTGGCCGCAGATTCGGCAAAATTATATTAAGGAACACGGCCTCGACCGCCGTAAGCCAGCTACCGGCAAAACAACGGCCAGCGCGGCACCGAAGTCGGCTGCTAGTCAGGCCCCAAGCCAAGCTACGACCGCCGCACCAGCTAGCCAGCCAACGGTCCCGGCGAGCCCGGAACCGCCCCTGCCGGAGGAACCACCGGTTGATGGTGATGATGACGGCCCGGCTGATAATCAGCCAGCTCACTCAGCCGCCAGTCAGGATCCTGTCACCGCGGCAAAGCAGCTTTTTGGCGATGATATTGTTAAAATAGAAGATAACTAAACGTAAAGGATGGATGAAATTATGATGCGTGGAATGAATATGCAACAGATGATGAAGCAGGCTAAGGCAATGCAGAAAAAGATGATGGCCGAACACGAGGAGCTGGCCAAGCAAGAGTTTATCGGCAAGGCACCCGACGATATGGTGACCGCGACCTTCACCGGTGATAACAAGCTGGTCGACCTGAAGATCAAGAAGGAGGCCGTTGATCCCGACGACATTGATATGCTCCAGGACCTGGTGGTGGCTGCCATCAACGACGGGATGACCAAGGTCAATGATGCCACTCAGCAGACCCTCGGTAAGTACACCCGCGGCATGGGGATGTAATTGATGCAGTACCCAGAACCACTTGCCAAGCTGATCGAGAGCTACACCAAGCTACCGGGAATCGGCCAGAAGACAGCCACCCGACTGGCCTTCTACACCCTGGGGATGGAGGAGGATGACGTGACCAATTTTGCCAAGTCCCTCCTGTCGGCTAAACGCGACCTCCACAGCTGCAGCATCTGCGGCAATATCACGGAGGATGACCCCTGTCCGATCTGCCGGGATAAGACCCGGGATCGGTCCAAGATCCTGGTGGTTGAACAGTCTCAAGACATCATGGCCATGGAAAGAATGCATGAGTATCATGGCCTCTACCACGTCCTGCAGGGGGTCATCTCGCCCGTTGCCGGGACCGGTCCCGAGGACATCAACATCACCAGCCTCCTGAAGCGGCTCCAGAAGAGTGATGATGTCAAGGAGGTCATCATTGCTACCAACGCCTCCTCGGACGGGGAGCTGACGGCTGGCTACCTTGCCAAGCTAATCAAGCCGGCGGGGATCAAGGTGACCCGTCTGGCCCATGGCCTGTCGGTCGGTGCCGACATCGACTATGCTGACGAGATGACCCTGTTCAAGGCGGTTCAAGGACGAACGGAGATGTAAGAAATGCTATTCAGACATCAACCCAAGCACGAGGTAGCGCAAGAACGCAACCAGCGGCTATTGGCCACGATCTATGAGACCAAGGCCAGCTGGGACCATGCCCGGGAGACCGAGCGGGCCGTCTATGAGGCCAACGTCAGCAGCGAGCTTCAGGACCGGGCCCACCTGCAGGAGCAGAAGTATCTCTACCTGTACCGGATTGCCCGGCGCTACCACGTGCACGGCCAGCTCAACCATGGCATTGTCAGCCAATAGAAGGGAAAGCAAGCATGAGTGGAAAATTTATCTCTTTTGAGGGGCCCGATGGTGCGGGTAAGACCAGTGTCATCCGCCAGATCAAGGCTGACCTAATAGCTCAACTGGGGGAAAACCAGGTGTTATACTCACGGGAGCCGGGCGGCAGCCCGATTGCCGAGCAGATCCGGCAGGTGCTCTTCGCCCCGGAGAACAAGGACATGGACGCCCGTACCGAGGCCCTACTTTTTGCCGCATCCCGGCGCCAACACGTCGTTTCCACCCTGCGCCCCGCACTGGCGGCCGGCAAGGTGATCCTGTGTGATCGCTATGTTGACAGCTCGCTGGTCTATCAGGGTGCCGGACGTCAGCTGGGAGAGGAGACCATCTGGAAGCTCAACCAGTACGCGATTGACGGCCTGATGCCGGGATTGACGATTGACCTGGACGTGCCTTCGGAGGTCGGCCTGCGTCGGATCGCCGAGCACCGTGCTGACCAAGTAAATCGTCTGGACAAGGAAAAGCTATCCTTCCACCATATGGTTCGCCACGCCTTCCTGGACCTCCAGAAGGACGACCCGGACCGGATCAAGCTGGTTGACGCCAGCCAGCCCCTCGACCAGGTGGTTGCCAACGTCAAACGGGTGATCAACCAGCGCTACCCAGAACTATTCGCAAACGAAACACAGAGGTGATTATAATGAAGATGATTGTGGCCATTGTTCAAGCAAAGGATAGCAGCCGTCTGCGGAAGGCATTCACGGCTGCCAGCATTCAGGTGACCCAGCTCTCCACCACTGGGGGCTTCCTGCGTGAGGGGAACGCGACCTTTCTGATCGGAATCCAGGATGACCGGGTTCAGGACGTCTTAAACGTCATCAAGAAGAATGCCAAGTCACGGGAGCAATACATTACATCACAGATGCACATGGACGTGGAAGGCGGCTCGGCCTTCCCGGTTAACGTTAAGGTCGGCGGGGCAACGGTCTTTGTCCTGCCCGTTGATGACTTCATCAAGTTTTAAGTAAGTGGGGGATCAATTTGGCTGAGGAACCACAAGAACGTGCCGAAAGGCTCCAACCACGGATTGTTGCCCGGCTCAAGCGGATCTTGGACAAGCACGAACTGGCCCATGCCTACCTGTTCGTTGGCCCTGATGGATCCGGCAAGCTTGAGGTGGCCCGTTGGCTGGCCCTCCGCCTCTTTTGCCTGCACCCGCAGGATGGTGAGCCGGATCTGACCTGTGCCGAGTGTCAGCGGATTCTGTCCGGTAACCACCCGGACATTGTGACTGCCGCGGCGGAAGGACGGCAAATTAAGGTGGACGAGATTCGCCATCTGAAGGCCGAGTTTACCAAGAGTGCCATGGAGGGGAGCCAGAAGCTCTTCATCATCCAGGATGCCGATAAGATGACTACCGGGGCGGCTAACAGCCTTTTGAAGTTCATTGAGGAGCCCGGTCCCGGAGTCTACATCCTGATGCTGACTACCAACAAGAGCGCAGTTCTACCGACAATCCGGTCACGGACCCAGGTGATCGAGATGCAACCGCTAAGGCGCGCTGACCTGCTTGATCAGTTGGCCGCCCTGGAAATTCCCAAGGGGCAACGGCTGGTGGCGATTGGCCTCACCGATTCCGTTCAGCAGGTTCAGGAGTGGTGTGCTGACGGCTGGTTCGCACAGGCGGTCACTGGGGTCAGTCAGTGGTTCAATAGTGTCAGTCAGGGGAACATGTTGGCCTTTGTCGAGGTCCAGACCAAGCTAGTCAAGTTGGCCACTGACCGTGATAAGCAGCAGGTCTTACTCGACCTGATTACCCTGATTTGGCGCGACGCCTTACTGGTGGCCAACGGCATCAGCGATCCGGATCGACTGCACTTCGTCAACGAGCAGGGACAGATGCAGGCGCTGGCGGGCCAGTATTCGATGGCCCAGCTGTTGACGGTCAGTCAGCTGACCCTGGAGATCAGGCACCTACTCGGTCAAAACGTTAACTTCCAAAACATCGTCGAGCAGCTGACCATCAGGATTGTTCAGACATTGCGTGCAGTGGGGGCAGAATAATGAGTGAGAAACAAGCAAATGAGAATATCTATGACCGTTTTGCCCAGGTGATGAAACAGACCCGGGAACTGGTTGCTAACATGGAGCAGCTTCAGGCCCAGATCACGGAGGTGTTGGAACAAAACGCCGAACTGTCGATTGAGAATGACCACCTCCGTAAGGCAATTAAGAAGATGAAGGATCAAAGTGGTGAGGCCAAGCTGTCTGGCTCGCGGCAGAACCTGAAGGAGCTCTACCAGCAGGGCTTCCACGTTTGCAGTGAGTACTTTGGTAAGCGTCTGGCCCCGGGTGAATCCTGTGCCTTTTGTACGGACGTCATCTTCGGCCATGATCCCGACAAAGCAAAGTAGGTGAAATGATGCAACAGATTAGCAGTTTTAATAATCAGCAGGTGGGACACCTCTACCTGGTGCCAACCCCGATTGGCAACCTTGATGACATGACCTTTCGGGCGATTAAGACCCTCCGTGATGTTGACCTGATTGCGGCGGAGGACACCCGCCACACCCAGCAGTTGCTGAACCACTTCGAGATTGATACTCGTCAGATTAGCTTTCATGAGCACAATACCGAGCAGCGGATTCCCGAATTATTGGCCAAACTCCAGGACGGGATGGACATTGCCCAGTGCAGCGATGCGGGGATGCCCTCCATCTCTGACCCCGGAAAGGAACTGGTGGCGGCGGCAGTCCAGGCTGGTATTCCAGTTATCCCGCTGCCAGGAGCCAACGCGGGGCTGACTGCCCTGATTGCCTCGGGCCTGGTTCCGCAGCCGTTTTACTTCTACGGCTTTTTGGAACGCAAGCACCAGCAGCAGGTGACGGCCCTTCAGGAATTGGTGAATCGACCGGAGACAATGATCTTCTATGAGGCTCCGCACCGACTGAAGAAGACCCTGGCGACGATGGCGGAGGCGTTCGGCGATGACCGGCCCGCCGTCCTTGCCCGGGAACTGACGAAGCGTTATGAGGAGTTTAGCCGGGGACACCTGGGTGAACTGCGCGACTGGTTTACCGACCACCAAGCCCGGGGTGAGTTTGTCGTTTTGGTGGCTGGCAACCCCAACCCGCAGGCCGCGGCAGTTGATAACGATGAAGGTCTTTCGCTGACCGAACAGGTGGACAAGGCGATTGTCAACGGCCTTTCCACCAATGCGGCCATCAAACTGGTTGCCAAGCGTAACCACATCAAGCGCCAGGAACTTTACAAGCAGTACCATAACCTATAGGAGGCACGGGATGGACTTACAGCAAGATAAGCAGGTATACGAGATCGCCCACCGGCTGACCTACTATGAGTGCGACGATACTGGTCACCCGACCATGAGCATGTTGCTTAGTATGATGACGATGGTCTCCGACGCCCACAGTATCGCTCTGGGGATGGATACCGCCACCATCCAGGCAACTGGAGAAGCCTGGGTGATTACTGAATACGATGGGCGCCTGTCACCTGAACAACCGACCTTTGGTGATCAGGTTATCTTGGGAACACGAGCAGTTGCTTATAATCGTTTCTTCGCGTTACGGGAGTTCTGGATGGATGACGCCAACCACACACACCGTTACCTCCACCTGCGTGCAACCTTCGTCTTCATGAACCTAAAGAAGCGGCGGCTGATGTCGATCCCACCGGCTTTGATCACCCCCTTTGAGTCACCGGAAGAAAAGCGGCTTCCCCGGTTGGGGCGGCCCGGGTCGATCACGGCGGAAGCGCCAGTGAGTCAGCAGTACCGGGTTCGTTACTTTGACATTGACGTCAACCACCACGTGAATAACGCCCGCTACCTCGATTGGTTACTCGACCCCCTCGGTGGTGAATTCCTTCGCCACCATCGACCGGTTAAGCTGGTGATTAAATACGAGCACGAGGTTCAGGCGGGGGCGAGCGTTACTAGTCAGTACCAGCTGGTCGATGATAACGGCCTGCATAGTCGGCATGTGATCGTTGTCGACGGCCAGGATTGCGCGACGGCGGAGTTGACCTGGACACCAATTAAATAGGGTAAATAAAAGAAGCCTCACAAGTCATTGACTTATGAAGCTTCTTTTTTGCACTCAAATGTTAGCGGTGCCTCTTCCCCAGTAGAAGCCCTGTTGAAGGATGGTGGGGTTACCGGCAAAGCGGCGGGCGAGCTTGCGATCGGCAATTTCTTCGATAACAAAGTCCAGTTGGTGTTCAGCCGCGAAGGTAAGCCAGGCATCGACAAAGTGTTGCCTAGTTGTTTGGTCCTCGTTCTTAAACAGGAGGAGGGATAGCTTGATGCGGTGAATCGTACCAAGTTGGCGGGCGACGAACGCGTAGCTGTTGCTACCGGCACAGACGTCGTCGATTGCCAGCTCAAAGCCAATTCGACGGAGGCGGGTAATTTCATGATCCAGGTATTCCGGATCATGAAGCGTTTCACGACGTTCGGTTAGCTCAATGGCAACCTGAGCGCCGTACTGTTGGTGAATGTTACTTAAAAATTTCCAGGTACTAGCAAAGTCCAGCTGACAGGGTTCGATGTTAATGTAGATCTTCCGTTGGGAGTGGCCCATCAGGGTATTCTTAAGGGAGGCCTGACTAATTGTGATCCAGCGTTCATTCCCCCCGGGGGTCGTGAGACTAGTCAGAAAATCGGTTCCTGGAAAGTTTCCCGCCGCATCACGCATTAGCATTTCGTAAGTGTCGACCGTTGCGTGGAGCTGCTGGTCAACCCGGAGAATGGGTTGAAAAATATTGTGTAATTGTAATTGCTCATTAAGGATTGTCTTCACACAATTCTTTTTCAATTATGGTCCCGTGTTAGCGATCAATTCGGTGGACTTTTTTTACCGATGTATGGTGATCAGTGACGATCCAGCCACGACCGCTGTTCTTTACACTATACAACATTTTATCTGCCCATTTCAAGGTATCGTCTAGCTGCTCACCATTCAAATGATTAGTCAAACTGGCGGAGAAACTGATGAAAACAGTGATACCCTCCTTGGTAGTGATCGGCTGTCCAGCCATCTCCTCCTCAATTAGTTGGAGACCGCTGTAGACCTCTTTGATGGAGTGGTTGGAGACGACAATCGAGAATTCCTCACCCCCGAAGCGGTAGACGTAGCCATGATTGGGAAAGGCGGTGTGGGTTCGGTTACGAAGAACGGTCGAGAAATGGTTTAAGACTTCATTACCCACAAAGTGTCCATACGTATCGTTAATCTTCTTGAAGTGGTCAATGTCGAGCCCACCGATCACTATATTATGAATTGACCGGTTTTGGGTTAGGGCCTTGATCTCCTGACTGAGGGCCCGATAGTTGAGAAGTCCCGTCAGGTCATCACGTTCACTTTCCCTACGTAGAAGGTTGATGCGTTGCTGGTTCTTGATCTCGTTTTTGTAACGTTGGCCCTCGAAGATAAGAATGAGGAGCAGGCCAAACGTGGCCGCGGCGATATTGGCAATCGTGAAACGGTTGTTGATGGCCAGAGAGACCAACTCAACTAGGCCCAGGCTGCTGATGGCCATAATATAGCGGACCTGGAGTGACCAGTACTGCCAAGTGGTCAAAGCCGCACAGATGATAAGGAAGACGGCGGACTCGGGCAGCCGACCCACCAGTTGTGCAGGGGTTCGATTCTAGTCAGGACCTCGACGGTGTTGGCGAACAGCGGGGTCTAGATGAGCAGTCCCCACCAAATCTTATCGTGGTTATTTCGGAAAAGCATCGTGAAGGGGACCACCATCATGAAGGCCACCTCGTTGATATTGATCAGGGAGATCTGGAGGAGGCAGTACTCCTGGACAAAGTAACTGACGGCCACGATCAGGGTCAGGATAATCTGACGGCGGCTGCGGACCGTTTTGCGGTAGTCTTCAAAGTAAATCTGGGCGATAATCATTGTGATTACAATGATTGGTAGATAGATAACGGCGTCAAATATTTTAGCGGCCAAAGTAGTTTCACCTTCTCGTCAATATATTTTGCAATGGCTTTCAAATTTTACAGCCAATTGGGAATTAAATCCAGTCGTAAATTGACAAATTATTGGGGTGTTATTAGTAGCTGGATGAAGATGGGTGAGAAAATAACGAATTACCGATAAGATTCGTTATGACGCTTTTTTATGTTATACTTTTTTAGATTATTTGTTTATATGCAAAGTAAGGAGAAACAATAGGGGATGGATATGACCCTATTATTAGATTGATAAAAATGAAAAATACGACAACTAAAAGCTATCGAGATCGCTACTTCATGCGTGGTCACTGGGGGACCAAGATTTGGCAGACGGTGGTGGTCGTGCTGAGCTGGTTGGTCTTAATCGTCCCCATCACGATCACGGTTGCTAGCTACGTTGCTTACCGTACACATGGCCGGCATGGCCACTTCTTCTGGCACTACGCTGAGGGCTTTCAGGAGCTAAACTTTCTAATGATCTTCCTGAGCTTTGCACTCGGGGTTATTGCGGTGTTTTGCTTTGCCATGGGCTATATCCAGTTGCAGCGGGCACATGGGCTGATGACGAAGTGGCCGATGTTTGATATGGCGAAAAATCGGCATGAGCGAGAACGAGATGAGCTATTTATGACGGCCCGTTTTGATAGTGAGGCGAAACGCCGGGCCCGCCGAAACTATACGGTTAAGGCCAACCAGAACCTAAGGAAAATCAGTTGAAACAGGTTGTCAATGGTGAGGAGGCTGAATAATGGTTTCTAACATTATGAGTACGGTCTTTCAGACTAGATCACCGTGGATGGCCTTCCTACTGGTTATTAACTTAATCCTCTGTCTCTACCCGATTCTCGGGGCCCTATTCTGGTTCTTTGGGGCCCTCTCCTACATGACCTTTCGCCACGATGAGGAGCTGGCACCAACAGACAACCAGCTGACGACGGAACCATTGGTCACGATTATGATTCCGGCCCACAATGAGGAGGTCGTTATCCAGGGGACCCTAGAGTACCTCCTAAATGAGCTCACCTACCATAATTACGAGATCCTGGTGATGGACGATGGCAGTACCGATGCCACCCCGCAGATTATCCATGAGCTCCAGGAGAAATATCCCCGTCTGCGGACCATCCGGATTGAGGAAAACCAGGGGAAGGCCCATGCCTTTAACATCGGAATCTTCTTTGCTAAGGGTGACTACATCCTGAGCAACGATGCGGACACGATCCCTGAACGTGATGCCCTAACGAAGTACATGCGCTACTTCACGAGTCCGGAGGGGATCAACTACGCCGCCATCACGGCTAATATGGACGTCTATAACCGGTCCACCCTCTGGGGAAAGCCGCAGACCGTCGAATTTTCGAGTATCGTGGGGATCATCAAGCGCAGTCAGACGGCCCTCAACAATACCATGTATGCCTATAGTGGGGCCAACACGATGTATCGCCGTGACTTTTTGATCAACGTCGGCGGTTTTCGGCAGGATCGGGCGACGGAGGACATCAGCATTGCCTGGGATCATACCTTCATGAACGTGACCCCTAAGTTTGCCCCCGACATTGTCTTCCATATGAATGTGCCGGAATCCTTTGCCGACCTCTATAAGCAGCGTAAACGCTGGGCACAGGGTGGAACCGAAGTCTGGCTAACTAACTTTACCAAGGTGTTGCGTCATCCTTGGCGATACCGCTTCATCATCCCGATGCTTACCGACACGACTCTTTCGATCATCTGGTCATTTTTCTTTTGGATTACGAGTATTATCTTTGTCCTGCTGATGATTCACTTTGCCGTCGTCGGCAATTACGAGCGGATTTGGCACGGGATCGTGATGAGTATGATCTTCGTCACCTTCCAGCTCGTGGCGGGGCTGTTTCAGGTCCTGGCGGCACTGCTCCTCGACTTCAACGGTGCCAAGCTGCGTTACCTGATGTTTTCGCCGATCTACCTGCTCTTCACCTGGATCGTCAACCCCCTGACGATCGTTACGACCTTCCTCAGGGCGGTTAAGGCCGTGGCGGGTTACGGAAATGGTAAGTGGGTTAGCACGGAAAGGAAGGCTGGTAGCAATGACTGAGTTGCGGATTTTTCTCTGGTGGGTCTTCGTGGCCTTCACCATTATCTGTCTTGCCTTTTGCATTGAGGCCCACGTTCGTTACCGGACCAAGCGTGGGATTGATGATGATCAGGGCTTTGACAGTCGGTATGAATATTTTGGTCAACCGGTCTATGATCAGCGGGGGAAAGTTTACGGCTATGAACTACTGTTGCGGGCATTTGACTCACAAAATCATCGCTGGTACCTACCGACGGATGTCATCGACTTCCCGTTAAGCAGGATGGTTTACGCGGTCAGTGAGATTGATCCCTATATTACCTCGACAATCAAGGTGTTAGCCCTAAACATGACGGTTAACCAGATTAGTGACTTCCGGGCGGAATACTTTTTCAAATGGGCCCAGGGGATGGTTGGTGACTGGCGCCTGTCAGTTGAACTTAATGCCGTGGATATCTGTCGCGCGCGATTCCTCCAGCGTCAACGAATGCGGATCGTCCTGAAGCGGCTCGACCATGCACGCATCCAGGTAGCAATTGAAAACGTGGATTCGTCAAAGCGGATGTGGCGACGCCTAAGGGGCTTCTTACCGTATATTGATTACCTTAAGTTTGATGCTTCGGCCTTCAATAAGTCTGCTGACCACTGGATCGACGTTACCATTGCCCAATGGCAGTGGCGGGCCCAGGAACATCGGGTGGTACCAGTTGTCGGTAAGGTTGAGGATAACACACAGGTGGAACTTGCTAACCAGCTCGGGATTAACCTTCGGCAGGGCTATGCTTATGGTCATCCTGGCCGGGTCCGCGAAATGAATGATGGCGACAATTAAGACGGCTAGGCTCCGTGGTGCCCGGGTGCTTAATGCGAGGTCGATTAGGCTTTTGGCAACCGCATTACAATATTCAATAAATGGCTGGGGAGAAATGATTTCTCCCAGTCATATTTTTTTCTTTTTAACTATTGACCATTAGACAAATGCTTTATAATTATCAATGAGTAAAGAATTATGAAGAAGAGGAGTGATTAGTGTGAAGAATTCATTGACTGCAGTGATCTATTTGGAGCCTGACCAAGTTAGTCTGCGGATAATCGAACTGCCAAAGGGCCGCGTGATCAATGACGTTCATTCCGGAGCGCTGGCGCTAGGCAGTGGCAAGATTGCCAACTATGCCCAGAATATGGCCGCAATCGTCAACAACCTCGACGGGTTCAAACAGCAGCTGAAGGACTACCAGGTCCAAGACGTGCACTTCTACGGGGCAATCGAGGACCTGGCCCCGATTGATGCCCGCTACGTTGCCGACCAGCTTGAGGTCCGCACTGGGTTCACAATTCACTGGCTGAACAACAACCAGCTGATGGCCAAGACGATGGGCTGCGTTGTTAACCACCTGACCGAGTTCAAGGCATTGAGCAAGCACTGCCTGTACCTGCTGACGCTGGGGCTAGACTCGATGACCCTGGCCTTCTTCCACCATGGCAATTTCGAGAAACAGTGGGAGATTGACCTCGGTGGGGCCAAGATCAGCCGGCTGGTCCAGCGGCTGCGCCAGACGACCACCAATCCCCAGGAAATTATCCAGGATTACATCTCGAGCAAGCTGGAATACATCTCACCCGAGCTGAAGCGTAAGAAGCGGACCGTCCTGCTGATCCAAAATGCTCCGGTATTGAGCAACCACTACATCAAGGAGGGGGAGCACCTGGCGGAAATTCCTCAGGAGCCGCTGAAACGAGCCAACCAGACCCTGGGGATCAAGATCAATGACCAGCAGCCGTGGGCGCAGGATGTCACCACCGAACAAGAGCAACGCCTAGTCGTGCCCAACTACCTGGTGATCGCCCGGACGGCCTACCTGGTTCATCCATTGAGCATCTACGTAACCGACATCTCAATGATGGATGGTCTGGTCAACGGCTTTGCGGATAACCGGGCTCAGAGCCAGATCAACACGATGATCCGAACCTCCGCCGATGATCTTGCCCAGCGTTACGGGGTTGATCCGGCCCACAAGGACTTTGTGACCAGGTTCGCCCTCCAGTTTTTCGACCAATTGCGGCCGATTCATCGGCTGGACAACCATGCCCGCCTCCTGCTGGAGATTGCTAGCAAGGTCGACGATATTGGGAACTTTATCAACCAGGAGAGCCACTACCGGCACTCGGCCTACATTCTGAAGTCCAACCCACTGATTGGCCTCTCCGATGATGACAACCAGATCATTGCTGAGGTGGCCCGGTACCACAGTGCTGAGAGCCCGACGGCAGCCCAGGAACACTACCGGCAAATGGATGATGATATCCAGCTGGTTGTGGCCAAGCTGGCGGCGATTCTCCGCCTGGTCGACTCCCTGGATGACTCACGCCAGCAGAAGATTTCGGTGATCAAGCTCAAGCTGACCGACGATCACCTCCTCAAGATCAAGGCGAGTGCTAACGACGACCTGGTCCTTGAGAAGTGGTCGTTTAGCAAGAAGTCACAGCTATTTAACGACGTATTCGGCATCAAGCCAGTATTGATTGAAAGGGGCGGACACTAATATTATGTATAAGGATTTCTATAAGCCAGAAAATTATGTGAACCGGGAACTCAGTTGGATTGACTTCAACGGCCGGGTCCTCGGTGAGGCGACGGACATGGATAATCCGCTGTTAGAACGGGCCAACTTCCTGGGGATCACCCAGAGTAACGTTGACGAGTTCTTCATGGTCCGGGTGGCTTCATTGCACAAGCTGGCGGCGGCAAACGTCACCACGACCGATGCGTCCGGGCTGACTCCGCAGGAACAGCTGGATGCGGTCAACGAGAAGGAGCACCGGATGGTGGAGGAGCGCTACACGGTCTATAACCAGCAGATCATTCCCCAGTTGGCTGAGCAGCGAATCAAGATCCTTCATGTTAAGGACCTCGACGACAAGCAGTACGAGTTTATTCGCCGCTACTTCAATGATGAGCTGATGCCGGTCCTGACCCCGATGGCTGATGACAGCTCCCGGCCATTCCCGTTTATCTCCAACAATTCCCTAAACATCGCGGTCCAATTACGGCGTGACCCTACCCAGCGGGCCATGTCGATGAAGACCAAGGAGATCCTGGAGGGGGACCAAGAGGTGGAACGCCACCAGAACGAGCCCCACGACGACTCCAAGGAAGCCGACATTAAATTCGCCACGGTCCGGGTCCCGGAGATCTATAAACGCCTGGTCCGGTTACCGGGGGAGAATAACTTCATCCTGATCGACGAGCTGATCAAGGAGTTTCTGTCGCTGCTCTTCCCGGGCTATCAGATCATCGAGACGGCCACCTACCGGGTCATGCGGGACATGGACCTCGACGTGGCCGAGGAGGATACCTCCGACCTGCTCCGGGCAGTTAAGCACCAGCTTCGTGAACGTGAACACGGTCAGGTTATGCGGCTAGAGGTCGAGCACGATATTGATCCCTGGCTGGAGGACCAGCTGATCGACAACCTGCACGTCAACGAACGCTCCCTCTACCGGGTGGACGGGCCGGTCGACCTGACCTTCCTAAAGAAACTGTCGGGGATGGTCGATGGCCACGACGACCTGCGTTACAAGCCGTTCAAGCCCTACCTCAACCCGAAACTGGACATGGATCATAATATTTTCCAGTCGATCCGGGAGAAGGACTACCTGGTCCAGCACCCTTATGATAACTTCAACGCCGTGGTTAACTTTATCCACCAGGCGGCCGTCGATCCCGAGGTCCTGGCGATTAAGATGACCCTCTACCGGGTTTCCGGGAACTCCCCGATCATCAAGTACCTGGGGATGGCGGCCCAGCGTGGCAAGCAGGTCACCGTCCTGGTCGAGGTCAAGGCCCGCTTTGATGAGCAGAACAACGTCCGTTGGGCCCAACGGCTGGAACGGATGGGCTGCCACGTCATCTACGGCTTGGTTGGCCTGAAGACCCACTGTAAGGTTGCCCTGGTCATTCGGCGGGATGAGGATGGTCTCCGGCGTTACATGCACCTGGGGACCGGGAACTACAACGACGTCACGGCGCACTTCTACACTGACATGGGCCTCTTCACCTGCGATCACGAACTAGGAATTGACATGACCAATCTCTTCAATATGCTGTCCGGGTTCGCCCGGCCGCCATACTTCCACCAGCTCCGGGTTTCACCAAATGGGATCCGGGAGTTTATCAACAAGAAGATTGATGAGCAGATCGCAGTGACAAAAAACGGCGGGCCCGCCCTGATCCGGATGAAGATGAACTCCTTGTCCGATAAGCAGATCATCGCCCGCCTATATGATGCGGCAGCAAACGGGGTCAAAATCCAACTGATTATCCGGGGGATCACCTGCCTGCGCAACGACCTGCCGGAACTCCACGGTAACATCGAGGTCCATTCGATCGTCGGCCGCTTTCTGGAACACTCTCGGATTTACTACTTCAAGGGTAATGGCAACGAGGAAATCTACCTGGCCAGTGCCGACATGATGACCCGGAATCTTAACCGGCGGGTCGAGGAGCTTTACCCGGTCAAGCAGGCCGATACCAAAGCCCGGGCCATTCAGATTTTTAACATCATGTGGAGGGATAACACCAAGGCCCGGATCCTGGAGGGCGACCATTACGAGCGGATTGACCGTGGTGACGCGGCTCCGTTCAATGCCCAGGAGTACTTCGTAGCGGAGGCGGAGAAGTTGAACCGCCAAACGCGGCACCAGCACAAGAGCCAGCGCCACCTGGCCTCGGTCTTTGAGACCCTGTCCAAGCATGTGCCGTCCCTGCACCTCAATGACGAGAAGAGTGATTCGCATGAATAAGCACCTAGTGGTAATTGACCTGGGATCCAACTCGATCCGCCTCAAGATCAGTGAGCTCCAGCCGGATGGTCAGACGGTGACCAAACACTACGAGAAACGCTATGTTCGCCTGTCTTCAGGGATGGGGACGGAGAAGGTCTTAAAGGAGGAGCCAATGCAGCGGACCCTCAGCGCCCTGCGCGAGTTCCGCCAGATCTGTGATCAGTATGAAGATAAAAAGGTAGTAGCGGTGGCTACGGCCGCGGTCCGGCAAGCCAAGAACCAGCAGGAATTTCTCCAGCAGGTTAAGGAGGAGAGCGGCTTTGACATCCAGGTAATCTCCGGTGAGCAGGAGGCCTACCTGGACTATGTTGGGGTTACCAGCACCCTGCCGTTGAAGCGGGGGATCATCATTGACACCGGGGGCGCCAGCATGGAGCTGATCGCCGTTGAGGATGGGGCTGCCGAGGAAACGGTCAGTATTCCCCTCGGCTCGGTGACCCTCTCCCAGCGTTACCACCTGGGGGACCAAGTCGATGCTGCCGACCTGTTTGACGCTATGGTTGAGGTCGATGAGGTCCTCTCCCACCAACGCTGGCTAAACCGTTTCCAGCGGAGCAAGATCATCGCCCTGGGCGGTAGTAACCGGGCCCTAGCGAAGATCTACCGTTGGCGTAACGCGGTTGATGGCAAGGCGGCACCGGTCCAGGGGCTGACCCTGCGTTCGGAAACGGCCTTCGCCATCATGCACCAGCTGCTTGAGGCCGACCGGGCAACCCGGGCCAGCATTCGCGGGGTCATGAAGGAACGGGCTGACGTTGTAATCGGCGGTCTACTACCCCTGTTGGCTCTGATGCGCCAGTTGGCCATCGACGAGGTTAGCTTCAGTAATAGCGGCCTGCGGGAGGGGGTCCTCGTCAAGTACCTTGAACACGCGATGGACCTTCTTGATCTGACACCCAATAAGGATCACAAGTGAAGCGGTTTCATTTTTACGTAATTTTTACTAAAATTTACTCGCCCTGGTGGGTAAACTGTGCTACAATGCCAATTGAAAGATAAATCAAGTAAACGATTTCGCGCTTAGCTAGTCGACACAAGGAGGAATTTGGTATGGCAATTTTAGTTGCTGGTGGTGCCGGATACATCGGCTCTCACATGGTCAAGGATTTAATCGAACACGGTGAGGACGTGGTCGTGGCCGATAACCTGTCAACAGGTCACCGGGACGCCATTAACCCGAAGGCAAAGTTCTACGAAGGGGATATCCGGGACCGGAAGTTCTTGGACAAGGTCTTTGACAACGAGGACATCACCGCCGTGGTTCACTTTGCGGCCTTCTCAATTGTTCCTGAATCAATGAGCAAGCCACTGAAGTACTTTGACAACAACACTGGTGGTATGATCACCCTCCTGGAGGAAATGCGTGATCACAACATCAAGTACATCGTCTTCAGTTCGACCGCTGCTACCTATGGGGTTCCTGAGCACATGCCAATTAAGGAAACTGACCCACAGAAGCCAATCAACCCATACGGCCTGAGTAAGCTGATGATGGAGAAGATGATGGCCTGGGCGGATAAGGCTTACGGCATCAAGTTCGTTGCCCTGCGCTACTTCAACGTTGCCGGTGCCGCTCCTGATGGTACGATTGGTGAGGATCACGGTCCAGAAACCCACCTGGTTCCAATTATCCTGCAGGTTGCCCAGGGTAAGCGTAAGGAACTGAGCATCTTCGGTGACGACTACAACACACCAGATGGTACCAACGTTCGTGACTATGTTCACGTCATGGACCTAGCCGATGCTCACATTCTGGCCATCAAGTACCTGAAGGCTGGCAACAAGTCCAACGCCTTCAACCTTGGTTCCTCCACTGGCTTCTCCAACAAGCAGATGTTGGAAGCTGCTCGGGAAGTTACCGGCAAGCCAATTCCGGCCAAGATGGCCCCACGGCGTCCCGGTGACCCCGACTCACTGGTTGCCGCCAGTGACAAGGCCCGGACGATTCTGGGCTGGGATCCGAAGTACGACGACGTTCACGACATCATCGCCACGGCCTGGAAGTGGCACTCAACCCATCCAAAGGGCTATGATGATCGCGACTAATCAACGATAATTAATTTGGTAAATCTACCGTGCTGACAATGTTAGCCGGTAGATTTTTATTTGTATGGATCCCTGCTATAATGGGGCTGTTTATGGTAAGGAGGGGAATGCAGGTGCAGTTTAGTTTTGATAACCAGCAACAGACGATCATGGGGGTCGCTATTGCTGATCGGCAGTGCTACCGTTGTGTGCGGGATGCGATGCTGTTCAATGTCTACGAAGACTGGCGGCCAACCGTCAGCGATGTCCAACGGGCAGCCCAGGAGGCCCAGGACGCGGCTAGCCGTGCCAACCGGAAGTTTAAGGAGGAGTTTCAATGACTGACCAGGAACTGTTTGACCGTTTCAAGTACCCTAACGGCACCCTGAAGAACAAGCGGGGGATTACCGATGCGACCGAGCTGGCCCGGCTTGAGTTTCAAATGGTCAATGCCAACATGGTCGCCCTTCTCCAGCACGCGGCTCAGTTTCCACGGATTGAGACGATTGATCAGCTGACGGTGGTGCACCGCTTCCTGTTTGACGACCTCTACGCCTGGGCGGGGGAGGTCCGCAATTATAACCTGGCCAAGGCCGGGCACGTCTTTCAGGACTTCCATACTTTCCGTGAGACGACCCGGTGGATTAATATCTTGCTATCTAAGGCCAACCAGGAGGTCCGCCCGCCAGCGCCTATGCTGAATTATTGGACAACATCAACGAGTACCACCCTTTCCGCGAGGGTAACGGGCGCAGTACTAAGACATTTCTTCAGCTCTTGGCGATTCAGCATCACCAGTACATCAATTTTCCTCGTCACCAGGACCAGCTGGTGGATGCCTTCAACCAGGCGACCCCGATCGACTATGCGGCCCTAGGGCGGATGCTGGGTGTGCAGAACCGCGATGAATAGGTTCAATAGGTTCATGCCCGGGACTAATGGGACCGGTTGTGATAAGATGTTAGTTGTGATTTGAAAGGATGGACGGAAAATGAAAGTATTAGCAATTGATACGTCAAACCACCCGATGAGTGTGGCCCTGGTCGAGGATGACCAGCTCCTGGCGACGACCACGCTTAACATGGTGTGCAACCACAGCATCTACCTGATGCCGACGATCGATCGCCTCTGTCAACTGGTTAAGTGGTCCCCGACCGACCTGGACCGGGTCGTCGTAGCCCAGGGACCGGGATCCTATACTGGAATTCGGATCGCGGCCACCACGGCTAAGGTCCTGGCCGACACCCTCAACATCGACCTGGTTGGGGTCTCCAGCCTTGAGGTGGTTGCCCGTAACGTCCTGCCGATGACTACGGCAATCATCGTACCGTTCTTTGATACCCGGCGAGGAAACGTCTTTGCGGGGGCCTACCAGTGGAAGGATGGTCAGCTAACCAGCCAGATTGCTGACCAGCACCTGGCGATGAGCGACCTGCTCACTCAGTTAGCTAAGATTGACCAGCAGGTGATCATGGTGGGGCACGTGACGAAGAAGCTGGCCGATCAGTTTGAAAAGCTGCCGCAAAACGTCAGCCTGGCACCACGGGCCTACGGGATTCCATCGACCTACCAGTTGGCGTTAGTGGGGGTAGACCAGCCGGCCGTTAAGGAGATTGACCCGTTTGTGCCACATTACCTAAGGATTACTGAGGCGGAGGCTAACTGGCAAAAGCTCCACCCGGGAGTTACCAGGAAGAATTATGTTCGAGAAGTTTAAGAGCTGGTGCCGGGTTAACATCAACGGTCGGAAGTGGCCGATGCTGGACTTCGCGCGCCGGGTGGTGATGATCAAGCGTCACCAGTACGTCGTTCGGATGGCAGCGGAGCAGGACATCAAGACAATGGTTGAGATCGAACGGGCCATCTACGGGACTGCACCGTGGAGCTACGCCGCCTTTCAGATTGAATTACGCCGACCCCACGACCGCCTCTATCTGGTGATCGTCGACGATGGTCGGGTCGTCGGCTTCATCGGGATGGCGGTCGATTGGTACCGTCTCGACCTGCACATCACCAATATCGGTGTTACCCCTGGCTACCAGCATAAGGGGATTGGTACTTACCTGATCAGTACCGCCCTTAATTACGCCCGTCATACCCAGCTGCACTCGGTGAGTCTGGAGGTGCGGGTACACAACCTGGTTGCCCGGAAGCTGTACGAACAGCTGGGCTTTCGGGAGCGAGAGATCAAACACCGCTACTACCTCGATAACCATGAGGACGCGGTGGACATGGAAGCGGACCTATTGAGTAAAGGAGAGCAGAGATAGTTATGGCAGAACGTACGCTCATTTTAGCGTTTGAAACCAGTTGCGATGAAACCAGCGTGGCCGTGGTCGAAAACGGCACCAAGATCCTCAGCAATGTGGTGGCCACCCAAATTGACAGCCACCAGCGTTTCGGTGGGGTGGTTCCCGAGGTTGCCAGTCGGCACCATATCGAGTGGATCACCCGGTGTGTTGACCAGTCTCTGGAAGAGGCCGGGGTCGGCTACGGTGACATCGCAGCCGTGGCCGTTACCTATGGTCCTGGTCTGGTCGGCTCCCTGCTGGTCGGGGTCACCGCTGCCAAGGTGGTCGCCTGGGCCCACCACTTGCCGCTGATTCCGGTTAACCACATGGCTGGTCACCTGTATGCGGCACGCTACGTCGGTGAATTCATGTATCCCCAGATGGCTCTGCTGGTTTCCGGCGGGCACACGGAACTTGTTTACATGCCTAAGGAACATGAGTATGAGATCATTGGGGAGACGCGCGACGATGCGGCCGGTGAGGCTTACGACAAGATCGGTCGGGTGCTGGGGGTCAACTACCCGGCTGGGAAGACAATCGACGAGTGGGCAGCCCAGGGTCATGACACTTTCCACTTTCCCCGGGCAATGGAAAAGGAGGCCAATTACGACTTTAGCTTCAGCGGGTTGAAGAGTGCTTTCATTAATACGGTCCACAATGCCGACCAGCGGGGCGAGCAGCTGAACAAGTATGACCTGGCCGCCAGCTTCCAGCAGAGTGTCGTCGATGTCCTGGCGGAGAAGACGATGCGGGCTCTCGATCGCTACCCGGTCAAGCAGCTGATTCTGGCCGGTGGGGTGGCCGCTAACCATGGCCTGCGGACCCGGCTTGACCACGACATGGCCAAGTACCATCCCGAAGTGGGAATGCTCCAGGCCCCACTGAAGCTGTGTGGGGACAACGCCGCCATGATTGGGGCTGCTGGTTACGTTGACTATCAGCACGGTGATCATGCTGGTATGGACCTCAACGCGGTTCCCGGCCTGATGTTTAAGCGAATGGAAGTTAAATAATGGGTCATAAATAAACCGTCGTAACTTCACTTGGTGAGGTTACGGCGGCTTTTATTAGTGCCTTTAGGCCTAGTTGAGTGCGCGAGTGAAGCGAGTGTGCGAAACAAAAAACCACCCGCTATGCGGGTGGGCGACAAACATTA
>NZ_AZGO01000055.1:27555-39782 GCF_001435345.1 Limosilactobacillus pontis DSM 8475 | reverse complement strand
TGATGTTTGATCATCACGCCAATTTGAAGTATAAGTTTGGAAATCGCCATTTTTGGACCGAAGGATACTACGTCAGTACAGTTGGATTGAATGAATCCACAATACGAAAATATATTAGAGACCAAGAAAAGCATGATCAAGTGCAAGATAAATTGACAACCGTTGAGTATTCCGACCCTTTTAAGGGTAGGTGAAGTAATACAAACACTGCTTAAAGCAGTAGCGAAGTAGTCAGAGCATTTTGGCTTGAACGAAGAGAAAGCCAGCGCCTTGAGACGCTGGCTTATCTTTGCGGCTTATAGCCGCTGTGCAAACCACCCGTTTTACGGGTGGTTATGATTAATAGTATGGCTAATTTTCACCGTTAGCCTTGTTGACCGCGTCGATCACGCCGAAACGGAAACCGTGCTTTTCCAGGGCCTCGACCCCCTTGATCGTCGTGCCGGCTGGGGAGGTCACCTCGTCGCGTAGTGCGGCCGGACTCTTTCCGGTGTCGTAGGCGAGGGCGCCGGTGCCCTTGACCATGCTGGCAATTAATTCGTAGGCGGTTCGCCGATCCAACCCGTGCTTGACCGCGGCATCGCTCATGGCGTCCATGAAGACGTCGACGAAGGCGGGACCACAGCCACCGACGACGCCCACGATGTCGAGCTTGTCTTCGGTGACCAGGATGACGTCGCCAAGTTGATTTAAGACGTGGGTAATGTTAGCACTGTTATCCTTGCTATCCAGAGCAGGAAGGGCCAGACCGATGGTGCCGGCGTTGACTGCCACCGGGGTGTTTGGAATCATTGTGGCAATCGTGTTATTCGGCAGTGCCTCCTGCAGATCGTGCTGGCGAACCCCGGCTGCCGCCGAGATGATGACGGTGCTGCCCGGTAGACCGTCGAGTTCCTTGGCCACGGCGACCGTGATGTTGGCCGGGGTGGTCAGGATAACCACGTCAGGCCGGTATTCGATAACCTCACTGGCCGTGGTAAAGAGCTGGAAGCCAAGTTGGTCGGCCAGCTTGCTGACCCGGGGGTTGGTCGGATTGAGGCCGCTGACCTCATCGACGCCACTGTTGATAAGTCCCTTGACGATGGCGCCGCCCATGCTGCCGACGCCCACAACTGTAATCTTCATGTCTATCTCCTCCTTAGAATCCTAGTGCCGCACCTGGCCGCTACCGGTGATCTCGTACTTGATGGTTGTCAGCTGGTCCAGTCCCATCGGCCCGCGGGCGTGGAGCTTCTGGGTACTGATGCCGATTTCGGCACCGAAGCCGAAGACCCCACCATCCGTAAACCGGGTTGAGGCGTTGACGTAGACACAGGCGGAGTTGATCCGCTGCTGGAAGGCTCGACCGCGCTCAATGCTGTCAGTGACGATAACCTCGGAGTGGTGGGTACTGTGATGGTTGATGTGCTGGATGGCATCATCTAAGGAATCAACCACCTTAACGGCCATGACCAGGTCGTTGTATTCGGTGTCCCAGTCCGCGTTACTAGCGGCCTGCATCTGAGGGACGATGACCCGGGCTTGGTCATCACCACGGAGCTGAACACCGTGGTCGAGCAGGGCCTGAGCGATCGTCGGCAGGAACTTAGCCGCCACGTCCCGGTGGATCAGAAGCTTCTCGGCGGCGTTGCAGACGGACGGCCGTTGGACCTTAGCGTTGACGGTGATATCAGTAGCCATCTGTAGGGCGGCGTCTTTGTCAATATAGACGTGGCAGTTGCCGGCCCCGGTTTCGATGACGGGGACGGTGGCCGTTTTGACGACCCGCTGGATCAGTCCCCGACCACCGCGGGGGATGAGGACGTCGATGTAGTCGGTCAGGTTCATCATCTCCTGAGCCAGCTCGTGGCTGGTATCTTCAATCAGCTGGACCGCATCGGCTGGCAGTCCCTGCTTCTCCAGAGCAGCCCGTAGGATATTGGCTAAAGCGGTGTTGGTCCGGATAGCCTCCTTTCCCCCACGGAGGATGACCGCGTTCCCGCTCTTGAAGGTCAGCCCAGTGGCGTCAACGGTGACGTTTGGCCGGGCCTCGAAGATGATGCCGATGACGCCGAGGGGGACCCGCCGTTGGAGGATCTGCAGTCCATCAGCGTTAATCCAGCCCCGGTCGATCCGGGCGGTTGGATCGGCAAGCCGGGCGACGGTCCGCAGCCCATTGGCCATGTCAGCGACCCGCTGTTCGTTGACCATTAGTCGGTCGGTGAATTTCTTGGGCATATCGGTGGCCTGAGCAAGGTCCGCTTGGTTGGCGGTGATAATTTCATTCTGGTGGGTCCGCAGGGCATCGGTCATGGCGCCCAGGGCCCGATTCTTTGTTGCGGTGTCGAGCAGGGCTACCTGGTCAGCGGCCGTTTGGGCACGCTGGCCGATCTCAATGAGTGTTTCGTTCATGATAACTTCCTCCTTACTGTTTACTTACCAAATTGGGTGCCGACTTCATCGCCGTTAACGATCCTGAAGACAATCTTCGGGTCGGCACCGTTGCAGAGAATCATCCGCTGGTGGGCCTTCATTATGGTGGCGGCAGCGTGGAGCTTGGTGACCATTCCCCCGGTACCGAAGCGGGTACTGGATCCGCTGGCTGCGGCCGCCAGTTCCGGTGTCATTTCGGCGACCCGGCGAATCGGCTGGGCATCGGAGTATTTGTGGGGATCCTTGTTGTAGAAGGCGTCAATGTCGGAGAGGACCACCAGCAGGTCGGCATGGATCCGGGTGGCCACCAGGGCGGAGAGCTCATCATTATCACTGAAGGTGGTGTGGTGGTCCAGCTCGTCGACGGAGACGGGGTCGTTCTCGTTGATGATTGGGACAACCCCGTCTGCCAGCAGGGTCGAGATGGTGTTGAGGACGTGCTGGCGGCTGACCGGGAAGTGAAGGACGTCCCGGGTTAAGAGGAGTTGACCGACCTTGGTCTGGTAGTCGAGAAAACGTTGCGAATAGATCCGCATCAGCTCGGTCTGCCCGATGGTGGCCAAGGCCTGCTGCTTGGCAATTTCATGTGGTCGGTCTTTTAGACCCAGGCTCGCCAGACCGACCCCGATGGCCCCAGACGAGACAAGGACCATTTCGTAGTCCTGGTGGTTGAGGGTAGCAAGGGTGAACGCCAGCCCATCGATTGCGTGTAGGTTTGTCTGCCCATTGGGAAGAATCAGACTACTGGTTCCCACCTTGACGACGATTCGTTGCTTCTTTGCTGCCATAAGGCAAATCCCTCCTTAAACAAAAGCACGCCCTTAATCGAGACACCCGTTACGGCGTTACCATTCTCGTTTAAAGACGTGCTTTACTCTTTTTCAATTGTTTATTTACATGTTAGATCAGACTGGCTTGGATTCGGTGTTGCGGTGGGGCTTACAGCCGGTGACCCCACTCTCTGGGCGGACCTACTATGACCATATCTTAATTTAACGTCACTGCGAATTATTTGTCAAGCGCGAAGTGGATCAGTCTTGCTGGTCAAACTCCTCCAACTTCTCGGCGGCTGTCGTCCAGGCTAGTTCAACCTCGTCGACCTTCTCCTGGGCGGCATCAAGTTCCTTTTGCAGGTCGGTCAGCTTGCTGATATCAGTGGCGATCTCCGGCTGACTCATCTTTTCCTGGAGCTGGGCCTGCCGTTTCTCCAGCTCGCCCATCTCGGCCTCTAGCTTATCAACCTGGCGTTGGAGCTTACGGCGGGCCTTCTGCTGTTCTTTACTCTGCTGGTAGGATTGCTTACCCGTGGAGATATTTGGCGCCTGGCTGGTCGTGCCGGTTGTCGTAGTTGAGGCCTGCTGCTTGGCCTGTTCGGCTCGGAAGTCGTCGTAATCACCCTCGTAGTGGGTGATCCCATCCTTATGCATGTCGAGGATGTCGGTGGCTACCTGGTTGATGAAGTAGCGGTCGTGGGAGACGAAGAGGACCGTTCCGGAGAACTCATTGATGGCGTTTTCCAGGACCTCCCGACTGTCGATATCTAGGTGGTTGGTCGGTTCATCAAGGATTAGAAAGTTGATCGGCTTAAAGGAGAGCTTGGTCAGCTCCAAGCGGGCCTTCTCACCACCGGAAAGATCGTGAACCGGCTTGTAGACGTCATCACCGACGAAGAGAAAACTGCCCAACAGGGAGCGGATGTCCTTCTCGGGAACCTCGGGGTGGTCGTCCCAGACCTCATCAAGTACGGTCTTCTCGGGATGGAGTTGTTGCTGCTCCTGGTCGTAGTAACCGATCTCAAGGTTGGCCCCGAACCTGGCCGTTCCGCTGACCAAGGGAATCTGATGGAGCAGTGACTTCAGGAGGGTTGACTTACCGATCCCGTTTGGCCCAATAATCCCGATTCGCTGTGGCTTGCGCACTGTAAAGGAGAGGGGGCCGGCCAGCACCTGGTCGTTGTAGCCGACCTTGGCGTTCTCAACGTCAAGAACCTCGGTCCCGCTATCCTGGTTGCTATGGAATTGGAAGTGGATTGACCGGTCGTCGGTTTCGGGCTGCTCCAGGCGATCCATTTTCTCCAGCTGTTTTCGCCGTGCCTGGGCCCGCTTGGTGGTTGAGGCCCGGACAATGTTACGGTTGACAAAATCCTCCAGTTTGGCGATCTTCTTCTGTTGTTGGTCGTAGTGCTTCCATTCCGCCTTGAGCCGTTCCTGCTTGTGGGCGACGAACTGGGTATAATTACCCGTGTAGTGGGTTAGGGTCCGGTTGTCAAGGTCGTAGACGTCCTTGACAACGTGGTCGAGAAAGTAGCGGTCGTGGGAGACGACGAGCAGGGCGCCACGGTAACTCTTGAGGTAGTCCTCCAGCCAGGCTAGAACGTTCATGTCGAGGTGGTTGGTGGGCTCGTCCAAGATCAGGAGGTTGGGTTCCTGAAGGAGGATCTTGGCCAGGGCCAGCTTGGTCTTCTGACCACCGGAGAGGGCGTCGACGGGGGTGTCGTAGTACTCCTCACCGAAGCCGAAACCGTGCAGGATCCCCCGCATCCGGGACTCATACTCAAAGCCACCTTGTTTCTTGTATTCCCCCTGGAGGCGGTCGTACTTGTTAAGCACTTGCTGGTACTGGTCGCTATTTGGATCAAGGTCTGCCAACTGGCCCTCCAGCTGGTGGATTTCCTTTTCCATCTCGTGGAGGGGAGTGAAGACCAGGTCGAGCTCGGCCCAAATATTGTTCTGACTATCGAGCCCCTGGTCCTGGGCCAGGTAACCGATTGTTAGGTCCTTGACCTTGCTGATCGTTCCCTCGTCCGGTTGGGTGATCCCGGCAATCATCTTCAAGAGGGTCGTCTTGCCGGTACCGTTGCGGCCGACAAGGGCTGTCCGACCGTGATCCTGGACTTGGAGATTGATATTGTGAAATAAGACATCGGCACCAAAGCGGCGCATGACGTCGTTAGTTTGTAAAAGTATCATGAATGAAACCTCATTAAATAGTGTGTGCTAAATCAGATTCTATTTTAGCAGATTTTGTAAAAGGCAGATTGTAAAATTATAAAAAACGGGATTTTTATTGTAGATTGGTTCACAATCAGCGGGAAAGTTGCTAGAATAAAATGTAATGTGAATTTCACAAGCAATCGAATTGAGAGCGATAATTTGCTCAATCATAAGCGTAAGAGTTGAAATGAGCGATTGTTTATAAATACTTATAGGAGGAACAAATATGCCAAGCAAAAAGATTCCGCGAGCTACGGCCCGTCGTTTACCAATTTATTACCGTTACCTGACGGTGCTGCTGAGCGCTAACAAGCAACGAGTATCATCAACTGAATTATCCGAGGCCGTTCAGGTAGACTCAGCAACCATCCGGCGGGACTTCTCCTACTTCGGTGAGTTGGGGAAGCGGGGCTACGGCTATGACGTCGCCAATCTGCTGAAGTTCTTTAAGGGTATTCTGCACCAGGATTCCCTGGTCAGCGTGGCCCTGGTCGGGGTCGGGAGCCTGGGGAGCGCCTTGCTTAACTACAACTTCCACCAGGACACCAACCTGCGGATCAGTGCGGCCTTTGATACCAAGCCGGAATTTGCCAACACGGTTAAGAGCGGGATTCCAATCTACCCAGCCGAGGAGATGACGACCCAGCTCAAGGAGCAGCAGATCGACGTGGTCATCTTAGCGGTACCGGGCACTAAGGCCCAGAAGGTTACCGACCAGTTAGTTGAGGCGGGTGTGAAGGGAATCCTAAACTTCACCCCGGTCCGCCTGTCCGTACCTAAGGATGTTCAGGTCCAAAACATTGACCTGACCAACGAACTGCAAACCCTGATCTACTTTATCAAGAACTATTCGGAAGACAATAAGTAACTGGTCGACGGGCCGGAAATGCCATGGGCGTTTCCGACCCGTTTTCGTGTCTTAAACCAAAAGGGTGACAAAATAGTCAAAATTGGTCAAACTTTCTGGTTGCAATTCGGGGAAAAGATGTTATAGTAATAAATGTGGTTAGCACTTAGGAATGATGAGTGCTAAAATGACAAACTAATTTTAACAAGATGGAGGGATTAACGTGTTAAAACCATTAGGAGATCGCGTTGTTCTTAAAGCTGAAACTGAAGAAGAAAAGACGGTTGGTGGAATTGTCCTTGCTTCCAATGTAAAGGAAAAGCCAACTACTGGAAGGGTTATTGCCGTTGGTGAAGGTCGGACCTTAGACAACGGACAAAAGCTCACTCCAGCTGTTAAGGAAGGTGACCGGGTTCTGTTTGATAAGTACGCCGGTAACGAAGTGGAATACAACGGGGAGAAGTACCTGGTTGTCCACGAAAAGGATTTAGTTGCGGTAATTGACTAAATTTATTTAACCACAATAATTAAACGTTAAAATCATTACATTCATTTGATGAGGTGACAATAAATGGCAAAGGAAATTAAGTTTTCTGAAGATGCACGAAACGAAATGCTCCACGGTGTTGATAAGTTAGCTAACACGGTTAAGACCACGATGGGTCCTAAGGGTCGTAACGTTGTCCTCGAACAAAGCTACGGCAACCCAACCATCACGAACGATGGGGTAACGATTGCCAAGAGCATTGAACTGGAAAACCACTTCGAAAACATGGGTGCTAAGCTGGTTTCCGAAGTTGCTTCCAAGACCAACGACATCGCCGGTGACGGGACCACGACCGCTACGGTTCTGACCCAAGCAATCGTCAACGCCGGGATGAAGAACGTCACGGCCGGTGCTAACCCAGTTGGTATCCGTCGGGGGATTGACAAGGCAACTCGGGTCGCTGTTGAAGAACTGAAGAAGATGTCACACGACGTTAAGACCAAGGATGACATCGCTCAAATTGCCTCCATTTCCGCGGACAACAAAGAAGTTGGTAAGTTGATCGCCGACGCCATGGAAAAGGTTGGTAACGACGGGGTAATCACCCTGGAAGACTCCCGTGGTGTGGACACCAGCGTGGACGTTGTTGAAGGGATGAGCTTCGATCGTGGTTACATGTCACAATACATGGTAACCGATAACGACAAGATGGAAGCCGACCTCGACAACCCATACATCCTGATCACAGACAAGAAGATCAGTAACATCCAAGACATCTTGCCATTGCTGCAAAGTGTTGTTCAGGAAGGCCGGGCACTGTTGATTATCGCCGATGACATTACCGGCGAAGCTCTGCCAACCCTTGTATTGAACAAGATCCGTGGTACCTTCAACGTGGTTGCTGTTAAGGCTCCTGGCTTCGGTGACCGGCGGAAGGCTCAACTCCAAGATATCGCCGTATTGACTGGTGGTACCGTCATTTCCGATGACCTGGGTATGAACCTGAAGGACGCTACGGTTGAACAGCTTGGCCAAGCCAACAAGGTTACGGTTACTAAGGACGCCACGACCATCGTTGACGGTGCTGGTGCCAAGGAAGCCATCGCTGAACGGGTTGACCAAATCAAGCAGGCCATCTCCAAGGCAACCTCTGACTTCGATAAGGAGAAGCTCCAAGAACGCCTGGCTAAGCTCTCCGGTGGTGTTGCCGTTGTTCGGGTCGGTGCTGCAACCGAAACTGAAATGAAGGAAAAGAAGTACCGCATCGAGGATGCCCTGAACGCAACTCGGGCCGCTGTTCAAGAAGGATTTGTACCTGGTGGTGGTACGGCCCTGATCAACGTTTTGCCTGCCCTGGACAAGGTTGAAGCTGACGGCGACGAAGCAACTGGTGTCAACATCGTCAAGGACGCTCTGGAAGCACCAGTTCGTCAAATCGCTGAAAATGCCGGTGTTGAGGGTTCCGTTATTGTTAACCAATTGAAGAGCGAAAAGCCTGGCATTGGTTACAACGCTGCTGACGGTAAGTTCGAAGACATGGTTAAGGCTGGGATTGTTGACCCAACCAAGGTTACCCGTTCTGCTCTGCAAAACGCGGCCTCCGTATCAGCACTCCTGTTGACTACTGAAGCCGTTGTTGCTGACAAGCCAGACGACAGTAAGAACAATGCTCCTGCTGCTCCGCAAGGCGGCGCTGGCATGGGTGGGATGATGTAATCTGCCCCTGATACGTTAAAATTTGATATTAGATAGCTGGTTGAAGATAACAATCCGACCGGCTATTTTTTATTTCCTGGGAAATAATTCCCTGGTGCTAAAGATTTTTTTAGAACCGCGCGGGGTTAGCTTTGTGGTAAAGTAGAGCATACACACTAATATTTAAGGAAAAGTTAACCTTCGCAGAGGGGAGTTAAGATGAAAAAACTAAAAGTACAGAAGATAAGTCTTTTTTCGGGAATCATGTTGGCCCTAAATTCCCTGATTGGGTCAGGGTGGCTGTTTGGGGCCGGGACCGCCGCCAGGGTGGCCGGTCCGGCTGCCATCATCTCCTGGGTCCTTGGGGCGGTGATTATCATCAGCATTGCTCTAACCTATGTTGAACTAGGGGCGATGTTCCCTGAGAGTGGGGGGATGAGCCGCTACGCTCAGTACAGTCACGGTCAGTTGCTTGGCTTCATTGCGGCCTGGGCTAACTGGATCTCCCTAATCACCCTGGTACCAATGGAGGCCGTGGCCTCGGTCCAGTACATGAGTTCTTGGCCCTGGTCCTGGGCCAACTGGACCCACCACTTTATGAAGAATGGCAATATCACTGGTGCGGGCATGTGGGTAGTAATTCTCTTCATGCTGGTCTTCACCCTGATTAACTTCTGGTCGGTCAAGCTGATGACGCGGTTTACCAACCTGATTTCAGTCTTCAAGATTGTCTTGCCATCACTAACCATCCTCATGCTGGTCGTTGCCGGCTTTCATCCGGCCAACTTCGGCCACAGTGTCGGGACCTTCATGCCGTACGGGAGCCGGTCGATCTTTGAGGCGGCGGCAGTCTCGGGGATCATCATGTCTTACGATGCCTTTCAGACGATCATCAATATGGGTGGTGAAATGGTCAACCCCCACAAAAATATCGTTCGGGGAGTCCTGATTTCGATGATCATTACCGCGGTGATCTACATCATGCTCCAGGTGGCCTTCATCGGGGCGATTGACCCAGCAATGCTGGCCAAGGGGGGCTGGCACGGGATCAACTTCACCTCACCGTTTGCCGACATCGCCATCCTCCTCGGGATGAACTGGCTGGCCATCCTCCTCTACATGGACGCCTTTGTGTCACCATTTGGGACCGGGGTGGCCTTCGTGGCGACGGCCTCCCGGGCCCTGGCAGCGATGACCCATACCAAGCACCTGCCCCAGTGGCTGGGGCGGTTGGCCCGGCGGTACATGATTCCGCGTTTTGCCATGGTAGCGGATTTTGTTCTGGCGGTCATCCTGGTCAATACCTTCCGAAACTGGAGCTTGTTGGCGACGGTTATCACCGGCTCGACGCTGATTGCCTACCTGACCGGGCCGGTGACCGTGATGGCCCTGCGCAAGATGCGCCCCGACCTGAAGCGGCCCTTTGCTCCTAAGTACATGTCCTGGCTGGCTCCAGTAGCCTTTGTCCTGGCCAGCCTGGCGATCTACTGGACGATGTGGCCAACGACGATCCAGGTCATCCTGGTGATTACCCTGGGGTTGCCAATTTACCTCTACTATGAGTTTCGTTATCACCACACGGCCTGGGGGATTCAGCTGAAGAGCAGTGCCTGGCTGTTGTGCTACCTGATTTTTATTTCAATTATGTCCTATGCTGGCAGTGAGGGCTTTGGCGGTCAGGACTGGGTCAAGTACCCGTGGGACTTTGTCGTCATCATCGTCGTCTCCCTGCTTTTCTACTGGTGGGGGACACATAGTCACCTGCCGGAAGTTGACCACGTTGCCGAAGAGGTTAACCAGCGGGTCAAACTTTAGGACTAATTTATCCTAATTAAGGAAAAAAGTTCCAAAATGCTTGTTGCAAACGTTAAGAATAAATTATAATATTATCCAGTTATCTAAATTAATACGATAATTAAATTAATGGAGCCAATTCACTGACCCAAATCAAAAACAATTGGGAGGGAGAGAAATGTGGCGTTATCTTAAACGCGTGTTAATTGGAAAACCATTGAAAACCCTCGATGAAGGGCAAACCCACTTGACCAAGTTTAAAGCCCTAGCAATGCTGTCGTCGGATGCTATTTCGTCAGTTGCCTATGGTCCAGAGCAGATCACCACGGTGCTGGTCACCCTGTCAGCAGCGGTAATCTGGTACTCAATCCCGATCGCGGCGATTGTTCTGATTCTGCTGCTAGCCATTACCCTGTCCTACCAACAGATTATCCATGCTTACCCAAGCGGTGGGGGCGCCTATGTGGTGGCCACCCGAAACTGGGGTAGTAACGGGGGACTATTCGCCGGGGGATCACTCCTGGTCGACTATATGCTGACCGTAGCGGTTTCTACCACCTCCGGGACCGAAGCCATTGCCTCGGCCATCCCGGCCCTTTATCACTACTCGGTGCCGATCTCGATCATCATTGTCCTCCTGATCATGTTCATGAACTTGCGGGGGATGAGCGAGAGCGCCAACTTCCTGACCGTACCGGTTTACTTCTTCGTCCTGATGACGATGGTTATGATCATTTGGGGTGGTTACAACATCATTAGCGGGCAGATTCACTACCACGCGGTTGCTGACTACGGAACCCCGGTGGCCGGGATGTCGTTTGTCCTGTTCATCCGGGCGTTCTCGGCTGGTTCATCCTCATTGACCGGGGTGGAAGCCGTAAGTAACGCGGTGCCAAACTTCAACAAGCCTAAGGAGAAGAACGCGGCGACGACCCTGGCGATCATGAGTGCCATCCTGGCCTTCTTCTTCATCGCCATCATCTTCTTCAGCTTCTACCTGGGCGTTGTTCCGAACTCACGAACTACGATCATGTCACAGATGGCGGCCCAGATCTTCGGCGGTCACGGCATTGGCTTCTACCTGCTGCAGCTGTCGACAGCCATGATCCTGGCTGTTGCGGCCAATACCGGGTTCTCGGCCTTCCCAATCCTGGCCTTCAACATGGCTAAGGATAAGTACATGCCACACGCCTTCATGGACCGTGGGGACCGGCTGGGCTACTCTAATGGGATTATCTCCCTGGCGATCGGGGCGATCATCCTGATTCTGATCTTCCATGGTCAGACCAACATGCTGATCCCGCTGTATGCGGTTGGGGTCTTCGTGCCGTTTACCCTGTCCCAATCCGGAATGATTATCCACTGGTTCCGTGAACGTCAGGGTTGGTGGGTTGCTAAGGCTTGCATCAACTTTGTGGGGGCCCTGATCTCCTTCATCCTGGTGGTCTGCCTCTTTTGGCAGCACTTCAGCAATGTTTGGCCATACCTGATCATCATGCCGCTCCTGCTCTACATGTTCCACGCCGTCCACTCCCACTACGCTAAGGTGGCGGCCCAGCTGCGGGTAGCAGAGAAAACCAAGGTTCAGCTCCATGACTACGACGGTTCCACCGTCATCGTCCTGGTGGGGAACGTGACCCGGGTTACCCGGGGAGCGATCAACTATGCCCGTTCGATTGGGGATTACGTCATCGCAATGCACGTATCGTTTGATGAAAACCCCGGCAAGGAGCACAAGACGGCCAACGAGTTCAAGGCGGAGTACCCGGATGTCCGCTTCGTCGACATCCACTCCTCCTACCGTTCAATCGCCAAGCCAACCTTACGTTTTGTTGACGTGATTGCCAAGCGGGCGGAGGCCCGGAACTACTCGACTACCGTCCTGGTTCCCCAGTTCATTCCGAAGCACCCGTGGCAGCTGGCCCTGCACAACCAGACCAGTGTCCGCCTGCGGGCCGTATTAAACTCCCGGGAGAACATCATCGTGGCCAGTTACAAC
>NZ_AZGO01000055.1:0-27487 GCF_001435345.1 Limosilactobacillus pontis DSM 8475 | reverse complement strand
GTCGTAAGCGCGCCCTTAGCGTCTAGCGCAGCGCAGCAAGTCTATTTGACTACGAACGAAGGCCGACGCCTCCAGTGTCAACCTCCGTTCTAGGCTAGCTGTACAGGCCGCCGAGAAGCTTATTTCCCAGCCTCTTCGCTGTAAGGAGTTTTTATGAATAAGAAACAGCTATTGTTCGGCCTGCTCTTTGGACTGGGCCTCTTCTTTACCGCCAGTTATTCCATTGACAACCGGGGCTTTCACTCGGGAATATATGGAGTGATTGGCTGCCTGTTGATGCTAAGTGCCTATTGTGGCTTCAACTGGGATAAACTAAAAGCCCATGATCACCATACACGGCTGATCCTGGGCTGGATAACTGGGATTACGATTTTAATTGTTATTTTGGACATTGCAGAAGCCGTTCTGGCCTAGGCCGGCTGATAGGGCACCTCGTGGTTACGGGGCTGGCCCTTTTTTATTTGGAGCTGGTCATTGAAACGAGTAGTGAGTTGGGCAATTAGGTCGTCACAAGCCTCCTGGTTGACAAAGACGGTGACCGTCACATCAACCCCGTACGCATCGTTGACCACAGCCACCTGTTGCTCCTTGAGAAAGTACAAAAGCTGGTCGTGCTGAGCGTAACTGACGGTGATGTCGACACCAGTCTGGACTACTCGCTGGACGAGACCGGCCTGGCGGATGGCATTGGTGGTGACGTTGCTATACGCCCGAATCAGCCCGCCCGCGCCGAGCTTGATACCGCCGAAGTACCGGGTCACCACAGCCACGACGTTATGGAGCTTGGCCAGCTGAAGGGATTCCAGAATGGGAACTCCGGCCGTCCCACTGGGTTCGCCGTTATCACTCTCCCGCTGAACCTGATCGTGGTCACCGATCATGTAGGCAAAACAATTGTGGGTGGCCTTGCGGTTCGCTGCCTGGACCTCGTCAATGAAGGCTTGGGCGTCCGCTTCATTCTCTGCTCGACCGAGTGAGCAGATGAAACGGGACTTTTTGATAACCATCGTGAAGCTGGTATTTTGGGCGATCGTGATGAATGGTTCTGACATGGTAAAACTTCTTTCGTGATTTTGGCTAAAATCCCCGTACTTACTAGTTAGGGGGGATGACGATGAAACTAGATGAGTATTACGGACGACGAGTTCTGGTTGATCGACCACAGTGGCAGGCCTAAACGCCACCCGCACCAGTCGAGGTAATGGCGACGATGGAACTGCATGGCCAGCGGGTGCACTGCCTGCGTTGCGGTCAAGAGACTGACTGGCGGCTGGCCGCCTTACCCAACGGGGAATACTATTGCCCTCGCTGTATCAACCTGGGCCGGGTGGCGACGCTAAATAAATTTTATCATGTTCCCGAGCCAAATCAATTTACGGTCCACCAGCCTGTCTTGACCTGGTCCGGACAGCTGTCACCCTTGCAGGAGGATGCCGCCACCACGGTCGATCAAGGGCTGGCCGCTCATCGGCACCAGCTCCTGTGGGCAGTGACCGGGGCCGGGAAGACGGAGATGATGTTTCATGGGATTGCTCACGCCCTGGAGCGGGGGGAGCGACTAGCGGTGGCCTCGCCCCGGGTAGATGTTTGCTTGGAGCTCTACCCACGTCTAGTAGCGGCTTTTCAGAACACGATAATGGTTCTACTCCATGGCCGTCAAGAGTTACCCTACCGCTACGCCCAGTTGACGGTCTGCACGACCCACCAGCTACTGCGCTTTTACCACGCCTTCGATAACCTGATTATCGACGAGGTGGACTCTTTTCCCTTTGCCGCCAATGACGCCCTGCTTTTCGCCAGTCAACAGGCAGTCAAGACAGACGGGGGGTGTCTGTACCTAACCGCCACCCCGGGGCCAACCCTCATGCGGCGAGTACGTCGTGGCGAGCTGGCAGTCAGTTACCTGCCGTTGCGTTATCATGGCCACCTATTACCGCGGATTCGGTTACAGCTGGCACCGGGCTGGCGCCGCGGCGTCCAGTGCGGGCACCTACCGACCAGCCTGGTTGCACGCCTGCGTCGGTCCCTCACTGCTGGTTACCGTTTCCTCCTATTCCTACCTCACGTGGCGGATCTCGGCACAATTGAGCCCCTCTTGCGGTTGGCTCTACCGGATCACAACTTCACTACGGTGCACGCCGCGGATCCACAACGGCTGACTAAGGTTCAGGCAATGCGGGACGGGCAGTATGACTTTCTGGTGACCACCACCATTATGGAACGAGGAGTGACCTTTCCAGAGATTGACGTGTTTGTTCTGGGGGCTGATGATCCGGTCTTCTCCAGTTCGGCCCTGGTCCAGATTGCCGGCCGGGCCGGACGGTCGGTTAGTCGGCCGACGGGGACGGTCTACTTCTGGATTGCGAGCCAGTGCCGGCGAGTACGGTCGGCAGTGCGTCAGGTGGACTTCATGAACCGGAAAGGCCGGGCCTTGCAGAAATGAACTGCCTGCTCTGTAATGCCCGTCTTCCAATTCGGTTGACCTTGGCCGACTTAGTCATGCTGCGACCGCTGCCCCGGCTGACTCTTTGTAACCGCTGCCGAGCGAATTTTGCCCGGATTGATCCAGCCTACGCCTGTCCTGGTTGTGGACGGCCTCAGAAAGGCACCCGCCTCTGTGCGGAGTGTGTGGCCTGGCAACAGCATTGTGGTTGGCACCTCTCGCACCAGGCCCTTTACACCTATAACAATGCTATGAAGGAATACATGCACCGCTACAAGTTTGCGGGCGACTACCGGCTACGACTCGTCTTTCAAGCTGAGTTACAAGCACGGGTGCGTGAGCTGGCCGCGGATGTGGTGGTTCCAATCCCCGTAACCGAAACGACGATGGCCATCCGGGGGTTCAACCAGGTTTTGGGGTTGCTAGGGGAGACCTCCGTGGCTCCTGTCCTGCGTCACCGTGCCCGCGACAAGCTGGCGCAGTCGCACAAGACCCGCAAGGAACGTCTGCGGACACCCCAACCATTTGAGCTGGTCGACCCCACAATGGTTCGGGGAAAGCGGGTCTTATTGGTAGATGATATCTATACGACAGGTCGAACCCTTTACCACGCTGCCGACCTCATTAAAGGGGCGCAATGCCGTGAGCTGGTAAGCCTTTCACTTGCACGTTAAAGAATTTTAAAGGTTGATGAAAACGGTTTGTTTATTAATCAGAACTACACTATAATATAAGTAGGATATGAGAAGAGTGGTCCTTCTGATATCAGATCAAGCATATGCTTGGACTGAAAGGAGAGATGTTTGATGTTAAAGTTCAATATTCGTGGTGAAAACGTTGAAGTTACGGACTCAATTCGTGACTATGTAGTAAAGCGGATTAGCAAGCTTCAAAAGTTCTTTGAGGACAACGTTGAAGCAACCGCCCACGTGAACTTGAAGGTTTACCCAAACCGGACCTACAAGGTCGAAGTAACCATTCCGCTTCCGTACCTGACATTGCGGGCTGAAGAGACCTCTAACGACATGTACGGTAGTGTTGACCTGGTAACCGACAAGCTTGAACGTCAAATTCGGAAGTACAAGACTAAGATCAACCGGAAGTCACGCGAAAAGGGCTTCAAGAACTTAGAATTTGTACCAAGCGATGACGACTCAGCAAGTAGCGATGACTTGAAGATCGTTCGGACGAAGCAGGTTCCCCTGAAGCCGATGGATCCCGAGGAAGCGGTTCTGCAGATGGACATGCTGGGCCATGACTTCTTCGTCTTCCAAGATGCTGAGACCAACGGCACGAGCATTGTATACCGTCGTCGTGACGGTCGCTATGGCTTGATTGAAGCTGAATAATAAACGACAGGATATCTGTTGTGAGGACTATGGCAACGTTGCTTGCGGTAGTCCTTTTTTGTTGGGGCCGGCCCCGATTGCTTTAGTTTTCAAAGCCGGGGGAACGTGGTAAAATACTTAAGTTAGAATAAAATATAATTGGCTTGAGTGGCACTTTTTAATGGAATTTAGCTCGAGCTAGTAAATTAGGAAGGACGCTTTTATGGCCAACATTTTAAAGAAATGGATTGAAAGCGATCGTCGTGAACTACGGCGAATTAACAAGATCGCAAATAAAGTCGACAGTTATGCGAAACAGATGGCTGCACTGACCGACGAGCAGCTACAGGCAAAGACGCCAGAGTTCCGCCAGCGCTACCAAAAGGGCGAATCACTGGATGACATGTTGCCAGAGGCGTTTGCTGTTGCTCGGGAGGGGGCCAAGCGGGTCTTGGGCCTCTACCCATTCCACGTGCAGATCATGGGGGGCGTTGTGCTCCACGAAGGAAACATCGCTGAGATGAAGACCGGTGAAGGGAAGACCCTAACCGCCACAATGCCGGTATATCTGAATGCCCTGTCTGGCAAGGGTGTCCACGTTATCACGGTTAACGAGTACCTCTCCAAGCGTGACGCCACCGAGATGGGTCAGCTTTACAACTGGCTGGGTTGCAGCGTCGGCATTAATAATTCTGAGATGAGTCCCGACCAGAAGCGGGAAGCCTACAAGGCTGACATCATGTACTCCACCAACAGCGAGATCGGGTTCGATTACCTGCGTGACAACATGGCGGTCTACAAGGAAGATCAGGTTCAGCGGGGCCTGAACTACGCCATCGTCGACGAGGTGGACTCCATCCTGATTGATGAGGCCCGGACGCCACTGATCATCTCCGGACCGGGGACGGGGACCTCCAAGCTCTATAAGCAGACGGACCGTTTCGTCAAGCAATTGAAGAACGAGGTTGACTACAAGATTGACCTTGAGTCCAAGACGGTGGCCCTGACCGATGCCGGGATTCAAAAGGCAGAGAAGTACTTCAACCTAAAGAACCTCTACGATCCAGAGAATACGCCGCTGACCCACCACCTCGACCAGGCGCTGCGGGCTAACTACATCATGCATCTGGATAAGGATTACGTGGTTTCTGACGGCGAAGTTCTGATTGTTGACTCCTTCACCGGTCGGGTGATGCAGGGACGGCGGTTCTCTGACGGTCTGCACCAGGCGATTGAGGCCAAGGAAGGTGTCGAGATTCAGGAAGAGAACAAGACGATGGCCAACATCACCTACCAAAACCTCTTCCGGATGTACAATAAGCTGGCTGGGATGACCGGAACCGCGAAGACGGAGCAAGAAGAGTTCCGTGAGATCTACAACATGGAGACGATTTCGATTCCAACCAACAAGCCGGTCATTCGTAAAGACGAGCCAGACCTGCTTTACCCAACCCTAGAGAGCAAGTTTGCGGCGGTGGTCAAGCGGATTAAGCGACTCCACGAGAAGGGCCAGCCGATCCTGGTCGGGACCGTGGCGGTGGAAACCTCGGAATACCTGTCCCACCTGTTGGATCAGGAACACATCCCGCACGTGGTCTTGAACGCTAAGAACCACGCCAAGGAGGCCGATATCATCAAAAATGCCGGTCAAAAGGGTGCCGTCACGATTGCCACCAACATGGCCGGACGGGGGACCGACATCAAGCTCGGCCCCGGCGTTCGGAAGCTCGGCGGCCTAGCCGTGATCGGGACCGAACGGCACGAGTCACGACGGATTGATAACCAGCTGCGTGGTCGTTCTGGCCGGCAGGGGGATCCGGGCTTGTCCCAGTTCTACCTGTCCCTGGAGGATGACCTGATGAAGCGGTTCGGTGGTGACCGGATCAAAAACTTCTTGCAACGGATGAAAGTGGATGATGAGGATGCCGTCATCAAGAGTCGTTTCCTGACTCGTCAGGTTGAATCAGCCCAGAAGCGGGTTGAGGGAAACAACTATGACTCCCGGAAGAACGTTCTCCAATACGATGATGTGATGCGTGAACAGCGTGAGATCATCTACAAGGAACGGCAGCAGATCATCACCGAGGACAAGTCATTGAAGTGGGTCCTGATGCCGATCTTCAAGCGGACCATCCAGCGTGAGGTTGAGCAACACACCCTCGGTGATAAGAAGGATTGGGACCTGAAGGGGATTGTTGACTTTGCCGAAGAGGTCCTGGTCAAGCCGGACACGGTTAAGGTTGATGACCTCAAGGGGAAGAGTCAGGACGAAATTGTCGACTACCTGATGTCTTTTGCCAAGGGTGTCTACAAGGATAA
The DNA here is from genome assembly GCF_001435345.1 of Limosilactobacillus pontis DSM 8475. GTDB lineage: Bacteria > Bacillota > Bacilli > Lactobacillales > Lactobacillaceae > Limosilactobacillus > Limosilactobacillus pontis. The sequence goes on along the minus strand of NZ_AZGO01000055.1, from coordinate 21,397 downwards.
GCAGCGCCAACTCTATGATCCGGCTCAGATGCTGGAGTTTGAGAAGGTTGTTCTCCTGCGGGTGGTTGACTCCCACTGGACTGACCACATCGACGTGATGGACCAGTTCCGGCAGTCGGTTGGTCTGCGGGGTTACGGGCAGTTGAACCCGTTGGTTGAGTATCAGACAGCCGGCTACCACATGTTTGAGCAGATGGTTGCCGATATCGAATACGAGACAACCCGGCTCTTCATGAAGTCCGAGATTCGGCAAAACGTAACGCGCTAAAGAATAACTGATATTGCTACTGATTTGTAAGGTACGGCAGTAAGGTAACCCATAACGGTACCCCTGCCGTATATTTATATATGGAGGCATGATTGTGGAATTAAGTGAAGTCAAGAAACAAGTAGAAGCAATGCAACAGGACGTTGCCCGCTTCGGGAGGTCTCTTTGACCTCGATGCGCTCGACGAAAGCATTGCGGAGAACGAGCAGAGGATGGCTCAGCCCGACTTCTGGAACGACAACGAGGCTGCTCAAAAGGTCATCAACGCAAACAACGCCCTGAAAGAGAAACGGGACACCTTTGTCCAGTTGCGTGACCAGATCGCCAACCTACAGACGACGATTGAGCTGTTGGCAATGGGGCCTGACGCCGACCTCCAGAAGGAGCTGGACGATTCCTTTGGCAAGACCAAGCAAGCCCTAGAACAGTACCGACTCAACCAGCTCCTCGATGGTGAGTATGACGCCAAGAACGCCATCTTGGAAATCCACCCGGGTGCCGGGGGGACCGAGGCCCAGGACTGGGGTGCGATGCTCTTGCGGATGTACATTCGCTGGGGAGAACAGCACGGCTTCAATGTTAAAACCGCCAGCTACGATGCTGGTGATGAGGCCGGAATCAAGAGCGTGACCCTCCTGATCAAGGGACACAATGCCTTTGGCTACCTGCGCAGCGAGAAGGGGGTTCACCGGTTGGTCCGGATCTCACCGTTCGATGCGGCGGGGCGCCGGCACACCTCCTTTGCCTCAGTTGATGTGATGCCAGAACTGGACGAGAGTGTCAATATCGACATTGACCCGTCCGACCTGCGGGTTGACACTTTCCGGTCGAGCGGGGCCGGTGGTCAGCACATCAACAAGACGGAATCGGCCGTCCGTATTACCCACCTGCCAACCGGGATTGTCACCTCATCGCAGGCGGAACGTTCCCAATTGCAGAACCGGGTAACCGCGATGAATATGCTGAAGTCCAAGCTGTATGAATTAGAAGAGGAAAAGAAGGCCAAGAAACGGGCCGAGATCGAGGGGGAACAGCTGGATATCGGCTGGGGCTCCCAGATTCGTTCCTATGTTTTTCACCCCTACACCCTGGTCAAGGACAACCGGAGTGGTTACGAGACCCACAACGGGCAGGCCGTGATGGATGGGGACCTCGATCCCTTCATCAACGCCTACCTCCAGTGGAAGCTCAGTCAGAAGAATCCCCAATAATGGTGATTGCGGTTACAGACGAAAGCAAGTAATATTAAGTAAAAAGGAGTGGTGCAAATGCGTGAAAGTCGTCATCGCCGCCTGACCCGGTCCGCTGCCGACCGGATCCTCGGCGGGGTTCTCGGGGGCTTTGGCCAGTATTTCCATATTTCAGCTAACCTCCTGCGGATCATCTACGTTATTCTAACCATCATGACGGCGATCGTGCCGGGGGTAATCATTTACCTGATCCTGCTGATCATCATGCCACCGGACCCTGCTAATCCGGGGATCCTGGGAATGCTCCATACGCTAGGCGACCTGAGCAAGCAGGTCACCCGGGATAACCATTCACGGTCGCGCCGCCAGCTGACTGACGTGGAAGAAAAAGACATTAAAAGAAACGAGCGATCATAATGGGATTTTGGGAAAAAGTACTGATTGATACGATCTTGTTTATTGCCCTGGCGGGACTCTTTGCGGGTACGGGGATGTTTTACGTCAGCAGTGCCTGGATGGCGCTTCTGGCCAGCTTTGTATTGGCGATTCTCAACGTCCTGATTAAACCGATCCTGGTGATCCTGTCGCTACCGATCAACATTTTGACGCTGGGTCTATTCAGTATTGTGATCAACGGGGTGATGCTTGAGCTGACGTCCGTATTTGTTGGATCGACGCTCTTTCACTTTTCATCGTTCTGGAGCGCGATGTTGATTGCCATCATCATGTCGATCTGTAACACCCTGATCACCGATCATCAGGAAAATAGTTATTGAAAAAGGAGTGAATGGTTGTGCCAAACAGCGTTACGGTTCAGGAATTAGTTGAAAAGGTTCGGCTGAAGGTCCTCCAGGGTGAGGATTACCTTGACCGGCCGATTACCACCAGTGATATCTCACGACCGGCCCTGGAATTTGCCGGCTACTTTAAGCACTATCCGGCCCTGCGGATCCAACTGCTGGGGATTACGGAGACGTCATTTGCTAAGGACCTGACTCACGAGAAGATGGTCAAGTACATGACCAAGATGTGCACCCCCCAGACACCATGCTTCGTCATCTCGACCAACCTGCCGATTCCGGCAGAGCTGAAGGTGGCGGCCGAGGAGACCCACATCCCGATCCTGGGCACCCACCTGACCTCCTCACAGATCCTCAGTAACATGACTTCCTTTTTGCTGGGGCGGCTGGCTCCGCGGAAGTCACTTCACGGGGTTCAAGTTGACATTAATGGGGTTGGGGTCTTGATCACCGGTGATTCCGGGGTTGGGAAGAGTGAAACCGCCCTGGAACTGGTCCGGCGGGGACATCGCCTGGTTGCCGATGACCGGGTTGAGGTCTATGCGCGTGATGAACAGACCCTGATCGGTAGTGCCCCAGCTATTCTGGAGCACCTGATGGAGATTCGGGGGATCGGGATCATCGACGTTGCCACCCTGTACGGGACTGGGGCCGTCATGCCCAACGACAAGATCGACCTGATTGTCCACCTGGAGACCTGGACGCCGGATGCCAAGTTTGACCGTCTGGGTGACCGGGGTGATACTCAGACCATCCAGGGAGTCATCATCCCGAAGGTTTCCGTACCGGTTAAGATCGGGCGGAACTTGGCGATCATCATCGAATCGGCGGCGATGAACTACCGTGCCGAGACGATGGGCTATGATGCCACCGAGACCTTTGACCGTAACCTGAACAAGCTGATCAAGGAAAACTCCGCCCGTGACAGCAAGAAGAAGGATCAGCAGTAATGAGAACACCAATTATCGCCGCCCTCAATCCGATTGCCCTGCAGTTCGGTCCCTTCACCATCCACTGGTACGGGGTCATCATCGCGACCGGGGTGGTACTGGCCCTTTGGCTGGCCATCCGTGAGGGGAAGCACCAAGGGATCCCGGAGGACTACTTCTATGACTACCTCCTCTGGGCTCTGCCGGTAGCCATCGTGTGTGCCCGGATCTACTACGTTGTCTTCCAGTGGCCGTACTACGCGGTCCACCCGGGGGAGATCATTGCTATCTGGGACGGGGGGATTGCCATCTATGGGGCCATCCTCGGTGGCTTCCTGGTCCTTTGCCTGTTTTGCCGTGCTCGTCACCTATCGCTGTGGACGATGCTCGATGTGATCGCCCCAACCGTCATCCTTGCCCAGGGGATTGGCCGCTGGGGCAATTTCATGAATCAGGAGGCCTTCGGGGTAGTCACAACGAAAGCGGCCCTGTTGGCCCAACACATCCCGAACTGGATTGTTAATCAGATGGATATCGGTGGTCAGTACCGGGTACCAACCTTCCTGTATGAGTCACTCTGGGACCTCCTTGGCTTTGTCCTCCTGGTCCTCCTGCGTCACCGCCGCCGCCTCTTTCGACGCGGTGAGGTTTTTCTGGCCTACGTGATGTGGTACGCGTTTGGCCGCTTCTTCATTGAGGGGATGCGGACGGACAGCCTGATGATCGGGTCCGTGCTTCGGGTGTCACAACTGTTATCGTTGGTGTTCTTTGTTGGGGCACTAGTTGTTTTGCTTGTTCGTCGTTACCGGGGCAATGTCCCTTGGTATCAGCAATCAAAGTAATATTAATTAGAGGAGAGATTAATCATGACGGAAAAAGTAGCAGTGTTGGGTGCCGGTTCTTGGGGCAGTGTCTTGGCTAACCTGTTGGTTGAGAATGGCCACACGGTTGAGTTATGGTCACGAGACCAGGAACAAGTTGACTGCTTAAACCAGGAACACGTCAACCCAGCCTACATGAAGAACTTCACCTATTCTAGTAAGCTCCACGCCACGACCGATATGAAGGCCGCGGTGAAGGGGGCCGACGTTATTTTGATTGTAATTCCAACCAAAGGGATCCGTCAGGTGGCCCGTAAGCTCAATGCCGTCCTGGCCGAACTCGACCAGCAATCCCTGATTGTGCATGCGACCAAGGGGCTGGAACAGAATACCTACAAGCGGCCGTCTGAGATGCTCAAGGAGGAAATTGATCCCAAGTACCGGCGCGATATCGTGGTGCTTTCCGGGCCGAGCCATGCCGAGTCCGTGGCCATCAAGGATATGACTGCGGTTACGGCCGCCTGCGCCAACCTGGCAGACGCCGAGAAGGTTCAGAAACTCTTCAGTAATTCCTACTTCCGGGTCTACACCAACGACGACGTGATTGGTGCCGAGTTTGGTGCCGCCCTGAAGAACATCATTGCCATCGGGGCTGGTGCCCTTCAGGGACTGGGCTACCATGACAATGCCCGGGCGGCCTTGATCACCCGGGGTCTGGCCGAGATCCGGCGGCTAGGCGTGGCCTTTGGTGCTAACCCGATGACCTTCATTGGCCTGTCTGGAGTTGGGGACCTGGTCGTCACGGCGACGAGTAAGAACTCGCGGAATTGGCGGGCCGGTTACCAGCTCGGTCAGGGTCAGCAGCTCGATGACGTCATCAACAACATGGGGATGGTGATCGAAGGGGTCTACACCACCAAGGCTGCTTACGAGCTCAGCAAGAAGCGCCAGGTCCCGATGCCAATCACCGATGCCCTTTACCGGGTCCTGTACGAGGGTGAGGATATCAAGACCGCGATTTCTCAACTGATGAGCCGAGATCTGACTTCCGAAATGGAATAAGTATGGTAAAATATAATCGGGTAACTTTGAGAGAAATTGAAGTTATGGAAAGGATTTTGTAGTTATGAAACGTGTTAGAAAGGCAATCATTCCAGCTGCCGGCTTAGGGACCCGTTTTCTCCCTGCCACGAAGGCATTAGCTAAGGAAATGCTGCCAATTGTAGATAAGCCAACGATCCAGTTTATCGTTGAGGAAGCGCGGAAGTCGGGAATCGAAGACATCGTCGTGGTCGATGGGAAGAACAAGCGTTCCATCGAAGACCACTTCGACTCCAACCCTGAATTGGAAGACAACCTGCGTTCCAAGCATAAGGACGAAATGCTGAAGCTGGTGGAGGATACCACTGACATCAACATCTACTTCATCCGCCAATCCCACCCACGTGGCCTCGGGGACGCTGTCTTGACGGCACGGGACTTCATCGGGGACGAACCATTCGTGGTTATGCTCGGTGATGACTTAAACAACATCAACAACAATGGTCAACCGCTGACTAAGCAACTGATCGAGAGCTACCAGCAGACCGGTGCTTCCACGCTGGCTGTAATGCGGGTTCCACACGAAGATACTGCCAAGTACGGGGTTATCAACCCAAGCAAGGAGGTTACACCAGGCCTCTACAACGTGACGAGCTTCGTCGAAAAGCCGGCCCCGAAGGATGCGCCAAGTGACCTGGCCATCATCGGCCGCTACGTCTTCACTCCAGAAATCTTTGATGTTCTGGCCAAGACGAAGCCGGGGAAGGGCAATGAAATCCAGCTGACCGACGCCATTGACACCTTGAACCAGACGCAACGGGTATTTGCGCGTGAATACAAGGGCGACCGTTACGACGTTGGTAACAAGTTTGGTTGGGTTAAGACCAACATCGAATATGGTCTGCAGCACCCACAAGTTAAGGATGAATTACGTGAATACATCAAAGAACTTGGTGCTAAGCTGACTGCCGAAGATAAGAAGGGCAGTAAGAAGTAATTTATCAAAATAAAAGTCCGCTGTCGATTTGGCAGCGGACTTTTACTTATTATAAGTAAGCATAATGATAGACAAAATTAACGATCATCGGTATGATGAGTTTAAGAATTAATGACGGGAGGAAAAACAGATGGCAGAGACAAAGAACTATGACGTGGTTGTGATCGGGGCCGGTCCTGGTGGGATGACGACGGCCATGTATGCTTCCCGGGCCAACCTGTCCGTGGTGATGTTGGATCGGGGAATCTATGGTGGTAACCTGAATAACACGGCTTCAATTGAGAATTATACTGGCTTTAAGAGTGTTCAGGGACCTGAACTGGCCAAGCAGATGTACGACGGAGCCACCCAATTCGGTGCCGAGTACGCTTACGGAACAGTTACCAAGCTGGTTGACAAGGGGACGACCAAGGAAATCACCACCGACATGGGTGAAACCTTCGTCGCCAAGGCGGTCGTGATCGCCACCGGATCAACCCAGCGGCACCTCGACGTTCCTGGTGAGGAGGAGTTCAGTGGTAAGGGTGTTTCCTACTGTGCAGTCTGCGACGGGGCCTTCTTCAAGGGTCGTGACCTGGTTGTAGTTGGCGGCGGTGACTCCGCAGTTGAGGAGGGGATGTACCTGACCCAGCTGGCTGCCAAGGTGACGGTCCTCGTTCGTGGTGACCACCTGCGCGCCCAACCGTTGCTGCAAGATGAGGCTCGCAAGAATGATAAGATGGAATTCGTCTTCAATACCAGTGTTACTGATATCGTCGGTGATCAGGTTAAGGTGACCGGGGTCAAGACCCATAACAATGTCACTGGTAAGGACGGTGAGCTGGCTGCGGACGGTATCTTTATCTATGTCGGCAGTCTGCCGATGACCGCTGCATTTAAGGACCTGGGGATCCTCGATGACCAGGGCTGGGTCAAGACTGATACCCAGATGAAAACCAGCGTGCCGGGCATCTTTGCCATCGGGGATGTTCGTGAGACCCCGCTGCGTCAAATTGCCACAGCGGTTGGCGATGGCGCCATTGCCGGGCAGCAGGTTTACCAATACATCAACGCCATGAAGTAACGATCAGCACCGGCCAGGATTGGTTGGTGCTTTTTTGGTGTTTTCTCGTATCTAATAGAGTAACTAGATACTAGGAGGAACTACCATGGAAGAGATCAGTATTCAGGAGGACTTTGTCTTCGGCAGCGTAATGAGCAATAAGCACCTCTGCCAGCATCTGATTCAGATTATTCTGCCAGAACTGCGGATTGAGCGGATCGAGTTTCCCACACTCCAGAAGGCCGTGCAGGAGAACACCATCAGTCGTGGTGTCCGTTTCGATGTCTACACCAAGGACCAGGATGGCGTAGTGTACGAGATCGACATGCAGGTCCGCCATACCCGGGGGCTACCGCAGCGGGTGCGTTATTATCAGGGCCGGATCGATGGTGACATGTTGCGACACGGGCAACCGTACGCTAAACTGCGGCAGTCCTACGTGATCTTCATATGTCCCTTCGATCCCTATGACAAGGGCTTGCATAAGTACGAGTTTAGGAACTACTGCAGCCAGGACAAGGCGCTGGCGATGGGGGATGGACGTACGGCGATCTTCCTTAATACTAAAGGAACAGTAAATGATGTTGACCAGGACTTGTGCAACTTCCTTGAATACGTAGATAATAAGAATGTAAAGGATGATCACTATGTTGACGAATTGAGGGACTACATCAATGTCCTGAGTAAAGATACGGAATGGAGGAAGGAGTATATGGATAACAAAACTCACATGATGTTTCATGATGAGGACATCCGTGCGGAGGGTCGTATGGAGGGTCAGACCATGACAATTAAGAAGACGGTCACCATGCTCAAACTGATGGACGTTCCCGACGCCGAGATTGCGCAAAAGATCCAGCAGACGTTTGGCCTCTCCGACCGGGAAACCGCCGACCTAATCAGTACCAGGTAAAAGTTTAGTAAAACAATCAGTAAACTTTCCCAACAAAAGTAATCTGCGGTATACTAGACAGCAGAGAAAATAGTAAAGGAGACTTCACTGTGAGCTGGAAAGATACCTACCAAGTTTGGAAAAAACAAACGGACCTCGATCCGCTGTTGAAGCAAGAACTAGACGCCATGAGCGATGACAAGGAGATCGAGGATGCCTTCTACGGTCCCCTGTCATTTGGAACGGCGGGGATGCGTGGCCTGATGGGCCCGGGGATCAACCGGATGAACATCTACACCGTTCGCCAAGCCACCGAAGGGTTAGCAACCCTGATGGACTCCCTGGGGGACGACGTTAAGAAGCGTGGGGTTGCCATCGGCTACGACTCCCGTCACCACTCCTACCGCTTTGCCCATGATTCGGCTCGGGTCCTGGGTGCCCACGGCATCAAGGTCTACATTTACGACAATGTACGGCCAACCCCAGAGCTGTCCTTTGCCGTTCGTGACAACCATACCTACGCCGGGATTATGATCACGGCCAGTCACAACCCAAATGAATACAACGGTTACAAGATCTACGGTGAAGACGGTGGCCAGATGCCACCGAAGGAATCCGACATGATGACTGGCTACATCCGCAAGATTACCGACATCTTCGACATCAAGCTGGCTGACGAACAGGAAATGCTTAACAGCGGCCTGGAGACGGTGATGGGCGAAGACGTTGACCACGCTTACCTCCAACACGCCAAGGAAGTCACGGTCAACCCTGAACTGGCCAAGAAATACGGTAAGGACATGAAGTTTGTCTTCACGCCACTCTGCGGGACGGGCCGGATGCTGGGTGAACGGGCCCTGCGTCAAGCTGGCTTTACCAACTTCACGATCGAACCAACCGAGGCCCAACCAAACGGCGACTTCCCAGGTCTGAAGCACCCGAACCCAGAGTTCCCGGAGGCCTTTGTGCGGTCCATCAAGCTCGGTAAGCAGATCGACGCCGACGTCCTGATCGCCACCGACCCCGATGCCGACCGGCTGGGCTGCGCGGTTCGCCAACCGGATGGCGAATACCAATTGCTGACCGGGAACCAGATTGCCTCGATCATGCTCCATTACATCCTGGAGGCCCACAAGCAGGCCGGTACCCTGCCGAAGAACGCTGCAGCAGTTAAGTCGATCGTTTCCACCAACTTTGCGACGAAGATTGCCGAGAGCTACGGGGTATCAATGATCAACGTCCTGACCGGTTTTAAGTGGATCGCCGACCAGATTCACCAGTACGAGACTGGCAAGGCTGACCATACCTTCATGTTTGGCTTTGAAGAAAGCTATGGCTACCTGGTTAAGCCATTCGTCCGGGACAAGGATGCCATCCAATCCCTGACCCTGTTGGCCGAGGTGGCTGCCTACTACCGGAGCCGGAACATGACCCTGTATGACGGTCTGCAGGAACTCTTCAAGAAGTACGGTTACTTCCGTGAAAAGACGATCGCCAACACCTACGCCGGGGTTGACGGTCCGGCCAAGATCCAGGGCCTGATGAAGAAGTTCCGTGAGGAGGCGCCACAAGACTTCGCTGGTCACAAGGTCATGGTCACCGAAGACTTCGCCAAGGGCACCAAGACGACGGCCGATGGTACGGTCAGTGAGCTGGGAATCCCAGAGTCCAACGTACTGCGCTACGTCTTGGATGATGAGACCTGGATCGCCATTCGGCCATCCGGGACGGAACCAAAGCTGAAGTTCTATATCGGTACCAGTGCGGACTCCCTTGACAAGGCCAATGCTAAGTTAGCTGACTTTGAGAAGGCTTTGCAGACATTTGCCGAAGAATAAATTCTGAAATTAAGTAAGGCGGTACTAGACGCGATAATTTGCGGCTAGTACCGCCTTTTGTCAATTAACGGTGATTTAAATGGCTCTTTGTCAATCGGTAAGGATGAAGAGATTTTTGAGAACTTAGACTAAGCCACTTTGGTAATTGGTCTAGTTCTTTTTTGGTATTTCACGAATCATGAGATTAGTGTTTTTCAATGAAACGAGAATTCGAGTCCGGAAATGGAAAAAGTTGGCCGTCCGCTTGATCACTTTGATTTTATTATTAGTACCTTCAATTGGCCCATTAGTTAGCCGAGTGTAGAAACTGGCGATAATCTCTTGGCGATGTTTACGGAGCGTTCGTTTAACTCGTTTCAAGGTAATTGGTAAGTCCCGTTGTTTAATTAGCCGGTCTAATAATGCCTGACTACGTTGATCAATTGCGGTGATCAGATCTTGATAATACTCGTAAGCGGCTCTTAAATCTGGAGAGAAGCTAAGTAATCGGTTAACGACTTCTTGGTTGGATAACCAGGCATAGCGAAAGTTACGTCGGGAATAGTAGTGTAGATAATCTAATTGGCTTTCCTTGGCCATTAATAGCTTCCAGTAATGTTTTAGGGCACGGTATTCATGCGTATTGGGCCCATATTCTTTCATTACCTTAAGTCGGGTACTTTGAAGTGCCCGATACGCCTGGACGACAACGTGGAAATGATTAGCTACGATAGCCGCTTTGGGAAACAAGTCATGGATAAGGTTACGGTAAAGTTAAAATAGATCGACAACGACAATCCTAACTGACCAGCGGGCCTTTTTAGAGTAGGGCGAAAGGTTTGCCAGGTTTTAAATAAGGATCCTTGATTCCAGTCAAAAGTTGATATCATAGTTCATGAAGAGTATATCCTTTCTAAGACAACTTGGTAGTTGTGGGGACAACATAGGACAGTTGTCTTTTTTATTTTTAAATCAATGATATATCAGCCTCATTAATAAAATACAGAGGAGATTAAGCTTGAGTAAGCGCGAAAAATCTGAACACTATAAGCTATATAAAGCGGGAAAACTATGGCTGACAGTAGCGATTGCTACTTTTACGCTGGGCATGGCTAGTGTGGCCAGTGCCGATCATAACCAACCCGCTGTGACAAAAGGGGCGGTGGACATTATGCAGACCGCGGCACCAGCCAGTCAACCGGCAGCAGCTAGTAGTGTAGCTGCATCAGAAACTCCGGGTGCTGTAAAATCAGAGGTAGCAAGCCAAGAAAGTGCGGCATCAAATGTGGTATCAGATGTTAAGAGAGCCGCTAAGGAAGGCGCGGCGGCAGCATTACCTGTCGCGTCAACGAAGAAGACGGTAACTCCGGAGAGCGCTACACCTAAGGCTAAGCTGCCACAAGTGGATAATGACCTCTTGTCACGGGCAGAGAACTTCCACATCTTTGCTAAGGAAGTCAAGATCAGTGCGGATGTTAACGGGAACATCGCAACCGCGCACCTTATCTCCGGTCCTGAGTTTGGGACGCGGGGCCAGTCATCTAATTGTGGTGAAGAGGACATTTACTATATTGACTCCCTCGACAACCTAGGCCCCAAAGCGTTCCGCACTGGTAATAACAAGGCAATCTTTGGCGATAAAGCATACGAGAGTCTAGAAATTAAGAATGGCCAGGTATTTGTCAATGGAACCCGGCTGGATCACCTCAAGGCAAACAATGTTCAGCACATCGGTAACTTCATTGACTTTGATGCTGAATTCGTCAAGTTGACCAACTTGGCAGCAACCTATGCCAGCCATCAGCAAACAGCAGGGGTTAAGGTGGACCTCAAGGACATGAACAACCGATCAATCGACGTTAGTGGTATTGACGACAACGTTACCTTTGTGGGTGTTCCGGTTGATATTATGGAGGCTCCTTAACCGATCACCGTCAAGGGGTTGAGCCGCCAATCTAATGGCCCGGTAGTGATCCTCAATGTGAAAAATACACCGTCACAGTTGAACTTTAACACACAGACCAAGCTGGTATATGATGACAACGGTAGTATCGGTGCTAATGAAAGCCATGGGTATCCCAATCACCTCTTATGGAACTTTGGGGATCAGTCAGTTAACCTCACTCTGAATGGTTGTCACCTGATGGGGAGTGTTCTTAACCCACAGGGAACATTACGGGCTGGCGTTAATGCAGATGGTAATCTGATCGCGCAAACCGTTGATTTTTATGGTGGGGAGAGTCACCGATGGGACTTACGAGGCGGCCAACCAAAGACCGTTACTCCTACCAAGTCAGACGCTGGTAAGTCCGAAACTCCAAAGTCAGATACTGACAAGACGCTAAATAAGTCAGAGGCGCCAAAGTCAAACACTGGTAAGACGCCAGATAAGTCAGAGACGCCAAAGTCAGACACAGGCAAGACGCCTGGTAAGTCCGAAACTCCAAAGCCAGATACTGATAAGACGGCAAAGCCTACTGCTCCTACCACGCCAAACCCAGATTCTGGTTCGAATTCCACCAGTATACCAAATACCGACTGGCCATGGTGGCCTGGGGCATATCCTGAAATTCCTGGGTACTCGGATACGCCAAGCTCCGGCAGTACGCCGGATTCTAGTTCGCAACCAGGGCCCAGCAGTACGCCAGGCGCCAGCGTGACGCCGTCAAGCCTGGTTCATCAACCTACTGATCCGGCCCAGCCGACGACACCGGTTCAGTCGTCAACCCTCAGAGGAACCGACAGCTATCCCACCACGTGTTTCGATGCGATTAGATGGGGCCACGCTTAAACAGCCAACGGTACCGTCCTCAACCAACGTTGCTCACCCTTCCGCACCGGCTAGCAGCCAGTCCAGTGTGAAATCAACAGTAAAGATGACTGGTGTAAAGCCAACTGCCGTTCGGTTTGCAACCCAGACAGCCACCGTCCAAACTGACCAAGCAGTAGCCGTTGCCAAGCCAGCAAGCAGTTGGGGGCAAGTTGCCTTGCCACAAACCGGTAACAGCAGTTCCTTGCTCAGCATTATCCTGGGCGTGTTCACCGGAAGTCTGACCCTGTTCGGCCTGCGGAAGCGGCATTCCTAAATAATGAACAAAAAGTCGAGAAGCCCTCCTTCTCGGCTTTTTGTTGTCGGTCCATATCAATAGACGAATAAATGTTTGGGTGATAAACTGATTAATAGTTAAATAAAGGGAAAGGGTGACCTTTCTCTTTTTCTACGTAAACGGCTAATTGGGAGGTATGTAGTAGTGATTTATCGACAGCCTGATAAGAAGTTTGACCTGGTCTCGGACTACCAGCCGACCGGGGATCAGCCCGAGGCGATCGCCGAGCTGACCAAGGGGATTGAGCAGGGTGAGAAGGCCCAGATCCTCTTGGGGGCGACGGGGACCGGGAAGACCTTCACGATCTCCAACGTGATTGCCAACGTGAATAAACCGACGTTGATTCTCTCCCATAACAAGACCCTGGCGGGACAGCTCTACGGGGAGATGAAGAAGTTTTTCCCCAACAATGCGGTGGAATACTTTGTCTCCTACTATGACTACTACCAGCCGGAAGCCTATGTGCCATCCAGTGACACCTACATTGAGAAGGACGCCTCGATCAACGACGAGATCGATAAGCTCCGGAACGCTGCCACGACGGCCCTGCTGGAGCGTAACGACGTGATCGTGGTCGCCTCGGTCTCCAGCATCTTCGGCCTTGGTAACCCCAACGAGTACCAGAACAGCGTCCTCTCCCTGCACGTCGGCCAGGAGATCGAGCGCGACACCATCTTAAATGACCTGGTCAAGATCCAGTACGACCGCAACGACATTGATTTCCAACGGGGGCGTTTTCGGGTTCACGGCGACGTGGTGGAGATCTTCCCGGCATCGCACGGGGAGACCGCCCTGCGGATCGAGTTCTTTGGTGACGAGATTGATCGAATTCGAGAGGTTGATGCCTTGACTGGTGAGGTCAAGGGTGACCGCGAGGAGGTCTCGATCTTCCCGGCGACCCACTTCATGACCAACGAGGACATCATGGACCTGGCCCTGCCCGAGATCGAAGCCGATATGAAGACGCAGGTCAAGAAGTTCACGGACCAGGGGAAGCTTCTGGAGGCCGAGCGGATTCAGCAGCGGACCAGCTACGATATCGAGATGATGCGGGAGGTCGGTTACGTCAACGGGATTGAGAACTATTCCCGCTACATGGACCGGCGCAAACCCGGCGAGCCGCCGTACACCCTGCTCGACTTCTTCCCCAAGGACTTCCTGATGGTGGTCGACGAGTCTCACCAGACGATGCCCCAGGTGCGGGGGATGTATAACGGGGACCGGGCCCGTAAGCAGATGCTGATCAACTATGGTTTCCGCCTGCCAAGTGCCCTAGATAACCGGCCCCTGAAGCTGGCGGAGTTTGAAAAGCACGTCAACCAGGTCGTCTACATGTCGGCAACCCCGGGTCCCTATGAGGAAAACCAGACTAACCACGTCGTTCAACAGATCATTCGGCCAACCGGCCTGCTGGATCCGACAATTGAAGTCCGGCCGGTAATGGGCCAGATTGATGACCTGGTCGGCGAGATCAACAAGCGGATTGAGCGTAACGAGCGGGTCTTCGTCACCACCCTGACCAAGAAGATGTCGGAGGACCTGACCGACTACCTGAAGGACCTCGGCCTGAAGGTCAAGTACCTCCACAGTGACATCAAGACCCTGGAGCGGACCCAGATCATCCGGGACCTACGACTAGGCAAGTTTGACGTCCTGGTCGGGATCAACCTGCTCCGGGAGGGCCTTGACGTGCCTGAGGTTTCCCTGGTCGCGATCCTCGATGCCGATAAGGAAGGCTTCTTGAGAAACGAACGGTCGCTGATTCAAACGATCGGCCGGGCCGCCCGGAACGAACACGGGGCGGTCATCATGTACGCCGACACGGTCACTGAGTCGATGCAGAAGGCGATCGACGAGACCAAGCGGCGGCGGGCAATTCAGGAGAAGTACAACGAGGAGCACCACATCACACCGAAGACGATCATTAAGCCAATCCAGGATGTGATCTCAGCCACGAAGCCGAGCGAGGATACCGGTGAGACCGAAGACAGCACTGAGTTTACGACTAAGGACTTTGCCAAGCTGAAGCGGGCCGACCAGGAGAAGATGGTGGCCGAATTGACGGAACAGATGCAGTCCGCGGCCAAGCGGTTGGACTTCGAGCAGGCCGCCACGCTGCGTGATACCGTCATGGAGCTGAAGGCCCAGATGACGGGCAAGAAGAATAAGTAATGAGGGGGATAAGCAATGGCAACCGATAAGATTGTGATTCATGGGGCCCGTGCCCATAACCTGAAGAACATTGATGTGACGATTCCCAAAAACAAACTGGTGGTGATCACCGGTCTGTCGGGGTCGGGAAAGAGTTCCCTGGCCTTTGACACCCTGTACGCGGAGGGGCAGCGGCGCTACGTGGAGAGCCTGTCCGCCTATGCACGGCAGTTCCTGGGCCAGATGGATAAGCCAGATGTCGATTCGATTGACGGCCTTTCCCCGGCCATTTCGATTGACCAAAAGACGACCTCACACAACCCGCGGTCGACAGTTGGCACGGTCACCGAGATCAATGACTTCCTCCGCCTGCTCTGGGCCCGTGCCGGGACGCCGATCTGTCCGAATGACCACAATCCGATCACTAGCCAGTCTCCAGACCAGATGGTGGACCGGATTCTACAATTGCCTGAGCGGACCCGTCTCCAGATCCTGGCGCCGATTGTCCGTGACAAGAAGGGCACCCAGAAGAAGGTCTTCGACAAGATCAAGCGTGAGGGCTTCGTCCGGGTCCAGGTCGATGATGAGACCTATGACTTAGACGAGGTTCCGGCCCTCGATAAGAACAAGAAGCACACGGTCAACGTGGTGATCGACCGGATCATCGTCAAGGACGGCATTCGGTCCCGGCTCTTTGACTCCTTCGAGGCGGCCCTCCGCCTGAGCGACGGCTACGCGATTGCCGACGTCATCGGCGGTGAGTCGATTCCGTTCTCCGAGAAGTATGCCTGCCCGATCTGTGGCTTCACGGTGGGGGAGCTGGAACCGCGACTCTTTTCCTTCAACGCCCCAATCGGTGCCTGCCCGGTCTGTGAGGGCCTGGGGTCCAAGCTTGAGGTGGACGTCGACCTGGTTGTCCCTGACCGGACCAAGACCCTGAGCGAGGGAGCAATGGTACCGTGGAACCCGATTTCCTCCCAGTACTACCCGCAGCTGTTGGAGCAATTCTGTACGGCGGTCGGCATCGACATGGATACCCCATTCAATAAGTTGCCTAAGAAGCAGCAGAAGATGGTCCTCTACGGCAATGGTGACCAGAAGTTCCACTTCCATTACGAGAATGACTTCGGTGGCATTCGGGACGTCGACGTGCCGTTTGAGGGGGTCATCAACAACATCAGCCGGCGTTACAAGGAGACCAACTCTGACTTCACCCGTGAACAGATGCGCAAGTACATGACTGAGCTGCCATGTCCGGCCTGTCATGGTTACCGGCTGAACGAGCGGGCCCTGGCGGTGAAGATCGACGGTCAAAACATCGGTGAGGTTTCCGACCTGCCGATCAGCAAGGCAATCGACTTCTTTAAGGGTGTTAAGCTATCCGAACAGAATGAGCAGATCGCCAAGCCAATCCTAAAGGAGATCCTGGACCGGCTGACCTTCATGCAAAACGTCGGGGTCGACTACCTGACCCTCAGTCGGTCGGCCCGGACCCTCTCCGGTGGGGAGGCCCAGCGGATCCGGCTGGCCACCCAGATTGGTTCCAACCTCTCTGGCGTGATGTACGTCCTGGACGAACCGTCAATTGGTTTGCACCAGCGTGATAATGACCGGCTGATCTCCTCACTCAAGGCGATGCGCGACCTTGGCAACACCCTGATCGTGGTTGAGCACGACGAGGACACGATGCGGGCGGCCGACTACATCATTGACATCGGTCCCGGTGCCGGCGAGAACGGTGGTCAGGTGATGGCCGCCGGGACGCCGAAGCAGGTCATGCGATCCCGCAAGTCACTGACCGGGCAGTACCTGTCCGGTAAAAAGCTGATCGAGGTACCGACCGAGCGCCGGGCCGGTAATGGCAAGCACATTGTCCTCAAGGGCGCCGCGGCCAACAACCTCAAGGACATCAACGTCGACTTCCCGCTTGGCAAGTTCATCTGTGTCACCGGGGTCTCCGGTTCCGGCAAGTCGACTCTGGTTAACCTGATCCTGAAGCGGGTCCTGGCCCAGAAGCTAAACCACAATTCGGCCAAGCCCGGCAAGTACAAGTCGATCTCGGGGATCAAGAACATCGAGAAGGTCATCAACATTGACCAGTCTCCGATCGGCCGGACGCCGCGGAGTAACCCGGCCACCTACACCGGGGTCTTCGACGACATCCGCGAGCTCTTCGCCCAGACTAACCAGGCCAAGGTACGGGGATACACCAAGGGGCGGTTCAGTTTTAACGTTAAGGGCGGCCGTTGTGAGGCCTGCCACGGGGATGGAATCATCAAGATCGAGATGAACTTCCTGCCCGACGTTTACGTTCCCTGTGAGGTCTGCCACGGGACCCGGTATAACTCTGAGACCCTGGAAGTCGAATACAAGGGGAAGAACATCGCCGAGGTACTGAACATGACGGTTTCCGAGGCCCTGGACTTCTTCAGTGCCATTCCGAAGATCCGGCGCAAGCTCCAGACGATCGAGGACGTCGGCCTGGGCTACGTCCACCTCGGCCAGCCGGCCACCACCCTGTCCGGTGGGGAGGCCCAGCGGATGAAGCTAGCGGCCGAGCTGCACCGCCAGTCCCACGGCAAGAGCTTCTACATCCTGGACGAGCCGACGACCGGACTCCACATGGACGACATCAAGCGCCTGCTCGGCGTCCTGCAACGGTTAGTTGACGCTGGCAACACTGTCTTGGTGATCGAGCACGAACTCGACGTAGTTAAGTCGGCGGACTGGCTGATCGACCTCGGTCCAGAAGGCGGTGAGGGCGGTGGCCAGGTTGTGGCTACCGGGACGCCAGAGGAGGTTGCCCAGGTCAAGGGCAGCTACACCGGCAGGTACCTCAAGCAGATGTTGGATCGTGACCGCGAGCTGATGACAGCCCACGTGGCCAAGCAGCGTAAGAAGAGATAAACAAAAAGGGAGTTCCGCGTTGGTGGAGCCCCCTTTTGATGTATCCTTGACTTAAGGAGATGAGGACGATGATACTAATTAGTGCCTGTCTGGCCGGCTTCAACGTCCGCTACGATGGTGGCAACGCTCGCAACGACCTGGCGGTGAAGCTGGTAGCGATGGGGCAGGCGATCACGGTCTGTCCGGAGATTATGGGCGGCTTTAGGACACCCCGGCTGCCAGCGGAGATTCAGGGTGGTACTGGGGATGATGTGCTGGCTGGTCAAGCCGTGGTGGTGAACCGGGCCGGTCAGGATGTGACTAAGGAATACCTGGCGGGGGCCCGGATGGTCCTGAAAATTGCCCAGGACCACGGGGTGACGGTCTCCTTTTTGAAGCAGAAGAGTCCGGCCTGCGGGACCAAGCTGGTCTATGATGGTCACTTTACCGGCCATCGGATCCCGGGGATGGGGGTGACCGCGGCCCTTCTCCAAGCCCACAACATCAAATGCTTTGGCGATGAGGACCTAAAACTGGCCAATGTGGAACCTTACGTCGACCCGATCACCTGGGGAAATCTCCACCATAATAACCTACGGGCTTAGCCGGGTAATTTAACGACACGCCCGGCTCGATGTGGTACAATACTTGGGTAGTCCTGAAAGAAGAGAGGAAAAATAAATGGCTGAAAAGATGCAGGTAGTAATCATCACGGGGATGAGCGGCGCTGGAAAGACGGTGGCGGTTCATAGCTTCGAGGACCTCGGCTACTTTGTGATTGATAATATGCTGCCGAGTCTGGCGGAGAAGTTTGTCGATGTGATCAAAAATTCCGGGGAGTTCGACAAGATTGCCATGGTGATGGACCTGCGTTCGCGTGGCTTTCACAGCAAGGTCCTACCAAGCCTGGAGAAGCTCCGCCAGCATGATGACTTAGCGGTACGGTTACTGTTTTTGGATGCGGATAACGTTACCCTGGTTTCCCGCTACAAGGAGACACGGCGGGCTCACCCGTTGGCACCCCAGGGCCGGCTCTTAGATGGGGTTGAACTGGAACGGAAGCTTTTGACCGAGCTGAAGAGCCGGGCCAATGTGATCATTGACACGACTAACCTGACCCCACGGAACCTGAAGCTGCGGATCAACAAACTTTTCGGTCACGGTGAGGGCAGTAACTTCTACGTTGAGGTGATGTCTTTCGGCTTCAAATACGGCCTACCGTTGGACGCCGACATTGTCATGGACGTGCGCTTCCTGCCGAACCCCTTCTATATTCCGGAACTGAAGCACCAGACGGGAAACGACCAGGCGGTTCAGGAGTATGTCATGAAGAGTGCTGAGGCCCAGCAGTTCTACCGGCACCTGTCCGCGCTGATCAAGGGTGCCCTACCTGGCTACATCCATGAGGGTAAGAGTAGCCTGACGATTGCCATCGGATGCACCGGGGGACAACACCGGTCAGTCACGATCGCCAATCGATTGGCTGACGACCTTCGAAACAGCGGTTATCAGGTTAACCTCTACCACCGTGATGTCGACAAGGCCCAATAGGAAGGAAGGCGGAGTTTATGTTTCGTAAACCAAAGATTGTGGTGATCGGCGGTGGGACCGGCCTGCCGGTTGTCCTACGCGGGTTACGCGATAAGGACGTCGACATCACGGCGGTGGTCACGGTCGCCGACGATGGCGGTTCATCAGGGATTTTGCGCAACTACATTAACGTGGTACCGCCTGGTGATATCCGTAACGGCCTGGTGGCCCTGTCCGAGCTGCCGCAATTGGAACTGGATGTCTTTCAGTACCGTTTCAACAGTCGTGACCAATTCTTCGCCGGCCACGCCATCGGTAACCTGATTATCTCGGCTTTGTCGGAGATGAAGGGCGGGATCTTCACCGCTGTCCAGGAACTATCCGCGATGATGAAGATTAACGGCCATATCTACCCGGTGGCCAACGAGCCCCTAACCCTGAATGCCGAGTTTACCGATGGGACCACCATACGGGGGGAATCCGAGATTACCGCGGCCCACAAGCAGATCAAACGGGTCTGGGTCACTCCCGCTAATGACGGTGATGGCCACCAGGCCAAGCCGGTTCCTGAGGTTATCCAGGCCATCAAGGAAGCTGACCAGATCGTTCTGGGTCCGGGAAGCCTGTTCACCAGCATCCTGCCTAACCTGATGATCGACGAGGTCGGACGGGCAGTCTGTGAGAGTAAGGCCGAGGTTGTCTATATCTGCAACATCATGACGCAGAAGGGAGAGACCGACCACTTCACCGATGCTGACCATGTCCGGGTTCTCAACCGCCACCTCGGTAAAAACTTTATTAATACGGTCCTGGTCAACATCCGACCGGTACCGAAGAATTACATTGATTTTCAGGAATGGAACGAGATCTCTCAGCCGGTTGGGCATGACTTCCAAGGCTTACGCGACCAGGGCTGCCGGGTGATCAGTTCCAACTTCCTGCGCCTCAAGGACAATGGGGCCTTTCACGACCGCGACTTGGTGGTGGCTGAACTGATCAACCGCCTGCACCAGGTCCATGACTAGGAGGTAATTTTGTGTCGTACGCGAGTGAAGTAAAGAAGGAATTGACGGCCATTAAGGTTCACCAGAAGAACGCCCAGGCGGAATTGATGGCGTTGATCCGGATGAATGGTAGTATCGCCCTGGCCAACCACCAGCTGGTCTTGAATATCCAGACGGAGAACCCGGCAATCGCTCGGCGGATCTATTCCCTGCTCAAGGAGTTCTATCATGTTGAGAGTGAGATCGTGGTGCGGCGCAAGATGAAGCTCAAGAAGAATAACCAGTATATCGTTCGGCTGCGCTATGCGGCCCAGCACGTTCTCGATGACCTGGGGATCTTACAAAACCTGCAGATCAAGGAGCGGGTGCCGCTGGAGCTGCTTGACGATGAGTGGATGGTTCGGTCGTACCTGCGGGGGGCTTTTCTGGCCGGGGGTTCGGTCAATAACCCCGAGACCTCGCGCTACCACCTGGAGATCTATTCCCTGTATGAGGAACATAATGAGATGATCGCCCAGATGATGAATAAGTTTGGCCTGAATGCCCAGACGACAGCTCGGCGGAGCGGCTTCATCGTCTACCTGAAGGAGGCGGAGAAAATTGCCAATTTCATGTCGCTAATTGGGGCCACCAACTCGATGCTCCAGTTTGAAAATGTCCGGATTGTTCGTGACATGCGGAACTCAGTCAACCGGCTGGTCAACTGCGAGAATGCCAACATGAATAAGATTGCCAACGCTTCGACCCGGCAGATTGAAAACATCAAACTGATTGATGCCCGGGTCGGGATCAAGACCTTGCCTGATAAGCTTCGTGAGATTGCGGAGACCCGACTGGCCCATCAGGAGGTCAGCCTAAAGGAACTGGGGGGGGCTCGTTCCTGGTGGTCCCATCTCCAAGTCAGGGGTTAATCACCGACTGC
>NZ_AZGO01000054.1 GCF_001435345.1 Limosilactobacillus pontis DSM 8475 | reverse complement strand
GAATTGTCAAACTAAGTGCAACGGTTTGTCAAAAAATACTTCATATGGGGTTTCATAATTTAACACTTTGCGCGGACGTTGATTTAACTGCTTTTGGCAGTGTTCAACGTCCTGTTCTGTATAATTATCAATATTTGTTCGCTTGGGAAAATATTCCCGGATTAATCCATTTGTATTCTCATTTGTTCCACGCTGTTCAGGGGAATATGGATCGGGCCAATAGACAGTAACACCTAATCTTTCGCTGATTTCATCAAGATGAAGAAATTCGGTCCCATGATCTGGTGTAATAGAATGAACAAATTCTTTAGGAATGGCCCCTAACAGTTCAACTAAGCCTTTATTTATCTCCTGCGAGTCCTTTCGCGCAACCTTTTTGATAAGAGTAAGCCGACTAAGCCGATCGACAACCGTTAAAAGGATGGAATGACCCGTTCGCCCAATCACAGTATCGATTTCCCAGTCACCAATACGTTGACGCTGGTTGATAAAACCAGGGCGCTCATGAATTGAGATGTAGTCCGTCTGTACTTCTCGATGTCGTCTAGTATTCTTTGAATGCCGCGTCCGATGTTTATGTCTGAGATTGCGCTGAATACCGGTATCGCCATGTGAGGAGTACTTCTCACCTAAATTGCGTTGATAGATATGACGGTAGATTGTGTTGTAGCTAACACACCATTGATGTTCCTTATTAAAGCGAGCGGTAATCTGCTCTGGTGACCAGTGCAGATCTAAGATGTAATGAACAATTTGACGGCGTAGTTGTGGATGGCTGTCTAATAGCCGCTTCTTGTGACAATTCTTTCGCTTTTGATGATAGTCATTTTCTGCTTTGCTTGGGGAATAATTACCTACACAACGTTTTAATTCTCGTGAAATAGTGCTTGGATTTCGCCCCAGCCGTAACGCAACAGCCCGGATAGATAACCCCTTAGCTCGTAAAAACATAAGCATTTCACGTTCTTTTATAGTAAGATGTTTATAGCTCATACCGGATACCTCGAATTGTTTGATTTGGTCGTTAAACATATTCTACCCGGTATGGGTTTATTTTTTT
>NZ_AZGO01000053.1:61404-62673 GCF_001435345.1 Limosilactobacillus pontis DSM 8475 | reverse complement strand
CCTGGTTACGAGGAGATTGGCAAGCAGCTGCGTGCCGAGATGGATAAGAACAACTAAGGAGGACGAAGATTATGCTATTAGGAAGTATCGAGGCCGGCGGGACAAAGTTCGTCTGTGCAGTCGGTGATGTCAACTACCAAATTAAGGATTCAATCCACATTCCGACCACAACACCGGCAGAGACCATTCAGAAGTGTATTGACTGGTTCGACCAGTATAAGGATGAACTATCTGGAATCGGGATCGCCTCGTTCGGGCCGATCGAAATCCGGCAGAGTTCGCCGAAGTACGGCTACATCACCAACACCCCGAAGAAGGGCTGGGCGGATACCGACTTTGTAGGCCCGTTCAAGAAGCACTTCAATATCCCAATCTACTGGACCACGGACGTCAACGGGTCAGCCTATGGTGAATATGTTCTTGCAACACTGTTCAATAAGCGGATCAACTCCCTGGTCTACTACACGATTGGGACTGGTTGCGGGGCTGGAGCCGTCATCGACGGGAAGTTTGTCGGTGAACTCGGTCACCCCGAGATGGGCCACATTCGCCTGAAGCGCCACCCCGATGACCTTGACTTTAAGGGGATCTGCCCGTTCCATGGTGATTGTCTGGAGGGCCTGGTCTCTGGGCCAACCTTTGAGGCCCGGACTGGTAAGAAGGGACAGGACGTTCCGCTGACTGATCATGTCTGGGACATCATGGCCTACTATGTTGCCCAGGCTGCCCTGAACGCCACATTGATGTTCCGGCCAGGCCAGATTATCTTCGGTGGCGGGGTCGTCAGCGAGGAGTTCTTGAAGAAGGTCCGGCGCGAATTTAAGAAGCTGTTGAATAACTATGTTGATGTTGGCAACGTCGACGAATACATCACGATGCCACTGGCCCAGAACAACGGTTCAGCCACAATCGGTGACTTCGCCCTCGCCCTGAAAGCTGCTACAAACTAACTTGACGCATTGAAGAGAAAGATAAAGGGGAACTTAAATTATGAAGGAAACAAAATTCATCCGGGTCCTGAGCGTGATTGCCAGTGTAATTGCCGTCTGCATGTACGTTTCATATATTCCACAGATCATTAACAATCTTCATGGTGCCTACTGTGCACCACTGCAACCGTTTGTCGCCGGTTTAAACTGCACACTCTGGTCAATTTACGCCTGGTTCAAGAGTGAACGGGATTGGGCCGTGTTCGTTGCTAACTTCCCGGGGATCTTCTTCGGATTTATCACTTTCTTTACTGCCTTGCACTAAAATAAAATTTTAACC
>NZ_AZGO01000053.1:33369-61345 GCF_001435345.1 Limosilactobacillus pontis DSM 8475 | reverse complement strand
AATGCAGTTACGGGAAACCCAATAGGCTAGCCGTACAGGGCGCCGAGAAGCTTATTTCCCAGCCAGTGTTTGGTATGTGGCAACCTTGAACTGCCGGCGGTGGGCATGATACATTTTAATAAACCAATCATTGGGAGGATAAAGGTGACTGAGCACAAGAAAAAACGGCGGCTTGCCCGCCTATTGGCTAATCGACGGCAACGTTGGATGGCAATGGGGAGCCTAGTTCTTGCGGTAGTGATCGTTGTTGGGGTTGTTCACGCCATGACTGGCAAGAAGAATGTCCTGCCGAAGTATCACACCATGCGGGTTACCCGCCAGGCTGACTTTGCCCTGACCGGAAAGGTGGAACCGACCCAGACCCAGGTACTGTCCCTGCCGGCAGGTAAGCTCCAGAACCTGAACGTCAAGAACGGTGATCACGTAGCGCAAGGGGAGACGATCCTGACAACTCACGACCAGGACAGCCAGGACAGCGCCGTCGAACTCCAGGGCGACCTGACCAAGAGTCAGCAGCAGGTCCGGTCCCAACAACAAACCATCAATAATCTGCAACAGCAGCTGAATGGGGCGGACCCTGAGGTGGCTGATGACCTGCAAAGTCAGC
The DNA here is from genome assembly GCF_001435345.1 of Limosilactobacillus pontis DSM 8475. Lineage (GTDB taxonomy): Bacteria > Bacillota > Bacilli > Lactobacillales > Lactobacillaceae > Limosilactobacillus > Limosilactobacillus pontis. Next base: position 60,738 of record NZ_AZGO01000053.1, on the reverse strand, counting down.
TCACCGAGGCCAAGAGTGCCTATGCCGATGCCCAGGCGAGTGTGAGTGCCGCCCAAAACAAGCTGAATACCACCAATGGCCGGATCAACCAGAATCTGACCGCTCCTTACGCTGGCTACGTCACGATCGATCAGTCCAAGCAAGGCGCGCCAGTCGTGACCCTCTACTCCGATAGTCTTCAGTTTACCGGACAAGTGTCCGAGTACGACTACGCCAAGCTCCACAACGGCACTGACCTTCACGTGAAGGCCCTGGCTACGAATCGTACCGAGACGACTCCGGTGACCTACCTGGCTAAGGTACCGACCAGAAACAGCGGTAATAACACGAAATATGAGGTGAACGCCAACCTGAACGCGGGCAAGTTCATGGCGGGACAGACGGCCAGGGCCTTTATTGCCCAGGATGGGATCCGGATTCCCAAGTCGGCGGTCCGTCACGGTCACGTCTTTGTTGTTGAGAATGGTCGGGCCCGGGCGGTTAACGTCAGCGGGCACGCGATCAACAGCTACTACGTGGTCACGGACGGGGTCGATACGGGTGACCGAATTGTCACCAACCCCGGTCACCAGTTGAAGAACAACGCAAAGGTTGATCAAGATGATTAAGCTGACCAACATCAATAAGTACTACCGCCAGGGTGACCACCGTTTTCACGTCCTCCACGACATCAACTTATCGGTTGACCAGGGTGAACTTGTGGCGATCATCGGTGAGTCGGGCTCCGGGAAGTCGACGCTGATCAATATCATCGGCTTCCTCGATGACGACTTCTCCGGTACCTATTTTTACGAGGACCATCCGATTCACGACTACACCCGCAAACAGTTTTCTCACCTGCAGAACCAGAACGTTGGCTTTGTCTTCCAGAACTTCAAGCTGATCCGGGAAGCGACAGTAGCGGAGAACGTCGCCCTGCCCCTCCTCTATACTGGTAAACGGCGTCGGGAGATTGGTGACCGGGTGACGGCGGTGCTCGACCAGGTTGGTCTGCATGGTTACGAGGACCAGCTGCCTCAGAACATGTCTGGGGGCCAACAACAGCGGGTCTCAATCGCCCGGGCGATTGTCGGCCATCCTCACTTCTTGATCGCGGATGAGCCGACCGGGGCGCTAGACACGGAGACCAGTCAGGAGATCATGAACCTCTTCAAGCGGCTCAACCGTGACGAGGGGACCACGATTATCATGGTTACCCACGACCCTCACGTCGCTGCTCAGTGCGAGCGGGTGGTCAAGATTATCGACGGCCGGGTGGTCAGCGACAGTCTGGAGGTGCATCATGCGGATAAGTGAACTCTTGCGAACGGCGCTGCGTTCACTGCGGGCCAACAAGAAGCGCAGTTTTCTGACAATTATCGGGATCATGATCGGAATTGCGGCAGTGATCACGATCCTGGGTATCGGGGACGGGATCACCCAGACGATGTATGACAAGTTTGGTAACAATGCCAAGCAAGGTCAGCAGACGACCGAGATTTACTACATGCCAGATAACGAAAACTCGACGGTCAGTGGCTTCAACCAGCAGGACATGGCCAACATCGATAACCAGTTTGGTGGTGAGATCAGGCGGGTCCGGATTGAACACGAGACCGCCAACATCAACACCAGAGCTGACCTCGGTGACGTTAGTAAGAACGTCACCGTCAGCCTCCTCAGGGCCGCGCCGACCGATGTCAAGCTGGTGGCGGGGCACCGCCTGACTGCTAACGAGATGGCGACGGGCCAGGCCGTGGCAATGATGAAGTCCTCACTGGCTCGCCACCAGTACGGCACAGCCCAGAATGCCCTCGGAACCACCGTGACCGTGGGGGCGACGACCTACCAAATCGTCGGTGTGTACCAGGACCAGGCCGAATACTCGATGGACGGTGGTCAGAACAAGTTTGGCGCTAGCTTCCTCCTCCCTAAGGACCTCTACTACCAGGGTGACACCGCTAGTTCGGGGAACACAATCAAGCTGACCTTTGACCAGGGCAGCAACGCCGGTCAGATCTCCAAGCAGGTTGCCAAGTACCTGAAGAAGAATGGGTCGGCGGCCAACCAGGGGAGTTACCAGTACGAGGACATGGAGAAGGAACTTAAGCAGTTCTCCTCCCAGATGAGTATCATCACCAAGTTCATCAGCTTCATCGCTGCCATTTCCCTTTTCATCGCGGGAATCGGGGTGATGAACATGATGTATATTTCGGTGTCGGAACGGACCCAGGAGATCGGGATCCGGCTGGCGGTCGGCGCTACCCCGTTTAACATCATGATGCAATTTCTGGTCGAGGCGGTGGCCCTAACGGTGACTGGGGGACTGCTCGGCTTCCTCGGTGGGGCTGGGCTGGCGCACCTAATCGCGCCGTTGCTGTCCAGCTCAATTGGTGGCGGGATTCATATCCATGCCCACATCACCATGACTGCCTTCCTGATGGCGTTTGGCACCTCCGCGGCGGTCGGCCTGATCTTCGGAATCCTGCCAGCCCGCCAGGCGGCCAACAAGAACCTAATCGATATCCTGCGCTAGAGGTCAATCGGGTGAGCCGGGTAGCCCGCCTGCTTCAGGAAATCAAGTAGGTCGGCGGTGGCGAGAACGGTCGTCTTGGTGTTGTCGTTGGGGTGGCAACCAATTGTTGGTGCCTGGGCCACGTCCCGATCGACGAATAGCTCCACGTCATGATCACGGTTGTTCAAGAGGCCAAACGTGGAGACACTACCGGGGGTGAGGTTGAGCTTAGCCATCAGCTCATCTGGTGAGGCAAAGGTGATCCGTGACGTATTAGCTTGCTGGCGGAAGCGGCGGGTGTCCAGACGCTTGGTCTCCGCAATCAGCAGTAGGTAGTAATGGTTATGTTTACTGGTGGTCAAAAAGAGGTTCTTGGTGCGCACAAAGCTCTCACCCTGAACGTAACGGTCGGCTTCCGCGGCGGTGAAGACGGCCGGGTGGTCGATGGTTCGAAAGGGAAGCTTGGCCGCTTGCAACTGCGCGGCGATCCGTTGGGCATTAATCATGATGGTGCCTCCTTAAAAAATATTACGAACATTATAGCATTTTTCACGATCCAAGTAGATTGTCGGTGGACGGCTGATATATAATAGAAAGCAGTTTGATTGAGGAGGGGCATCATGAATATTGTTTGGACGTGGGATGTTATTCGTCGCATCATCGAAGTCCTGTGGTTAATTAACATTGGTTTTGCAGTCTGGACCGTCTTCCGGACCCGGCGTGATATTGCCTCGACCTGGGCCTGGCTCCTGGTTCTGTCGGTCTTTCCGGTCGTTGGCTTCATCGTCTACCTGTTCGTGGGGCGGAAGCTGTCGAATGACGATATCTTCAGCATCCGGACGGAGCAGGAGGCCTTTGGCAAGCAGCTGGTTGAACAGCAGCAGACAATGGTGCGGGGTCACCAATTGCTGATTCCTCAGGGCAAGCTGGCCCGGGCCCGACAGTTGGTCAGCCTCTCTTTGAGTCTTGACCGGGCGGTGGTCACCTTTAACAACAAGGTGCGGGTCTTCACGGACGGCCACCAGCTCTTCGATGCGATGATTGACGATATCAATCATGCTCAGGACCAGGTCTACGTGGAGTTTTACACCTTCTACGCCGATGGCCTAGGGAAACGCGTCTTAAAGGCCCTGGAGGCAGCGGCAAAGCGGGGGGTCACCGTCAAGGTCCTCTATGACATGAGTGGGTCCCACGGTACCACCTACCGTTTCTTCACCCACTTGGAGGAATTGGGTGGTGAGGCTCAGGCCTTCAACTCCAAGGCTAACAAGCGGATCACGACGCCGCGCTTGAATTACCACCTTCACCGCAAGATTGTGGTGATTGACCGGAAGATTGGCTACACGGGTGGCTTTAACATCGGGGACCAGTACCTGGGGATTGCCCCGAAATTCGGTTATTGGCGCGATACCCACCTGCGGATCATCGGCCAGGCGGCCATGATGCTGATGGTTCGTTTCGCCATGGACTGGAACACGACCTGCCGGAAGACCGATAAGCCGCGGATCGACCTGACAGCCGCCTTCAAGGACTTTAAGGTTGAGAAGCCGACTAACGAGGACGACGATGTGGCCATGCAGATCGTCTCCTCGGGGCCCGATAACGACAACTTTGCCATCCGGCGGGGGTATGAGTCGATCATCAGCTCGGCTCGTAAATACGTCTACATCCAGACGCCATATTTGATTCCCGGGGAGCCGATCCTCGAATCCCTAGTGATCGCCGTCCGGAGCGGGATCGACGTAAGAATCATGATCCCGTGCATGCCAGATCACCCCTTCGTCTACCGTGCTACCGAGTACTACGCCAAGTATCTGGTCAACAACGGGGTGAAGGTTTACAAGTACAACAATGGTTTCATCCACGCTAAGACGATGGTCAGCGGTAGCAACCTGGCCTCGGTTGGTTCGGCTAATCAGGATTACCGGAGCTACCGACTCAACTTCGAGGCCAACGCCTTTGCCTACAATGAGGAGCTGACGGCCCAGCTGAAGAAGATCTTCGAGCAGGACATGGAGAAGAGTACTCTGTTGACGCCGGAGTACTTCGACCAGCAGTCCAACTGGCGGAAGTTCAAGCAGTACTTCTCCCGGCTGCTGTCACCAATTCTATAAAACCAATCAAGACCCATCCGGGAATATCACGGATGGGTCTTGATTGCGTAAACGAAAGAACTAGGCATCAGTGTGGGGCCGGTATTCCTCGATGCAGTAGTTCTTTTGCTGGCAGAAGGGGCAGGTAAGCTGGCGGGTGTTGGGGGTGTGCTTCGACCAGAACCATTCTCCAACTGCCGGGATAAAGGACTTTTGGCAGTGAGGGCAGACGTACTGGGCGTGCTGGTAGTAGCTGACCACGACCTCCCCAATCAGGATGAGCGACGCCAGAATGCCGGCAACGAGCCAGCCAATACTGGCCCCATTCCAGACGACGTAGGCCAGGCTTCCCCAGATGAGCAAGTCGACGAGCAGACCGACGAGTGCGGTCCTTACCCGGAGACGGGTGAGACGGTGCGCGTGACTTCTCTTGACGTGAGCGGCAATATTTCCCGGGAAATTACCTGTGTGGACAAGCTGATTGTGGAGGTATTCGAGCCCAGCTAGCCGGTCCTGGGCGGCCTGCAGCTCCTGCTGGGTGCGTTGCTCCTGGAGGACAATTGCGGTTCTGAGTGCCTGATCATCCTGCTGGTCGAGTAGCTCTCGGATATCCTTAATCGTGAAACCGAGCTGACGGTAGGCCAGGATCCGTTGCAGTCGTCGCAGGTCGTCCTCTTGATAGCGGCGCTGGTTGCTGGCGGTTCGGCGGGCGTGCAGGAGTCCCTGCTGATCATAGTACTGGACCGTCCGAACTGAGACCCGACAGTGCTTGGCGAGTTGCCCACTCGTGTACATGATGGTCGCCTCCTTTCACTGTTGAGGATACGTCATGACGTTGGGTATAACCGTCAAGCCATTTCGGGTAAAATCTTTTCTAAAAGCAGGTCCAAGGGCTTGCAACCCCTTTCATAATCAGGCAAGATGGTTATAGAAAGGGAATTAGGAAAGGATGAGTAGAATGGCAAAGAAGATTATCTTAGACTGTGACCCGGGGCACGATGACGCCCTGGCAATGACGATGGCGGTAGCCTCACCAAAGATCGACCTGTTTAGCGGTCACCACCTCGGCGGGGAACCAGACTCCGGACAAGACGCTGAACAATGCGATGCGGATGTTGACCCTCCTCCACCGTGAGGATATCCCGGTGGCCCAGGGGAACCGGACGCCCCTGGAGACGGCTCCGGAGGTCCATGGTAAGACTGGCCTCGATGGTGCGGACCTGCCGGACCCCGACTTTGCTGTTCAGGACATACCGGCAATTGAATTGATCGCCAAGACGCTGCGGGCTAGTACCGGCCCGGTGACCCTGGTGGTGACGGGGCCGATGACCAATGCCGCCCTCTTTCTCCGTGTCTACCCTGACCTGGCCCGGGAGAAAATCGACCAGATTGTCTTCATGGGCGGGGCGATGGGCCTGGGTAACTGGCGGCCGTCCGTTGAGTTCAACATCTTCGTGGATCCGGAAGCCGCCAAGATTGTGCTGAACTTCGGAATTCCGCTGGTGATGGCACCACTGAACGTCACTCACCAGGCCCAGATCATGAAGGACGAGATCGCGGCCATCAAGGAAATTGACAACCCGGTAGGTCAGGCTTTCTATGGGCTACTGAGTTTCTTCGAGCAGTACCACGAGAACCCCAAGTGGGGCTTCAAGGGGGCGCCGCTACACGACCCGTGCACAATTGCCTGGCTGATTGATCGGACGATGTTTGAGACCGACCAGATGAACGTCGACGTCGAGACCCAGGGGGACCTGACTCGGGGCGAGACGGTCTGTGACTACTACCAGCTGACCGGGAAGCCGGTGAACACCGAGGTCATGCTGGGCATCGACCGGTCGCGATTCATCAAGCTGGTGATGGACTCCCTGAAGAGCTTTGACTAGCTAATAAGAAAAGGAGCAGCGCTGTGTGACGTTGCTCCTTTTGTGTTCTAATAGTTGTTTTAGTAGTTAAACAGGTCGGTGGACAGGTAGCGATCGCCGCCGTCTGGAGAGACGGTGATGACCTTCTTACCCTTGCCCAGCTTCTTGGCCAGCTCGATGGCGCCCTTGATGTTGGCACCCGCGGAGATCCCGACCAGGATCCCTTCCCGGTGGGCAACTTCCTTGGCCATGGCGATGGCGTCGTCACTGCTGATCTCAAGGATGCCGTCGTAAACATCCTTATCGAGAACGGCGGGAACGAAGCCGGCGCTGATCCCTTGAATCTTGTGCTTGCCACCGTGACCTTCCTTGAGAACTGGTGATTCGGCTGGCTCCAGGGCGTAAACCTTGGTGGTCGGGTTGGCCTTCTTGAGGGCGTGACCGATCCCAGTCAGGGTACCACCAGTACCGACCCCGGCGACGAAGGCATCCGGCAGGTTGTCCTTACCGAAGGCGTTGATGATCTCGGCACCAGTTGTCTGTTCGTGGATGGCTGGGTTGGCAGGGTTATCAAACTGCATTGGCATGAAGTAACCCTTCTCTTTGACAAGCTCTTCGGCCTTGGCGATGGCTCCCTTCATTCCATCGGCCCCCGGGGTAAGGATGAGCTTGGCACCATAACCTTGCATCAGCTTCCGCCGTTCCACACTCATCGTTTCGGGCATGGTGATGACCAGCTGGTAGCCCTTAGCCGCCGCAACCATGGCCAGGCCAACCCCGGTATTCCCGGAGGTTGGCTCCACGATGGTCCCACCGGCGGTCAGTTTGCCGTCGTGCTCGGCTTTCTCAATCATGGCCAGGGCGATCCGGTCCTTGATTGATCCGGCCGGGTTGAAGAATTCCAGCTTAACATAGACATCTGCGGCGTCTTCGGGAACGACGCGGTTTAGCTTGACGATCGGGGTGTTACCGATCAGGTCGGTGATTGAGTTAACAATGTTAGTCATAGTGATTACTCCTTTACTAATTTCTTGTTCTGCATGTCATGGGCAACCGTCTGAAGCCAGTTGGCAAAGTAGGCGTGTTGGGCCGGTTGCCACTTGAATTCTGGCCCGCGCATGTGGACCGGGTCACGGAAGTAGTTCTGCGGCTTGGCGTACTCCCGGTCAGAATAGGCGTTCTTCTCGCGCCGGTATTCCTTCAGCAAGGCCTCTTGTCCGTATTCCAAATGGGCGAACAGGAAGGACTGCGGGTGCTGACGGGCCCGGAAGGAGAAGATGTTATCGTCGATTGTGGTGGCCTCCAGAATCAGGTCGGGATGGTTGAGAATCTGCTGGTGGTCCAGCTCCGCGTAACGGGCGTGCGGGGCCAGGAAACCATCCGGCAGACCGGCCAGCAGGGGAGCGTGGTTGACGATGTGGTTGGGGAAGACCCCAAACAGCTTTTCCTTCAGGCAGTGTTTCTCGATACCGTATAGGTAGTTGGCGGCGGCCATTGCTCCCCAGCAGATGTAGAGCTGGGGGATGTCTAGTTGTACCAGGCGGTCGATCAGTCGGTGGATCTCATCGATGTAGGTGACCGCACCAAAGTCCAATTGCTCAATCGGGGCGCCGGTAATGATGAAGGCGTCGAATTCACCGAGCCGGTCGAACTCCAGTGGTTGTGATATCTGTTGCACCAGGTTTGGCACCGCCCGGCCGCGGTAGTGGGTCCGCGGGTAGAAGAAGGTCAGCGCCAGCTGGTAGTCGGTGTGGGTGAGGACCCCTGTGAACCGTTGCTGGGTGTCGACCTTATCGTGCATCAGGTTGAGGACCCCAACCCGAATCTGGGGAGTGGCCATTAGTTATCACCTCAATTCGTTGTTATTTGTTGAGCACTAAAAAAAGCTGCTGCTAATCAGAAAATGGGCAGGCCAAAGGACCCCGACATGGCCGGGGATGGCAGGAAATGATTAGCAACAGCAGCTAGTGGACCACAGACGCGTTGAAATTGACATTGTTGACATTGGGACCACTCCTTTTACTTTACGCTTATTTATTGTTAGCGATATTCTAACCTGCCTACTAGCGGAAGTCAATTGATATCCATCCGCCCAGCGCAAAAACGCCCGCTGACCGGTAGCCGTGGTCAGTGGGCGTGTAGGCATCAGTGAATGTTATCGACGATCTGGTGGTAGACCCGGGTTGTCAGACCGTAGATCAATAGGTAGATAACCATGAGGGCGGCAGTAATCGCCACGGCGACCGTGATCATCAGCTGAAGATTGTAGAAACTCAGCTGGGTCATGATCTGCTTGATGGCTGGGATTGCGAAAAGAAGGTTGATGACGGCGCCGGCGATCGGTAGCATGAAGACCATCAGGACCTGGCTGTGGATACTCTTGGTCGTCTCTCGTTTGCTGAGGCCGGCCTGCTGCATCGTCTTAAACCGGTACTGGTCCGCATACCCCTCGGAGATCTGCTTGAAGTAGATGACGATCGTGGTCGTGATCCCCAGAGCCAGGCTGATCATGATCCCGGCGAAGACCATCCCCCCGTACAGGCTGTTGAATAGGTAGTGAATGTTGTAACGGCCAGTCAACTGCATGTTAGCGAGCTGGAGGTGGGCCTGGAGGTCATTTTCAAAACGAATGTGCTGACGATCCGACCCCTTCAGACGGTAGTTGAAGCCGGTGACGTTCATCTTCGGCAGCCCGGCCGGCAGGTGGTTGACGATCACGAAGGCCGGGGCGTAGATCGAATGCTCAGGGTTGAAGGCGAAGCTGAGCTGGGACAGGTTCTTGGCCTGGTAGCGATGCCCGGCGATGGTGACCTGGCCGGTATGCTGTTTGGCCGGTGAGTAGATCAGGGCCTGGTTGTCCCGGAGGTGGGCTGGCTTGCCGGTTATCTTCCGGTAGTCATGACTGCTGACGAAGATGACCGAGTTAGTGGTTTTGTTGGTCATGTGCTCCAGGGAACCTTGATTGATGAAGTGCTGGCCGCGCCAGTAGCCGTTCTGGGTCGTGGTGGCCTGGTAGCTGGTTTGGCTTGTGATCTTGGCGTGGTGGTTCTTGGCGACGGACTCGATCACACCCTGTTGCCGGCGGGTGACCGGTTGATTGGTAATCATAACTACGTCTTTGGGGGCGTAGAGCTTGACCGTGTCTCCGATCCCGGCATAGAGGGTGATCGAGCTGAAGAGGGCGACCAGGACGGCTGAGCAGAGCAGGCAGATGGTGGCCAGGCTGGCCCCGTTTTGTTCCATCCGCTGGAGCATCCCTGAGATAGCGATGAAGTGCCGTGGTCGGTAGTAGAACTTCTTTTGCCGTTGCAGGAACTGGAGGATGATGACGCTCCCGGCGATGAAGAGTAGGTAGGTCCCGGCAACGACGAGCAGGACGGCGGTCATGAAGTTGCTGAAGGCCGAGATCTGCGGCTTGGTGGTCAGGGTGATGTAGTAGGCTCCGGCTAACAGAACGATGCCAAGCAGCCCCAGCAGTTTGAACAGCCAACCGTGGCGCTTCGGGGCCGGGGCGGTGGCGTGCCAGAGCTGGTTTGGGTTGAGCCGGTGCAATTTGACCAGGTCGACCACCATTAGGATGACGAAGAAGCCGCCCATGTAGAGGATCGTCTTCCCCAGAACGGCCGGCTCGATCCAGGGCTGCTTGAGGTTATGCACCTTGAGGAGGCGGCCCAGTCCAAGGAAGGCGAGCCGCTCGAAGATGACACCGGTGACCAGCCCACAGACGATGCTACCGATGAAGAGGTAGACTTTCTCAATGACCGTCAGGATGTCCAGGTTGCGGCTGGTCATCCCTAACATGCTGTAGAGACCGAGTTCACTGCTGCGCTGCTGCCAGAGGAAGCGGTTGACGTAGAGGAGGAAGGCAAAGGTGACCATGAGGATGAAGTTGGCACTGATGTTGATCATCGCTGTGGTGGCCGAACTGCTGGCCAGGCGGTGGGGACTGTGGTTGACACCGATTGCGGCGAAGATATAGTTGATTGCCACTAGCATGCTAGTCGCCAGGAGGTAGGGCCCGTAGGCCTTGCCGTTACGGCGGAAACTGGAGTTGATGAGTTTGAAGAACAGCATTTTATTCACCACCATTCGTGAGGGTCATCATTGTGTCGCTGATCTCTTCCTGATACTTCTTCATCGTCAGGTCGCCACGGAAGAGCTCGTGGTAGATTCGTCCATCCTTGATGAAGAGGGTCCGCTTGGCATGGCTGGCTGCCGCGGCACTGTGGGTCACCATCAGGATGGTCTGACCGTTTTCGTTGACGTCGTCGAAGAGGTCGAGAATCTCGGCGCTGGTGTTGGAGTCTAGGGCCCCGGTCGGTTCGTCAGCTAGCAGGAGGTCGGGTTGAGCAATCAGAGCCCGGGCGATCGCCACCCGCTGCTGCTGTCCACCGGAAATCTCGCTCGGGAAGCGGTCGATGATCTGTGCAATTTGCAGCCGCTTCATCAGGGGTTGGAGGCGCTGCGCCATGACGGCGGGGTCGGTCTTAGCCAGTACCAGGGGGAGGTAGACGTTGTCACGGTTGGAGAGACTGTCCAACAGGTTGAAATGCTGGAAGATGAAGCCGAGGTGCTCACGGCGGTAACGGGCGGCGTCGTCCTTGGTCAGGGCGCCGAGGTCCTGACTGTTGAGGATCGCCTGGCCGCCTGTGGGCTGCTCAAGGGTGGCAATGATGTTGAGCAGGGTGCTCTTGCCGGCCCCGGATTCCCCCATGATTGCCACGTATTTGCCGCGGTCGACGGTGAAGCTAATATCCTTCAGGGCGGTGACCGGGTGAGTGGAGTTGGCATTGTAGGTTCGTTGGACATGGTTGAGCTGTAATAGTGTCATGATGATTGCTCCTTTCAATTTATTTGATACCTTAATTATAAAAAGGTCCTGCCCGCATTCCTACTTACGGAAGCGTACAGAACCTTACAGTCTTGTAATGTTAGCGGATATTAGCGGCGGGGAAGATCAGGTAGCAACTGGTCCCGACCCCAACCCGTGAACGGACCCGGACAGTGAAATTAAGCTTGTCAGCGACCTTCTTGACCAGGTAGAGCCCCATTCCGGTCGACTGGGTAGTCTGGTGGCCGTTGTGACCGGTAAAACCGTTCTCGAAGATCCGGCGTTGGTCGGCAGGCGGAATCCCGACGCCCTCATCCTTGATCATCAGGGCGTGGTCGTGCCAGGCGATGGTGATCGAACCGCCGGAGTGGGAATACTTGATGGCGTTGGAAAGTAGCTGGTTGATGCAGAAGCGCAGCCACTTCGGGTCGGTCAGGACGGCGCGATCGAGGTTGACCAGCTGGGGAACCAGCTGACGGCGGATGAAGACGGCCGAGTTCTGGCGGATGATGGCGTTGACGAGGTCCTGGAGGTTGACCCAGGAAAAGTTATAGTCGGTGGTGGACATCGCCAGGCGTTCGTCGTTTAAGAGAAGGTCTAAGTAGTAGTTGGCCGTCCGGACCCCGTCCTGGACGCTGGTGCTGTCGACGTCCGGACCGTTCTCTGCGGCGGCTTGCAGGCTAGTCAGGGAGTTCTTGATCTCGTGGGCAAAGAGGTCCAGACGGTCGAGCTGGCGTTGCTGGTGGAGGCGGAGGTCACGAACGTGGCGGTCGCTGGCCGTCCGGGCCGTGATAAGCTGGGTCAGGAGTTCATCCTCAACCGGGTTGTGGGGCCACACCGTGGCGTCATGGCGCTGGAGGTGGCGGACCCGTTGCCAGCTACGGATTCCCACGATACCCAACCAAGCTAGGAGGAGTGGTAGGCTGAAGCGAACCAGGTCCCAACAGTAGCGGTGGGGAATCTGGTAGAGGATGGCCAGGAGCCAGGACAGCCCGACCATCAGCAGGTAGGCGACGATGATCGGGAGGACGGCCCGGAGGAAAAGGTGACTGAAGTGATTATTCATCGGTGGTCACCAGGCGGTAGCCAACGCCCCGCTCCGTACGGATTGCTCGATCTAGCTGGAGGGGCGCTAGTTTGGCCCGCAGTCGGCTGATGTTGACGTTGAGGGTGTTCTCATTGAGGTACTTACCACCCTGCCAGAGCCACTCAAGTAGGGTGGCCTTGCTGACAGTCTGGTTGCGGTGGCTGAGTAGGACCTGGAGGAGGGCACCCTCAGTTGGTGTCAGCTGGACCTGGCCGCGTTCGTTTTGCACCTCGTTAGTGAGGGTATTAAAGTAGTTGTTGTCCCAATCGACCTGGGTAGCGTTGCCTTCCTGGCGGTTACGCCGCAGGAGGGCCTGGACCTTGGCCAACAGGACGGTCATTGAGAAGGGCTTCATCAGGTAGTCGTCCGCCCCCGCCGCGACGGCGTGCATTACGTTACTATCAATATCAGCTGCGGAGATCACGATGATTGGCACCTGACTGTGCTTGCGTAGGTCCTGAATCCAGTAGAAGCCATCGAAACTCGGCAGGGTGATGTCAAAGATGACTAGGTCGGGTTGGGTTGCCATAATTTCGCCGGTGACGTCCTGCCAATCGTCAACCGTGGCCACGCTGTGTTGCCACTTACTCAGCTCGTCGGTGACGTTCCGGATGATCTGCTGATTATCCTCCACGATAAAGATTTTTGCCACAATACTCCCTCCTTTTCGCCATGATTATACACGAAAACGCCGCCCGGTAACACGGTACGGCGTTTTTAATAATGACTATTCCAACCCCATCTTGTGAGCGTAAGCGGATTCTTCGCGGATCAGGCGCTGCCGTTCCTTCTTGTTGTACCATGGGGAGACGGTGAAGGCGAGGATGTCGTTGATCACGTAGATTGAGGAGTTAACGGCCATCGCCAGGGTTGCGGACCCTTGGCGATAGGAGACGAACCAGAGGACCAGCTGTGCGATCCCGGATGCCAGCCACCAGAAGAATTGGTTGTTGTAGCGCAGGAAACAGATTACCCCGGCGGTCAGGCTGATGGAGAAGCTGATCGCGTCGATCCATGGCCGCGGGTCGTCGGTGAGCTGACCGATCAGGTAACCAGAAACCAGGTAAACCAGGATGGTGGCGACGATAGCCACGACCCAGCTCTTGGCGGTGAAGTGGCGGATCTTGGACGCCATGTTGACGTTCCAGTTGGCCGACAGGAGGACTGGGACGTCGAGGGTGATCACGTAGGCCAACTGTTCACCGATACTGAGGTAGTTCTTGGCGTTCAAGCCGGCGATGATGAAGCAGATCGCCGAGAGGATCCCCAGCCAGCCGTTGACCGACTTGGCGGCGTTGATCGCCAGGACACAGAGGACGCCCAGGGTGGTCCCGATGAAGGTGATGACGGTCACCCAGGTAATCGGGCTGCTGACCAGTGTCATCACCTGACAGCCCAGGCTGAAGAAGAACAGGTAGTAGTTCTGCTGTGGCCAGCCCTGGAGCTGGTGGCCAAGAAATTTGAGATAATTATTAAACATGATAAAACCCCTATACTAAATATTGCGGTTTACATGTAATAATCACGGTGTCGACACAATATGCAGTGATTAAAAATGCAACGCGTATTAGTATACCGAGCCCACCCAGCTGGTGCAAGCGGGGATGGCAGCGATTAATTGCCCGATTATTGAAACCGGGGTCACCATGTCAGCTTGGTAACCGGTTACGGGACGGCGGGGGAAATATTTTTTAATCGGCGGCCTGGATTTTGATGATTTCAACCTGATAGGCGGACTGGGGAGCCTGGACGGTGACCGTCTTCCCGGTCCGGTGGTGGAGGATGGCCCGGCCTAGTGGCGAGTCAAAAGAAATCTTTTGCTTGGCCAGGTCGGCCTCCATCTTGCCGACGACCTGGTAGGTGGTGACCGCATCGTCGTCTTCAAAACGGAGGGTCACCCGGGTGCCGAGGTCAACGGTCTGCCCGTCGGCCGGTGTGACCACCTGGGCGTACTGGAGCTGCTTGTTGAGGTAGCGCAGGCGACTCTCCAGGTGGCGGAGTTCACGTTTGGTCGTGCTGTATTCGGTGTTCTCCGAGAGATCACCCAGGGCCCGGGCTGCCTTAAGCTGGGCGATCTTAGCCGGTCGTTTTGCCTGCAGGGCGGTGATTTCCTGCTCGATCTCGTGGTAGCCAGTGGGGGTCATCTTCTGGAAGTAGACGTGCTTCATTGCCTCAGTAATCTTTTTGCGTTGCATCCTTGATCAGTCCTTTATTTCTTCGTTAGTTCACAATTATGGTATCATAGTAAGGGAAAATCCAATTTCGAGACGGAGGATAATTGAAAGAATGAACGAGCAAGAAGAACACATTAATCAGTTCCTCACTTCGTCCACGTATCATCAGCTATCTACTAACCAGCAGAAGCATGCTCAGGATATTTTAGTCCGGTTTACCCAACAGATGAAAAATGAGCAGCATTTGGCCGACACCGCGTGGACACCCCAGGCGGTTAAGGACGTCATGGTTGGCGACTTTATCGCGGACCCGGCCCTGACCAATCAATTTGGGATTGCGGTCGCTCCGGTGTTAAAGGCCTACCAAAAGTTCCTTGGCGTTGACCAGCTGAAGGAGATTACTCAGGCCATTGATGACCAGCGGGCCAACATGAACGCCTGCCGGAAGGCCCACCAGACCTGGGCCCAGCTGCACGGGGGAGCTAGCAAGCAGGATGCGGCGAAACAACCGGTAGCGGCCAAGAAGGGTGCGGAATCTGCACCAGCTGCAGAGGTCAAGTCACAGACGGCGGCCGTCAAGCCGACCACCTGGACCGCAGAAAAATTAGCCCAGCTGATCAGCCAGGTTAAGGATGCCATGCCGGCAGCAGCGGAGTTTCAACACCAATCGCTCAGCCTGGGCGAGCAACAGTACGTGGTGACTGAGTTTCTGACCCTGATGCACCAGGAGTTCAATCAATATCCTGGTGAGTGGGTCTTTGCGGACTTGCAACGGGTGCTGGGGATGATGATGCCCCTGGATCCAGACATCACGCCTAAGCAGATCAAGAACATCGTCCCGACCGCTCAGGCTTTGTTTGACTACCTGAAGCGGACCGGTGTGATCGCAATGGACCAGTACAAGGTCGGCCTGAAGGCAATCGCCAATATGCAAAACTCCGAGGAGATGCTGGCCTCTCTTTCACGCAAGGAGCGGGAGACCCAGCTGATGCTGTCCTTTATCAACAGCAACGGAATCAACACGGACGACGTCAAGACGGCGGAGGCCTGGATGGATGACCACCGGGACGAGGTGGCCGCCTTCATGCGGACCCTGCTTAATCCATGGCGCGATTACGAACATCAACAGCTGGTCAAGCGGCAGGAGGCGGCCCGGCGTCGGGCCCAGTTAACAGTGGCAGATCGCGGTGAGATTACCCATCACCGGGCACCGCGGGGCATTAAGTTCAGCAAGAAGGCTCGTAAGAAGCGGCACCGTAAGTAGAAAGGAAGCAGACGGCAATGAGTATTCAGATTCCGCAGAGTATGACCGAGGTTGAGGTTCAGCTCCTGGATCGCCAGAAGCATGGTGAACACGTGACCAAGGAGGAGATCATTCGTAATGCCGTCAAGGACACCCTGCAGGCATTGATGGATGAGGCCTTGGATGGTCACTATGACGATGTCAAGTGGGATGACCAAGGCCGTGACCTGGTAATCTATGACATCATGGGCAAGCAGGTCGGCCGGGTGGCACCCATAAAGGATACCTTCGTGGAGGAGTTTACCGCCAGCCCCGACAACATGATGCTACACTTTGATGATGCGGTCACCAAGTTGGTAGGCGGTCGCTAAAAGTAAAAATGACACCGGATAAATCCACAGATTTATCCGATGTCATTTTATTTGTTCAGGTGTGGTTGGCTTTAGTTAAAACGTAGTGACAAGCAGGTCAGGCCACCGTCGATCTTGCTGAATTCGGACATGTTGACCTCGTGGGGTAGTGAAGCCGTTGTCAGTTAGAAGCCCCTTGACCCCGGGAAAGCCGGCCGGCATGATCACACCATTGCCGGTGTTGATGCAGTTGACGGCGTAGTCCTCGCCGGCTGGGAGCTGGTCGAAGTCTTTGAAGTAGGGGCTGTCGATGTACTCGCCGGAAACCAGGAGCTTGTTGTTGCCCATGTAGGTGGTGCCGGTCTTGAGGTGGAGGACCTGCTTAACGGGCACCATCTTGACGGTTTTGCCAAACTTAGCAGCAATCTTGGTGAACTGGTCGATCCCAGCCTGGTTTGTCCGGGCGGAGCGGCCCACGTAGATGAGGTCATTGTCGACCGGCATCACGTCACCATCCTCCAGAGTTCCGGTGCTGGTGATCGCAAAGATCTGTTTGTCAGCGTAGAAGTGCTCGATAGCGGGCCTGATGAGTTCGCGTTCCTTCTGTCGGGTGCTGCGGGCAGGGTTAGTGATCACGGCGAAGTCATCAAAGACCACCGCCGGGTCCTCAACGAAGCAGGAGTCTGGGTAGTCCTCCAGTGGTTTTAGGGTGGTGACGGCGACGCCCAGCTTAGTGAGTGTGGCGACATAGTCGTGGTGCTCCTTGAGGGCTAACTGGCAGTCCGGCTTCCCCTCATTGGCATAGTCATCGATACCATTAATCACGCTCTTGGGGGTGTTCGAACAATTGCCTTAGTGAATAGCATATAAAAAACCTTCCTTCACATGAAAACGTTCTCACCAACTGTCTTTAGTATACAATTACCCTATTCCAAGTTCAATACGTCAAAAAGGGAGCCACTGGCAATGATTTGCTCAGCGGCTCCCTTTTGGTGCTCATTTTAAAGCTTATGCTTGATCTGATAAGGCTTCTGGCCAGCGCCGGGCTGTTGGGCGGCGTCCTTGGCGTAGAAGATGGCATACTCCTCATCATCGGGGCCCTTGGCGATGACCAGGTCATCGTTGCGCCGTTCCCGCTTGAAGATCTGACCCTTCCGGACGGCTTCATTGTAGTCATGGATGTTGGCGATGGAGTCACCAGGGTTGAAGAAGATTCTTGTTTCCATTCTGATTCACTTCCTTATGCACGACTTGGTAAATCTATTTTACCATGATCGAGGACGTGACCGTGAGCCGCATGGATAAATTCGTTTAGCCAGTAGCCGTTTTCCAATGGAAGGACGGTGTCGAGGGCGTAGACCCGCAGTGTGTAATTATGGGTCTGGTCCGGTGGCTGGGGGCCCACGTAGCCGGTGATGATCTGGGGGTCACCATTGACCAGGGCACCGGCGTTACTGTTGCGTCCCTGGACAAACTGGTCGGCCAAATCCCGGCTGGCGTTGGCCGGCAGTTTAGCTAGGTTGACGGGGATGTTAGCGGCCAGCCAGTGGATCCAGGTGAAACCACAGACTGGCGTCGAGTCGTAGTCGACCAGGGTCAGGGCCAGCGACTTGGTGCCGACGGGTAGGCCGGTGACGGTGATTGGAAATGACTTGATCGGGTGGCCGGCCAGCATTGCCGATGCCGGAGCGTACTTACCGTATTCGTCGGCGAGCAGACCGTCCTTGAGTGGTACTGAAATCTTCATTGGATAATTCCTCCTTATTCTAGGTAACGCTCGCGCAATTGCTGTTGCTCATCATCGCTGAGTCCCAGGTAGTCACGCAAATAATGTTGGATGTCGCCGTACTGGTCGTCGATGGCAGTGATCGCCGTGCCCAGGTAATCGGCGTTGACCGAGGCCAGGTCACGACGGTTGTTGATCAGGGTATCGGTGGCTGGCGTCTGGGGCATCGTAGCTTTCATCTGGGCCAACCAGCCTTCACGAAAGTCCGCGGTCAACTCGTTGGTCAGCAGGTAGTCCTTAAGGATCGTTTCACGTGGAACACCCAGGGCGCTGAGAATCAGGAATGCAGCCATCCCGGTCCGGTCCTTACCGGCGGTGCAATGGAAGATAGTGGCCCCATCTGAGTTGGCGAGCAGGCGGTCAAACAGCTGCCGGAAGGCCTTCTTGGCACTCGGAATGATGACCATCCGTGAGTAGACCGTCAGCATGTGGCGGTAGCCGTTGCCGGGGTCCTGCATTCGCTTGGCAATCTCCTCGTTACTGTGTGAGGCGTCCGTCTCGTCTTCGGCAAACACGGGCAGGTGGTAGTAGGTCGCACTCTCTGGCACCCGGTCCGGCATTTGCTGAACCTCGGCCTGACCACGCAGGTCAATGTCTACGGTAACTGGGATCTGAGCCAAGGTGTTTAGGTCCTTGTCGCTGAGGTTGGCTAGGGAACCGGTCCGCAGCAGTTGGCGCCACTTGACGGTCCGCCCGTCTTCAGTCTGGTAGCCACCAAGGTCACGGAAGTTGTGACCGTCCTTGATGTTGAGTAATCGATTTGGCATTTGGATCCTCCTCCATGGTTTTGTTAGCTTGTTTCTATTCTATACCTTTTTGGCCAGGTCGGGGGCAATTGCCTGGGCCAGGTGGTGGCCCGCAATGGTGGTGCCGGCCTGGTCTGGATGGAGGCCGTCGGTGGAGGAGGGACACCAGCCGGTTGTATCGATCACCCGGAGCCGGTAGTGGTGACCGATGGTGGTGATTTGATCCCGGAAGTGCTGACTAAACGGCACCAGCAGATCAACCGTGGCACCGGGAAAGGTTGTGGTGACCTGGTGAATAAAACGATCATAAGCCTTCACAAATTGGGGTAGTGGGTAGCGCCGGTCGTTGACACCGAGGTTAACCACCACCAGCTGGGGATGATTGGGTGTCCAGACGGTCTCCTGGTCGATCCGACGCAGGAAGGTGCTGGCGACGGGGACGCCCCCGGTGGCGGGTCGGAGCACCCCACCAGCTGAGTAGGCAATCCGGACACTGTCCGCCCCCAGCATATCGGCACAGATAGCGGCGTAGTTACTTTCCGGTCGGTAGTCCAATGCGGCGTGGCGCCCAGCCACCCAGCAGCCGGCAGTAATCGAGTCCCCGATGAAGTCAATTACCGGGCGGCCCGGCATGGCTGCCAGCGTACCGCCATCGTCCATGGCTAGGGAGCGAATGCCGAAGCCCTGCTTACCAGACCAAACTGCATCCAGGTCGGTGTTGCCGGCGGCCATGATCTCCACGGTATGGACCCCTGGGGTGAGGGACAAACCGATTTTCCCCGGCTGGGCCGCAAACCGTCGCCAGGGCTGGTCATCGACCCGGACGGCGTAGACTTGACCGGGGCCGAGTGGGGAATGGCGGTTACTGATGGTGAAGACAAGCTGGCTGGTGCCGGTGACCCGGCAGCGTAGGTAGCTTCCCAGGTTAGTGGTGTAGAGGACTGGGTCATCCCTGTCCTTTTTGATTGTCCAACGGCCGGTTCGCTGGGCGAGTGGTAATAATTGAGCTGGTAGATAGGTACGCATGATATTTCCTCCTTGGATATTCCTAGTTTAGCATGGTCATGATCAAAGGTTCGGCATCCTTAGCCAATCAGCATTTCACGTAAGCGCTCGCAAAGTTTATCCAACAAATATGAAAGCGCTTATTGACAAATCGGGTAAATAAGACTAAATTAGATTTAGTAAAAGTTTACTACACTTTTTTCATGATTTTAATGGATTGAAGTATGGAGGTTATTGTGATGGATAAGCAACAATTCTTAGACGAATATAAAAAGGTCTTCAACGAAAATGGCAAAGACGTCTTCTTCTCACCAGGCCGAATCAATGTGATTGGTGAACACACCGACTACAACGGTGGTCACGTGTTCCCGTGTGCTATTAGTATCGGTACCTATGGTGTCTATGGCCCACGTGAGGACACGACGGTTGCCATTTACTCTGCCAACTCGGCTAAGGAAGAAAACAGTAAGATCATCACCTTCGATATCAATGATGATCAACCACAGACCGCCAAGGACGAGAAGTGGGTTAACTACTTCAAGGGGATGTTGGTTTACCTGAAGCAACGCGGTTACAAGATTGACCACGGCTTCAACTTCTACATTCACGGTTACCTGCCATACGGTTCTGGCCTGTCTTCATCAGCCTCAATCGAAATGTTGATGGGGAACATCCTCAAGGAAGAATTCGACCTCGACATCGACGAGATCGACCTGGTTAAGCTCGGTCAAAAGACGGAAAACGACTTCGTGGGCCTGAACTCCGGGATCATGGACCAGTTTGCGGTCGGCATGGGCAAGAAGGATAACGCCATCTACCTCGACTGCAATACCCTGGAATACAAGTACCTGCCACTGGAACTCGGGGACTACGAGATCGTTATCATGAGCACCAACAAGACCCACTCCCTGGCTGGCTCCAAGTACAATGAACGGGTTCAGGAATGTGAAGAGGCCGTCAAGCGCCTGAGCAAGAAGCTCAATATCAACAAGCTGGGCGAGATTGACCTCGACACCTTCGATCAATACACCTACCTGATCAACGACGACACCCTGATTCGTCGGGCCCGTCACGCGGTTAGTGAAAACGAACGGACCAAGAAGGCCATCGATGCCATGGAGAAGGGTGACCTGGAGGAACTTGGCCGCCTGATCAATGCATCCCACGTTTCACTGAAGTACGACTACGAGGTCACCGGTAAGGAACTGGATACCCTGGCTGAAAACGCTTGGGAACAACCAGGCTGCCTTGGTGCCCGGATGGTCGGCGGTGGTTTCGCCGGTTCCGCAATCGCAATCGTCAAGAAGTCTGAAGCCGATAACTTCAAGAAGAATATTGGCAAGATCTACCGTGACAAGATCGGTTATGACGCCAGCTTCTATGACGCCGAAGTTGTTGACGGGCCACACAAGCTCTAATTTAATGCGTGAACATAGTTTTAGTGGGGGAACGAGATAATGAAGTTAATGGAAGCATATGCCGACAAGGTAATCGCCAGCGGTGCTTACGAGCCGCTTGACCGAATCTACGTCTTGAACAAGATTCGCGGCTTTGTTGGTGACGAAGATGTTGAAGCACAAGACGGTCAGCCACTGGTCAGTCAACTGGTTGATCTGGCAGTTAAGCGGGGCAAGATCGAGGAAGGTCAGACGGAACGCGAAATCTTAAACGACCAACTCTATGACCTGATGACGCCTCGTCCGTCTGTCGTCAACCACGAGTTCTGGGAGAAGTACCAGCAGTCACCAGACACGGCCACGAACTGGTTCTACAACCTGTGTACGAGCAACGACTACGTCAAGGTTGCCGCCATCAAGAAGAACGTGGTCTTTGACAAGCCAACCAAGTACGGTAACCTGGAGATCACCATTAACCTGTCGAAGCCGGAGAAGGATCCTAAGGCGATTGCGGCAGCGGCTCATGATACCAAGAAGAAGTACCCACAGTGTGCCCTCTGCATGGAGAACGAGGGTTACAAGGGCCGGCTCGGCCAGGCGGCCCGGAGCAACCACCGGATCATTCGGATGATGATTGGCGGCCACAAGTGGGGCTTCCAGTACTCGCCATACGCCTACTTCAACGAGCACTGCATCTTCCTGGACAGCAAGCACGAACCAATGCAGATCAACCGGCAGACCCTGGTCAACCTGGTTGAGATCGAAAAGCAGCTGCCGGCTTACTTCGTCGGGAGTAACGCTGACTTGCCGATTGTCGGGGGTTCCATGCTGGCTCACGAACACTATCAGGGTGGCCGGCACAGCTTCCCGATGATGAAGGCGGCCATCAAGAAGTCGCTGGAGTTCAAGGATTACCCCGACGTTGAGGCCGGGATCGTCAACTGGCCAATGAGCGATATCCGCCTGACCAGCGCCAACACAGCCCAACTGATCGACCTGGGGACCCACATTATTGACGTTTGGGACCACTACAGCGACGAGAGCTTGGATATCAAGGCCTTTGATGGCGATACCCGTCATCACACTGTGACGCCGATCATGCACCGCGACGGTGACCGATTCGTCCTCGACCTGGTATTGCGGGATAACAACACTTCCAATCAGTACCCACTGGGGATCTTCCACCCACACGAAAAGCTGTGGCACATCAAGAAGGAAAACATCGGCCTGATCGAGGTCATGGGGCGGGCAATCCTGCCGGCCCGGCTGAAGAGTGAATTGGCCGAAGTTAAGAAGTTCTGGCTCGGTCTCGACAACGAGATTGCCGACAGCCATCTGCCATGGGCCAAGGAGGTCCAGGCCAAGATGAGCATCACCGAGGACAACGTTGATGAGGTCATGGAACAGGAACTGGCCAACATCTTCGCCAACGTTCTCGAAAACGCTGGGGTCTTCAAGGATGATGCAGCTGGTCAGGCCGGCTGGTCCAGATTCATTGAAAAATTATAGTAAAAGCTGGTAAAATTATTTCTGTTAATTTTCGGAAAGGGGAGGCATGTTAAGAATGGCAGTTACACTGCGTGATATTGCAAATAAGGCGGGGGTCTCGATTGCCACCGTTTCACGGATTCTTAATAATGATACGACCCTTTCCGTGAATGAAAAGACGCGGCAACGGGTGCTGGACACGGCGGAGCGCTTCAACTACACCAAGCACAAGCGCTCCCAGAGTAACCGTACCCAGAAAATCGCGGTCGTCCAATGGTATTCCCTGACCCAGGAGCTCGACGACCTCTACTACATGGCAATCCGTATGGAGATCGAGCGTTCCGCCCAGCAGCGGGGCCTGCAGACCGTGCCGATCTACCAGAACAACATGGAGGACATCCCCCAAGACGTCACCGGGATCATTGCCATTGGTAAGTTCAGCGACAGCCAGGTCGAGAAGTTTCGTCTGGTGACCCCGAATATCGTCTTTGTTGATTACGACAGCCTGGCCGCTGGCTATGACTGCCTGGTGCCGGACTTCGAGAACGCAGTCCGGTCGGTAATCAGCGAGTTCTGTGCCGAGGGAATCAAAGACATCAGTATGCTAGCGGGGACCGAGACGACAACCGATAATGAAACCGTGCCCGACCTGCGGCGTTTCTACTTTGAGAGTGACCTGCGCCAGCGGGGCCTCTATCATCCCGAGTATATCTTTGCCGGCAACTACACCTCGATGTCCGGCTATCAGGTGATGAAGAAGGCCATTGCTGACCTGGGCGACCGCCTACCGCACGGGATCTTCATTGCGAATGACTCGATGGCGGTCGGGGCCCTCAAGGCGGTTCAGGAGGCTAAGATCAAGATTCCAAGCCGCCTGGCGTTGATCAGCTTCAACGATACTGCCTTGGTCAAGTACGTCTACCCAAGCATGTCCGCGGTTCACGTTGCCACCGATGAGATGGCGCATTCGGCGATCGACATGATGATCAAACGACTACGAAATCCTGATAACGATCCATGCAAGACCGTCGTTGGTACCCACCTGATCAAGCGGCAAACAACGCGTTAAACAGGGAAAGCCCGCCTGCACAATTTCGTGCAGGCGGGCTTTTTGCGTCTAATCAGTTCTTATTCTTGATCCGCGTCAGATACCAGCGATAGGCCAGGTAGCAGCCAACCAGGGCCATGACGATGATGGCAAACGTGGTGTAATCGTCAAAGATCTGGACGATCGTCGCCCAGGAGTCGCCAACCCAGGCGCCGAGACCAACCAGGATGGTGTTCCAGATGGCACTACCGATCGTGGTTAGCAGGCAGAACTTGCCCAGCGGGGTCTTGGCAATCCCGGCTGGAATCGAGATCAGGCTGCGGACCACGGGGATGCAGCGGCCGTAGAGGATTCCGCTAGTACCATGGCGGTTGAACCACCGGACCGCCCGGTAGGCGTCGTCGGCCTTGAAGCCGAGCAATTGGAAGGGGCGCCGCTTGAGAAGGGCGCCAAGGCGTTGTACGGTCAACTGACGGCCGATTGCGTAGAGGACCAGGGCGCCGATCAGGGAGCCAAGGGTGGCGCTGATAACGGTACCGGCGATTGTCAGGGAGGTCTTCGTTGCCAAAAAGCCGCTCATCGTCAGGATGATCTCTGAGGGCAGGGGCGGAAAGATGTTTTCCAGGGCGATCAGCAGGGCGATTGCCAGGTAGCCAAACTGATCAATTAGTGAGGTGATCCAAGCGTCCATGTAAAACTCCTGTTACGGTTAATTTTGGTAGACGCGGTGTCCACCAATCCATGTCTCACTTACCTTAACATTTTGTAAGTCCGCGGGCGAGACCGTAAAGATATCTTTATTCAAAATTACGAAATCGGCGTCCTTGCCAGCCGTCAGGGTTCCGTTGTTGGTGAAGCCACCAATTTTGGCAGCGTCACGGGTGTAGCCGAGGACGGCCTGGGGAACCGTGATCGCCTCGTCAGCGTTCACCACGTCGCCGTTAGCGGCCTTCCGAGTAACGGCGGCATAAATACTATAGAAGGGACTGTCAGGCTCAGCCCAGGGCGTACAAGGGGCGTCAGAGCTCAGGCCGAGAAGGGCGTTGGAGTTGCGCATTGTCTTAACCCGGTAAGCGGTCTTGAACTGGGCCGGAGAGAGGTAATTGCGGTAGGATTCATCCTCGGCAAAGTAGAAGATCGGCTGGGTGACCAGGGCATAGTTCATCGGGCTGGCGTCAATCTCGTCAAACATCGCGTCGGTCATCAGTGAGGCGTGTTCGATCCGGACAGATGGCATTCCGTCGAGCCAGGGGTGGAGGTCCTTGGTGACGTCGATGACCCGCTGAATGGCGGCGTTGCCCATCGCGTGGATGGCAATCTGCAGCTTGTTCTGCCGGGCGAAGGCAACTGCCCGCTTGAGCTTGGCAACGCTGGTCAGACTGACGCCCATCTTACCGGATGGGTAGGGTTATTAAAGGCGGTCTCCCCGGAGATGCTGCCGTCCATGAAGACCTTGATCCCGGCCACCCGGAGCTGTTGGTCGCCACTCGGGTGCAGGGGCTGGTCCGGGGCGAGTTCGTCAAAGACGTAGTAGATGGAGGCTTTCGGGGAAAATCCCTCCTTAACACTGTCCTGATACAGTTTCAGGGTCGTGTAGGGTTTCATCCGCCCCATCATCTCACCGATGGCGACCAGGCCGTTTGCCAGGTAGTGCTTGGAGCTGTTGACCATATTTGTCAGGTCAGTCTGATAGCTCTGGGCGGACTTGGCACGGATTAGGAGCTGGGTCGCTGCAACCTCCCGCATAAAGCCGGTTGGCCGTCCATCCGCGAACCGTTCGATTTTGCCGCCGACCGGGTTGGGTGTATTCTCGTCGATCCCTGCCAACTCTAGGGCCTTGGAATTACCGACGGATGAGTGACAGTATGACCGGTAGATGAAGATCGGCTGGTCGGTAGAGACGGCGTCGAGGTCGTCCCGGTTCGGGCTGCGGTGTTCTGCAAGCTTGGTCTCGTCAAAGCCCCAGCCCTCGATCCAAGTATCCGGCCCCTGACCGTAGCTTGGCGACTGACGGAGGGCAGCCTGCATCTCCTTGATACTGTTGACGTTAGGTGGCGTGCAGGCGGTACCGTGAAGCGCATCGGCAATATACTTCGGGTGGGTGTGGCAGTCGATCAGGCCGGGGAGGACGGTCTGGCTACCCAGGTCGACTACCTCACCGGCGGGCGTCAGGTCGTCGCCAATCTGTTTAACCTTACCATCCTCAATGATCATCGTGTTGGCAAAAGTCTGCTCATCGGTACCGATAAAAATCTTGCCATTAACATAGGTTGTTAACATAGTAGAACCCCATTTCCTAATAAATATTCTCTAAGTATTATCCTACCTGACTTTCACCCCATGTAAACCGCTTTCACCTGTTTAAATTAAAAAGTGAATGGGGACGGAATCCATAGGCTGGCTGTTCGGATTCTGACGTTAAATTATTAAAATTTCGCCAAATTTAGCAGAAAATATGCTAAAGTAGAACAAGACTATCTGAGAGGTTGGATGAAAAGTGAAACACTATCGCTTTAGTCGGCTCAGCATGGGCTGGCAGATTATGATTGGGCTGGTACTGGGGATCATCTGTGGGGTGATCTTCTACCATAACCAGGGGGCCATCGTCGTGATGCAGAGCCTTGGGACCATCTTTATTCGCCTGATTCAAATGATTGTGATGCCGATCGTCGTTTCCTGCCTGACGGTGGGGATTGCCAACATCGGTGACATCAAGAAGCTGGGCCGGATCGGGGGTAAGACCCTGATCTACTTTGAGGTTCTGACTACCATTGCCCTGATTCTTGGGATTGCCATGGCCAACGTGACTCACCCGGGGAGCTTCATTAATGTTCATGACCTGCACGGGACGGACATCTCCAAGTACATGGCGACCGCCAAGACGGCTGAGCACAACAGTGGCTTCTGGCCGCTCATCTTGTCGATCATCCCGACGAACATCTTTAAGTCGATGGCCGACGGTGACATGATGCCGGTGATCCTGTTCTCCGTTCTCTTTGGGCTCGGGATTGCCGCGGTCGGCGAGAAGGCCAAGATCCTGATCGATGTCTTAAACGGGGTGGCCGAGGTCATGTTCAAGGTCACCAACTGGGTGATGAAGTTTGCTCCGGTCGGGGTCTTTGGCCTGATCGGGATGACGATCGCCGAGATGGGGTTGAGCGCCCTGCTGCCACTGGGCTATTTCATCCTGATCGCCTACGTAACGATGCTGATCTTCATTATCGTCATTCTTGGGATCACCGCCCATATCTTCCACCTGCGCTACTGGAAAACGATGCATGTCATCCTAGACGAAATCGTCCTGGCCTTCACCACGGCGAGCTCCGAGGTGACCCTGCCACGGCTGATGCGCAAGACCCACGAGATGGGGGTCAACAAGGGCATTACTTCCTTCGTCATCCCAACGGGGTACACCTTCAACCTGGATGGCTCGGCGATCTACCAGTCGCTGGCCGCCATCTTCCTTGCCCAGGCGTACGGGTTGCACCTGTCCCTGGCGCACCAGGTTACCCTGTTGATCGTCCTGATGATCACCAGTAAGGGGATGGCCGGGGTTCCCGGCGCCTCCTTCGTGGTCCTACTAGCCAGTGTCTCCACGATTGGGGTGCCGATGGCTGGTTTGACTTTCATTGCCGGAATCGACCGTTTCGTCGACATGGGCCGAACCGCCGTCAACGTGGTCGGTAACTCGATTGCCACTTTGGTCATCGGGGAGTCCGAAGGTGAACTGAACCGCCAGCAGTACAATGAATACCTCGATAA
>NZ_AZGO01000053.1:0-33337 GCF_001435345.1 Limosilactobacillus pontis DSM 8475 | reverse complement strand
AAAAAAAAAAAAAAAGGGGGGGGGAAAAAAAAAAATTTTTCCCCCCCAGCCACTTTTTGTTTTCCGAATATTACAGTGCAGTTACGGAAAATAATAGGCTAGCTTCGCGTCGTAAGCGTGCTCTTAGCGTTTAGCGCAGCATAGCAAGTCTATTTGACTACGAACGAAGGCCAACGCCTTTAGCGTCACCCTCCGTTCTAGGCTAGCCGTACAGAGCGTCGAGCAGCTTATTTCCGTTCTGAACTAATCTTAGGTTGTTTGTTTACTTCTCGTCTTGGGAGGCGCTGAGTTTGACGCCACGATGGTCAACGCTGGTGCTGAAGACAATCTGGGTGCTGGTTTTACCGAAACGCTGCTGGATGGTATTGATGAAGTCGTCGAGATTGGTGGTCGATGGGAAGATTACCTCCATGATCTCGGAGTAGTCACCGGTGACGCAGTTGCACTCGATGACGTTAGGAATACTCTGGATGTAAGGGTAGAACTCCTGCTTCTGGCGGGGCTCCAATTGGACCTGAATGAAGGCCTTGACATGGAAGCCGATCTTCTCCATGTTGATGCTGGAATGGTAGCCAGTGATGATGCCGGCCTTCTCCAACTTCGTGATCCGTGCCGCAATCGCGGGGGAGGAGATGAAGCAGGCCTTAGAGAGCTCCTTGAGCGAGGCCCGGGCGTTGGTCTGCAGCAGGTTAACAATTTTCCGATCGATTTTATCCATAAGTAGCCTCGCTTCCCAAAATTATAAAATGTTCATTTTTTAATCATTACTTAATGTACTCCCAAATTGTAGGGGATTTCATTGGAAAAGTCAATTCCCCCGGACGGTTGTAAATCGGTGAAGTTGTTGGCTTTTCGGTGGCAATGTACATCGTGAAAACAAGAAAAATTGTCGGAACTGGCAAGCAATATTACGTGGCGGCCGCAAATAATGTTACAATATATACAAAAGCTGTTTGAAGTGGAGGCAAAAAATTATGGATCAAGAATACCAAAACATTTTAGTACCAGTTGACGGCTCAAAGGAATCAGAGCTGGCCTTACACCGGGCAATCTTTGTTGCCAAGCGTAACGGTGCTCACATCGACATACTGAACGTCATCGACACCCGGGCAATGGCCTACAACTTTGCCGGAATGTCCGATGGCAGCATTGCCTACCAGCTGGTTGATAAATCCAAGGAATACCTGGATGGCCTGCTGAAGACTGCTAAGACTAAGGACGACTTTGACAATCTCGACATCCACATCCGTCTGGGGAACCCGAAGACGATCATCTCCTTCGACTTCCCACACGACCACCATAACGACATGATCATCATGGGTGCGAGTGGCCTTTCACGGATGCAGCGGGCGGTAATGGGTTCTGTTACCTCTTATGTAAAGCGGAATGCCCCGGTTGACGTCCTGGTTGTTCGGACCGACGTGGACCAAGTTAAGTAATCATCAGTAACACTAATAGTTAAGGTCGCCTGGCAGGTTCGTCAGGCGACCTTTTTACACGTAAAAAAACACCCGCAAGTATTATCCTTGCGAGTGTTTTTGATTTAATCGTGCTGATTACTTAGCGGCTTGGTCCTTTTTGGTAACCTTCAGGACATTGTCCGTGTGGGTAACCGTGGTCCCGGCCTGCTTCAGCATGTCGAAGTTGAATTCTTCGCTGTTCGTGACGGTAACGATGACGGTATCATCGAGACCCGCCTTCTTGATGGTTGGGTCCCAGAATTCCATCAGCTCAGCACCCTTTTCGACGTGTTGACCCTTGTCGAAGTAGGTGACAAAGCCCGTCCCGTGCAGTTTGACAGTGTCAATCCCGATGTGGATCAGGAGGGCAACACCGCTGTCGGAAACCAACCCAACCGCGTGCCGGGTTGAGAAGGTTGCCCGAACCGTGCCGCTGAATGGTGCGTAGACCTTACCATCAGATGGCTTGATGGCGAAACCTTGGCCCATGCTGCCACTGGCGAAGGCGTTGTCCTTGACGTCCTTGAGGTCAACGAGGGTCCCGGCAACCGGTGCCGGAATTTCGGTAACACCTGGTTGTGGTTGAGCTGCTGGTTCTTCAGCAGCGGCGTCTTGACCACCTTTGTTGAATTGCTTACCCCAAGTTTGTTCCAGTTCGGCAACGATCTTGGCGTGTGAAGATTCATCCAACTTAACCTTGAGGGCGAAGATGATGATTCCGACAACGATCAGGGCAATTGGAATTAAGAACATGTAGATCTTGAAGATACTTACGCCGTGAGCAGTAACCGTAGCGGCGGTAGCACCACCGGTCATACCGGCAGCAACGGTAGCGGCACCAACAACACCGTTGGCAACGGCACCACCGAACTTATCGAGCAGTGGACGAACTGACAGGGTTAGTGATTCATCACGGTGATCCAGCTTCAATTGACCGTATTCAACAGAGTCGGTAATCGTCATCAGGACAACCAGGAAGATGATTGGTTGTGGAATGAAGAATAATTCGGCCCCGAGTAATACGAGTGCTAAGGACTTGCCAGCAAAGGCAAAGATCAGGGCACCAAGAACTTCGATAGAAGCGGCACCGTAGAAAAGCTTGTGACGACCAATCTTACCAGAGAAGAGTGGGAATGCGAAGACGGAGATCACACCGACAACCGTGTTCAGACCACCCAGGATGGAGAAGGCCTTAGAATCACCTAAGATGTAGGTGAAGTAGTAGAGCTCAAAACTGTTCAGCAGGGTCTGACCAGTTGTGAAGAACAGGTAGGACATCGCAATGGCCAGCAGTTGGTCATTCTTGACTAAGATCTTCAGGATGTCCTTGAACTTAGTTTCTTCCTTGTTTTCACGAAGGAGTGACTTCTGTTCGTGGGTGAACATCCCAACCCCGATCGCCGTGATGGCGGAAACGGCAGCGACAATGACGGCAAAGATGAACCAACCACGGTCGTCACCAGTACCACCGTTTTGCTTAACGGAGAAGAATAGGACCATTGGCATGATGACAAAACCGATGATCTGCCCACCGATGGTTGAACCAACACGGGCGAAGGTAGCGATCTTGTCACGTTCGTGCGAGTCAAAGGACATCGCTGGAACCATGGACCAGAAACCAACATCATTGAAGGAGTAGAATACATCCATAACGATATAAATAATAGCAAACAGAACCAGGTAAAGGATTGGGTTGCTCATGTTCAGACCACCCAGTGGCGTGAACAGTGCGGCAAGCAGGACGGCTGAAATAACACCACCGCCAACAACCCAAGGCTTGAATTTACCCCATTTGGTGTTGGTCCGGTCAATTGCGTTCCCGATCATTGGGTCGATGATCAATTCACCAATCCGCAGAATCAGGATGATCAGCGTAACGTAACCGACCATCTTGTTATCGAAGTGCTTGTCACCCGAATCGAACAGGTGACCAGTGACGTACATCATAAAGTAAGTAGAAAGTAATGCAAAGAAAGCATCATGACCAAAGGCCCCCAGCGAGTATGCCAGGCGCGAGCGGACAATATGCTGATCTTTCTTTGAACTATCCATATTGACTCCCCTTTTCTGCAACAGCTTTGATATAACTTACAACTGTTATGTTAAGCGCTTTCAATAAATATGTCAATGTTTTTTAGTAAAGTTTTACGAAAGATCACGGCTGGTAAGCCTGGGTTCATGCACAAATATACCGAAAGTGTCACGTGTCAATCTCGACAAGTAGTGCAAAAACAAGCGTCTGCTTGCCTCAGTAAAAGGGGCGAGTAAATATTTATACGAAAAAAGGAATCACCAATCACGGCGATTCCTTTTTCGGATAGTTAGTTTCAGTCTTATTGTTCTTTGTACCAGCTGTAGTGGTAGTTGCCAGGACGGTCAACCCGCTCGTAGGTGTGGGCACCGAAGTAGTCACGCTGGGCCTGTAGGAGGTTAGCAGGAACAACCTCTGCCCTGTAGGAGTCGTAGTAGCTGATGGCTGCGCTGAGGGCAGGGACTGGGATACCGGCCTTGACGGCGAGGGCAACCACGTCCCGGATGGCCTTTTGGTACTTCTTGGCGATATCCTTGAAGTAGTCATCCAGCAGGAGGTTCTTCAGATCAGGGTTCTTGTCGAAGGCACCGGTGATGTTTTGCAGGAACTGAGCCCGAATGATGCAGCCAGCCCGCCAAATCTGGGCCAGTTCACCCATCTTCAGGTTCCAGTCGTAGCGTTCGGAGTCGATCCGCATCTGTTCGAAGCCTTGAGCATAGGACATTACCTTGCCGAAGTAGAGGGCCTGACGAACCTTTTCGATCAGTTCCTTCTTGTCATCAATGGTGATGGACTCAGTAACTTCTGGCAGAACCTTGCTTGCGGCCACCCGTTCGTCCTTCATCATGGAGATGTAACGGGCGTAAACAGCTTCAGTGATCACGGATTGTGGTGCACCACCTTCAAGGGCGGTCTCAGAACTCCACTTACCAGTTCCCTTGTTGGCACCCCGGTCGAGAATCATGTCGACGATCGGCTTGTCCTTATCGTCGCCCAGGTCATCCTTGCGGGTCAGAATATCGGCAGTGATGTCAACTAGGTAGCTGGATAATTCACCCTTGTTCCATTCGGCGAAGGTCTTAGCAATGTCATCCACTGGCATCTTCAGGACGTTACGCATGATGTTGTAACTCTCGTCGATCAGCTCTTCGTCACCGTATTCGATCCCGTTGTGGACCATCTTGACGTAGTGACCGGCACCGTTAGGACCGATGTAGGCAACACATGGCTTGCCATCTTCCTCGGCCTTAGCAGCAATCTTGGTCAGGATTGGGGCAACCAGGTCATAGGCTTCCTTTTGACCACCCGGCATCAGGGCAGGACCGTGGAGGGCACCAAGCTCACCACCGGAAACACCCATGCCGATGAAGTTGATACCAGACTTGTCCAGCTTGGCATTCCGGGCCATGGTGTCGTGGAAGTTGGTGTTACCACCATCGATCAGGACGTCACCCTTGTCCAGCAGAGGGAGCAACTCATTAATCACTGCATCAGTTGGCTTGCCGGCCTTGACCATCAGCAGGATCCGCCGTGGCTTCTCCAGAGAGTCCACGAAGTCCTCGATTGTGTAGCTTGGGACAAGCTTCTTGTCGCTGTGGTCCTTCATCATCTCATCGGTCCGGTTGCGGTGCCGGTTGTAGACACCAACCGTGAAGCCCCGACTTTCAATGTTTAAGGCCAGGTTCTTACCCATGACGGCTAAACCAACAACACCAATTTGTGCTTTTTCATCAGACATTAAAGTCACTCTCCTCATAAAACTTGTATTTCATTTCACAATATCCATTATAACAAATAATTGCCGATCTGCAATCAATATAACATCGAAATTAAAAAGACTTTAAAACTTAGCGCTTTAAAGTCTTTTGGTTAATTATTAGTGGTTGAGCCGGTAAACCCACTTGCGGCCATCGCGGGCCAGCAGTTCGTCAGATGCAGCTGGGCCCATTGAGCCAGGCGTGTAGTTAGGGAATTGTGGCTTTTCGATGTCCCAGAGCTTGCGGATAACGTCAACGAACTTCCATGCGTAAGCAATTTCGGCCCATGATGCGAAGTTGGTGTGGTTACCTTCCAGTGCATCGTGGAAGAGACGCTCGTACGGTTCTGGGGCTTCTTTCTTGTCGGTGTCACTTTGCAGGTAGCTCAGGTTGACCGGCTGGGTGGTGAAGCCTTGGCCGGCGCGCTTAGCGTTCAGTTGCATAGCAAACCCAGACTTTGGTTCAACGAAGATGGTCAGTACGTTGGAGTTCAGGGACTGGTCGCTTTCGTTGCGTGGGTCGGCAAAGATGTCGATCAGTGGCTTCTTGAAGACAACGTCGATCCGGGTGAACTTGTCGGCTAACTTCTTACCAGTCCGAACATAGAATGGCACACCGGACCAGCGGTAGTTGTCAAACAAAAGCTTGGCAGCAACGAAGGTTTCCGTACCGGACTCTGGGTCAACCCCGTCAGCGTCGCGGTAAGCTTC
Organism: Limosilactobacillus pontis DSM 8475; assembly: GCF_001435345.1. GTDB lineage: Bacteria > Bacillota > Bacilli > Lactobacillales > Lactobacillaceae > Limosilactobacillus > Limosilactobacillus pontis. The sequence continues at coordinate 27,378 of NZ_AZGO01000053.1, read as the reverse complement.
CGTACCGTTGCCGGCGTCGTATTGGCCACGAACAAAGTTGGCAGCAGCTTCGGATGGGGTGTAGACCCGCAGGCTCCGCAGTGCCTTGATCTTTTCAACCCGCACATCGGTGTCGGTAAAGGAAACTGGTTGTTCCATGGCCAGTTGGGCAACGATCTGCATGATGTGGTTTTGTACCATGTCACGCAGGGCACCGGAATTATCGTAGTAACCAGCACGTTCTTCGACACCCAGCTTTTCACTCAGCGTTACCTGGATGTTGTCAATGTAACGATTGTTCCACAGGGATTCGATGATCGTGTTACCGAAACGCAGAGCCTGGATGTTTTGAACCATTTCCTTACCCAGGTAGTGGTCGATCCGGAAGATCTGGTCTTCATCGAAGGTCTTGGACAGTTCATCGTTCAGCTTCTTGGCGGAGTCGAAGTCACGACCGAATGGCTTTTCGATAACCAGGCGGTTGAAGCCGTCATCGGAGAGCAGGCCTTGCTTCTTCAGGTTCAGAGCAATGGTACCGAAGAATTGTGGGGCCATTGACATGTAGAAGAGGCGGTTACCATCAGTGCCAAATTGCTTGTCTAATTCAGCAATCCGGTCCTTTAAGATGGTGTAGTGTTCAGGCTTTGTAACGTCATGAGCCTTGTAGAAGAAATGCTTGGCAAAGTCAGCCGCTTCGCCCGTGCGCGTTTCTTCAATGTCCTTGATTGAGTTTTGAACCAACTTTTGGAACTCGTCGTCGCTCATCTCGTGGCGAGAGGTACCGAGCAGAGCAAAGTGATCAGCCAGGTAGCCCTTTTGGTAGAGCTTGAAGAGGGCAGTGTACAGCTTCCGCTTAGCCAGGTCACCGGTTGCCCCGAATAATGTAATGACAGCTTTATTTTCTGTAGCCAAAAAAGTTCACTCCTTCTGAGATTTCAGAAATTCTATAACGCACCAATTGTACACTGTTTGCGGCTTTTCTGCACTAAAAAAGGAACCGTTTTCTCACTCGTGACGAATTTATCATAAATGGAATAGCGGGACAAAAGGGCGCCGTGATGACCTTTTGTCAAGCGGTTATCATTTAATGGTCTAGAGCAAATTTTCTTGGAAATTTATGAAGTTGGCTGCATATATTGGAAGAAATTACCAATCCTCTTGCGAACATATCGGATATGGAATATTATCATAATTGAATATATCAAATATGGAATATTTGAGGTGAAACCATGAACACAACATTGATCTTCATTACCTTCCTAGCCGTCAACCTGGACTTCTTCTTCATCCTGCTCTTTTTATTGGAACGCTACCGAACCCGGGATGTGATGGTGGGCTACCTGCTGGGAATTGCCATCCTATTAGTTGCTAGCTTCTGTGTCGGTAAGGCACTAGCCCTCCTTTTACCGGAGTGGGTACTAGAGATCCTTGGGTTCCTGCCGATCTGCATGGCCCTGCACGATAATGACGAGGAGCCAGGTCAGGACTCGCACCATAGCCCGGTGGTGGCAACACTGGTCACCTACCTGGCCGTGTGCTCGGGCTGCAACCTGTCGATTTTCTTGCCGGTCTTGACGGGAGAGAACTACCGGGAGTTTGCCTTGACGGTGGCCTTCGTTCTCTTCCTGGCGGCGATGGCGGTTGTTCTGATTAAGCGCTTCGGGGCCTTGACGGTGGTCAAGCGGCTCCTAAACCGCTACGGTGAGGTTTTGATGAAGACGGTCTACATCGGGGTGGGCCTGTACGTCTTCTACGACAGCGGCCTGCTCGTTCACATAATCAATCTGGTATAATGTTCCCTAAAAAGGGAGGCGTGTTGTGGTGCTACCGGCAGATAACCTGATTGAGGAAGCAACAAAAATATACAAGGTGCTGAGCAATAGTACCCGGATCACGATCCTGTACTACTTGCGTCACCAATCGGGGGCGGTGGATGTCTCCACGATCGTCAGTGACCTGGGACTCGCCCAGCCGGTCGTTTCCAAGCAGTTGGGGATTCTTTACCGTTACCAGCTGGTCTGCAAGCACAAGCAGGGGACCCGGGTCTACTACCTCCTTGATGATCCGCACGTGGTGGAGATGATTGATGACATGCTCAACCACGTCAGACACGAGATCAAGGGGGAACCACACCCCAAGAATTTGTACGATAAAAAATAAGCACCGGTGAAAGTTTGCACCGATGCTTTTTTATTAAATGTATTGCTTGCGCTCAGCCAATACACCGCAGACCGTAAAGAAGATCGCGGCGATGGCGATGACGACCAGGCTGGCGAACCAGTTGTGGGTCTGGGCGTTGAGGTTACCGACGATAATCGGCCCCAAGGCAGAGATCAGGTAACCGACCGACTGGACCATCCCTGACAGGTTCCGGGTGTCGGCCGCGTTCTTGGTCTTGAGCCCAAACAGGGTCATGGCCAGAACGAAGGTTGTTGTGGTTCCCATCCCCAAGAGCAGGGCAACCACACAGTAGTAAGCAAATGAGCTGACCGGGAAGAACATCATGACGGTTCCCGCCAGCGACGAAATCCCGGCGAAGAGCATGATCGGCTGCCGGTTGGCCATCTTGGTGGCGATGATTGGCACCAGGAAGGCAAATGGAATCGAGAAGAGCTGGAGCAGGCCGGCGATCAGACTGGCCTGGTCACTGGAGAGGCCGGCGTCCATGGCGATGGACGGCAGCCAGGCGACGATACTGTAGAAGACAAAGCACTGGCCCCCGAAGAAGAGGAGAAGCCACCATGCATTCATGTTCTTCCACATGTTGGTCCCCTTAGCTGGCTCTTCCTCGCTGGTGGTTGCCCGCTCGTTGTACTTGAGGTTAGGTAACCAGACGACGGCGGCCACCAGGGCGATTACGCTGATGATGGTGACGGCGGTCTGCCAGCTGCTCTGGTGGGTGATTGGGGTGATGGCGTAGGCCCCGATGGCCGCAAACAGGGTCATCGCGGTGTTGTACATCCCGGTCACGCTCCCGATCCGATCGGGATACTTGTCGGCGATGATGGCCGGCAGGAGGACGTTGATACAGGTGATGGCAATTCCGACCATCACGGTCCCGATCATCAGGGAGGCGAAGTTAAGGATCCGCAGGTAGGAACCGATGAACATAATCACCATTGCCACCTCGATGGTCAGCTCGTTGCCAAAGCGCTGGGCGGTGCTGGAGACAACCGCCGATAAGAGGCCGAAGCAGAGCAGGGGAATGGTGGTCAAAATGCCCAGACTGGTGGGTGCCACTGTAAAGGTGTGGGCGATTTCCTTGACGACTGATGGAATGGCGGTAATCGGCATACGCATGCAGACCCCGAGGAGGAGGAGCCCAACGATCAAGAGTGGACTATGTTTTTTTACTGCTTTCACGTTATTCTTCCTTTCTATATAGGTGTAGGTAAAACATTAAACTAATTAAGCCATACCATTATAGCATAAAGCATTTTCATCTATGATTAAATAACAATGAGAGCACAACAAACCATTCGGCGATAATTTGACGAGAACCCGTTTGAACCATATAATCAACGATGAAGATTGTTACGGAGGAAAATCATGACGGCAAAAATATACCCGTACTTAACGTTCGAGAATGCCAAGGAGGCCATGGACTACTATGCCCAGGCATTTGGCGCGGTGATCACATACCACCAATCGTTTAACAAGGAGCAGGCGGAGAATCTCAGCATGGCAACGGACGAATCGAGTCTCCAGCAGACGACCCTGCGGGGGGAATTCACGATTGCTGGGCAGAAGGTTATATGCGCGGACGCCACAATGGGGACTCCCCAGTCCTCAGCCCGGGTTTCGCTCATGCTGGACTTCGATGACGCCGGTGCGGCCCAGCAGCTCTTTGACCGCCTGGCTGGATCGGACGACCAGCGGGTAACGGTGCCGTTTGGTAATTGGATGTTTGACAGCCAGATGGGTCAGGTCGTTGATAAGTATGGAGTTACCTGGTTGATTACCGCAGCCGCTGATGCGCCGCAGGAATAAAAGCAAAGCCTCTCTGGCAACCAAGTCTTGGTTGCCAGAGAGGCTTTTAATGTTTGCTAGGCATTTACGCTGGCCCAGCGCTGACAGAGGGTGGCGTAGATGTGTTCAGCATCACGTGCAGTACCGCGTAGCTCGTAATCAGCAATAAATGGGGCGTTGAATTGCTTGGCATACTTGCGAGCGGTCAAACAGTACTGCTCATTAAAGTTTCGGTTACCAGAGCCGACCACCCCGATGCATTTTCTAGCACTATTACCGTCTGCGATGTACTCACCCAGGGCATTGGTCATAATCTCAGTAAAGCCGGAGTCGATGCCGTTGCCTCCGGTTAGGTAGGTAGGTACGAAGACGAAGAAGGGGGCCTTTTCCTCTTCCGGGATTGTCTGGTCAGTGATTTCCTTGGCGTTGATGAGTGGCTTATCGCTGTCGAAGGCGTGCTGCTGTTCGGCAAACGCACTGAGGCGCTTGATAAATGCGCGCGTGTTCCCTTCGATTGAAATGTAGATGATGTTGATTGGGGCCATATAGTCATACTTCCTTCTAAAGATGCTTGGGTTTAAATTCCCATTAATTATACTACATTTATGCGACTCGAAGTTTATCAGTCGTGTTACGATTGGGCAATATTCGTTATCACGTGTTATATCGGACGGATTTGTAAAGATTTCCCCGCTAGCTGGCATAAAATGCTAAAATTATAGGTAAGTAATGAGAAGATAAGGGGGAGCAGAAAGTTGAGTAGAATTAGCTTAAGCAATCTGATGTTTGAAGCTAAGTCTGGTGATCAACTTGAGGACGTTTCAATGGAGCTGGTATCGCCACAGATGGTTGCAATCTGTAGCAATGATGACGGGACGACCTCCTCACTGGAACAGCTGGTCACGGGTGCCGGCAAGGTCTTGGATGGGAAGGTCAGCGTCGATGGTCGGGACTTGAAATACCTTCGCCGTCACCACGACGAGTTAATTGCCAACCTGGCAGAGACTGACCTCCGGGGGCGGACGGTCGAGAAGGCAATAAAAAAGGCCTGCCGTCATCAGGATGGGGCCCTGAGTGTGGATGCCACCCTTAGGATGCTGCAACCGTTGGGCCTCCAGCCTGACACTAAGCTGGCCGCCCTCAATGATCGGCAGCAACAGGAGCTGAAGATCATCATCCTGCTGGCCCTGCGCCGGCCCGTTGTCGTCTTGGGTCGGGGCCTCGACCAGTTGGAGGAGCAGGCCCGGCTGACGATGGGGCAGCTACTCAAGGACTACGCCCAAAAGACCAATTCCCTGGTCCTCTTCACCAGTGAGAACGTCTCGACGATGATGCGTTTTGCCGATGTGATCTATTACTTCAACGGCAGCCACCTGACCTCTGTCCGGGCGCTACGCCTGGGCGATGGGGTCGACTGCACGGTCACCGTCACGGGTACGGGGCTGCCAGTGGAGATGGCGGTCCGGATGGGAGCCCACATGTTGGAGGAGGCCCCGAACGAGACCCGCTTTCTCTACACGGGCAATATTCAGGCCCTTCTGCCGCTTCTTGAGCAGAGCACGATTACCGATGTCCGGATCGAAGACGCCTCGGTTGAGGATGAACTGATGGCATACTAGAAAGGATCAATTAATGACACGAATTGTGGTAATCAGTCGTCGACACGATAAGCTAGCCCGACTGATCATGGAAAACTCGTATGCGGCCGTGGCGGCCAATAGCTTTGATGTCGACCTGGAGGTGGGGGATGTTCTCTGCTGGCTTCCCCAGGCCAATGACCCGGTCGATGACGCGGTTCAGCAGCTGGCAGCCCTCGTCGATCGTTCCCTCTTCCCGCCACGCAAGATCGTGATGCTTTCGATTGCCGGGACCGCTGATGATGCCAATGAAGACCAGCTGAAGCACTGGTACGGCAGACACGCGATGCAGGCGGTTTGGACCCACCAATATGCGATCAAGATGATTGACGAGTTGGAGCTCCCCTACGTGGTGGTCCGGGCCCTGCCGTTGGGGGACGGCATGCCAAACGTTAAGATTGTGGACGAGGGGCAGCCACTGGCCGGTGAGAGCGTAAATGAAGAACAACTGGCCCAGGTTCTGCAGACGGCCTTGACAACCAGTAAGTTTGATAACCAGTCGATTGGCGTCATGCCAAGCAAGTGAAATGAGGTAAGGACAATGAAAAAATTAACGGACTACCAACACTGGCAAGAGACAGTTCAGCACGTTCGCCTGCCACGGTGGAAGGAGTTGCCGACCCTGGGTTTGTATGTGGACCAGGTCGTGACGGTTGTCAACGAGCAATTGGCTAGCTTCGACGTTGAGCCCCTGACTAAGGCGATGGTTAACAACTATGTCAAGAAGAAGGTCATCCAGGCACCCATCAAGAAGAAGTACGCCGTCAACCAGCTGGTCGATCTGCTGCTGATCGGTTTCTTCAAGGTTAGCTTCAACATTGATGACATCCGCGCTGGGATCGCCCAGTTGACGATCACCACCTACCCCCAGCTGGCTTATGACCACTTTGCCACCGTTCTGGAGTCGATTTTGACCAGTCAGCCAATTGACGATGATGTAGAAATGGATCCCGCAAACCAGGAACTGATGGAGTCAGCAATCAAGGCGGTACTAGCCCACCTTAAGGCCGAACATATTTTTGGTGACATGCGCCGCAAGCAGCAGCCGTTGAAGGTCGAGAAGGGATAACGAAGTGAGCGCCCACACCGGACGCTCTTTTAATTTATTCTTGATTTTTGTTGCATTTGCAACAAAGAATGCTATCATAGTGGACAAGGAGATTTTTACCATGATCGATATATTACGAGAAGTCGGGATGATTGAACGCGCATTGGATTCAATGTCGAATATTGAATTTAAGCAGATCGGGCTGGCGCGTGGACAGTACCTCTACGTCGTCCGAATCTATGAGCACCCGGGCATCATTTCCGAGCAACTATCGAACTTGATAAAGGTCGATCGGACCACGATCGCCCGCGCTGTCAAGAAGCTCGAGGATAAGGGCTTTATTAAGCGCCGCAGTGACCCGCAAAACAAGAAGATCAAGCGCTTGTTTGTCACCGAAAAGGGTAAGAAAATCTACCCCTTCATCATTCGGGAGAACCAGCACTCTAATGCGGTGGCGCTTCGTGGTTTCACTGATGAGGAAGCTCAGCAGGTCCATGATTACCTGGTCCGAATCCGTCACAACATCGATGGTGATTGGGACCTAGTCAAGCATGGCGGTAAACGAGAATATTAAGGAGGCTTTCCAAATGGAAAAAGTTGTTGTTGACCAAAGCTTCTGGGACCTCTTCCCAGACGCCCAGGTAAATATTTTGTACGCTAACGGGATCGATAACCATGATATGGACAAAAACGTTGCCGAACGGCGCAAGATGCTCGCCAACGCGGTCAAGGAGGCGGACAAGTTCCTGACAAACGAGACCTTCCGGCTGAACCCGGTAATTGACCAATGGCGGAAGGCTTACCAGCAGTTTAAGAAGAAGAAGGGTGCCCGGGCATCCATCGAAGCCCTGCTGAAGCGGGCTAACCAGGGGCGGACCTTTGACCCGATTGACCCGATGGTGGATGTCTACAATAGCATTTCCATGACCTATGGGGTACCGGTCGGCATGGAAGACCGGGACAAGATCAAGGGTGCCATGCACCTTGGCCAGGTCGACGGCGGTCAGGCCTTCCGTCCGGTTGGTGCCGATGATGACGAGCCAACCCTGCCCGGCGAGGTTTGCTACTACGACGAAGAAGGGGCTGTCTGCCGCTGCCTGAACTGGCGTGATGCCCAGCGGACAATGCTGACGGAGGACTCCCAGAACGTGGTGGCAGTCATCGAATCCGTCAACGCCGAACAGGCCGAACGGGCCAACGAGGCGATGGAGGAACTGAGCAAGTTGATCAACAAGTACTTCGGTGTTGAGACGACCAATGTCTACCACCTGACCAAGGACAACCCGGTTGCCGAAGTGCCAGCTGACATGCAATAAGGCACGAATCTGAAGGGCGGGTGGCATTATGCGTAAGGACATCATCACGGACCACGCCAAGCTTTCCTGGATTCTTGACCAGTGTCAGATCCTACACCTGGGTCTGACTAACCAGCGCGGCACCTATGTCGTCCCGGTCCACTATGGCTACCAGGAAGGGCCGGATGGCCACTATACTATCTTCATTTACGGCACCGGGGATGGTGAGAAGGCGGCTGCCCTCGACCACGCGACTTTGATCGGCTTCGAGGCCGACCATGGTCACGAAAACCTGATCTATACCCCACCCCGGCCCAGCGATTTCAGCCCATCCTTCATGAGCGTGATCGGGACCGGGACACCGCGGCGGTTGACCAATCCCCAAGAAAAACTGACCGCGGTGCGGACGCTGATCCACCACTACGTCAACACGATCCCAGTGGCGATTGCGGCGGACGACGTCAAAAACCTTGCTGTCTGGTCCATTACGGTGACGCACATCACCGGCCGGGTGCACAACCCGACAGCAAAATGGGCGCACGCCCTGGGTATTCCCTTCAAGGAACGCTATGGCAAACACTACCAGGATGGGGCCGTGATAAAAGATGATTCCGATCACCTGGCTGTTGACGATCAAGATGTGCTGGATGCCGCGACCGGCGCTTCCCAAAAGGAATAGGGCCATGACAAAAGGCCACGCAGCGATGCGTGGCCTTTTTTGTTGTGCCATCAATTATTAACATTTGCGTGTCGGCGCTGGACATCCTCGGTGACCAGCTTGTAGATTGCGGCAAACAGCGGCACCGTCAGCATCATCCCCAGGATCCCGGAGATGCCCCCACCAACGATAACGGCTGCGAAGACCCAGACGCTGGGAAGGCCAATGCTCTTGCCGACGACCAGCGGGTAGGTGATCCGGTTGTCGAACTGCTGGAGGACGATGATGAAGATCAAAAAGATCAAGGACTTGATCGGGGAGACGGCGAAGATCAGGACGACCCCGATGCTGGCCCCCAGGATCGCGCCGATGATCGGGATCAGGGCGCCGAAGAAGGTGACGACCCCGATCATGGAGGCGTATGGCATCCCCAGGAGTTTCATGCCGATGAAGCAGGCAATCCCCAGGAGGGCGGCATCCTTGCACTGACCGACGATGTAGTTACTGTAGCTCTCGTCGAAGGTCCGGATGACGTGCATCACCGGCCGCTTGATCTTGCTGCAATAAGTATCCATCACCCGGTTGAACTGGCGGGCAAGCATCTCCTTGTAGATCAGCAGGTATATTGAGAAGAAAAAGGCCACCACCGCAGTCGTGGTTGCGGAGACGATCGAGCTAGCCGTGGACATGACGGTCTTCATGGTTCCGCCGAAGCCATAGCCGACATACTTGCCAATCTTGTCCCAGTCGAGGTGCTTGGGGTCGAAACTCTTCCAGAAGTCCTTGAGGCTACTGTTCTCCTGGACGGTGCTGATGAAGCGGTTGATGACCCGGCCGTGGTTGGTGATCAACAGGCGGACACAGCTGACGATTTCAGGAATCACCAGCCGGATGACCAGGGCGACAATGATGATGATCGACAGGTAGGACAAGACGATGCCAACCACCCGCTTGAAACGCTGGGCCCGGGGACCGGGCAGTAGGCGCTGGTAGAGGTGCTCGTATTGACGGAGGAGGAGGTTGACGATGTATGCGACCACGCAGCCGATCAGTAGTGGCATGGCCGCCCTCAAGATCGTCTTCAGAAACTTAGCGACGACGCCCCAGTAGGTGACCGCCAGGAAGAGGAGGAAGAACGCCAAGACTAGAGAGAGGTGGCGGCGGTGAATATGAATCTTCATGTTAGCCCTCCTTCAGTTGCCGGTAGATGTCTAGCAGGTATTCATGGCTGGCCAGCTGTTCCTTACAATTCGCCTGGTCGTGCAGGTTAATCTCGTAGATGCTGGTGGCTGCTGGATTGAGCAATGGCAGAACCGGTGCCCAGTCGATCTTGCCCTTGCCTAGCTGCAAGCTGTCGTGGGTCTGACCCATCGTGTCAACCAGGTGGTAGTGGACGACGGCCGGGGCTAGGTGACGTAGGGAGCGTTGGAGGCCGGTGTTATCACCGTGCAATTCGATGAAACAGTGGGAGGTGTCGAAGGCCAGCCGGTAGTGGTGGGCCAGAATTTCATCCTCCTGGTCGGGGTGGCCATAGGCAAAGACGGGGGCAATCGAGTTTTCAAACATGATCTGGTCCCCACCCTCGTCAGCGAAGCGGTCCAGACGATGGTAGACGGCCTGACGAGCATCCTCGACACTCGGGTAGAGGTTGACCATGTGCTCAACCTCGGGACCGGAGTAGCCACCATGGACCAGGACTCGGACGTTGAGGTCGTGACCCAGTCGGATCAGCTGCTCGGTGGTCGTTTCGATGAAGCGGTAGAGGTCCGGGTAATACCGTTCCGGAGCCACAACGTCGGAGTGGTGGTTGCCAAACTTCATCGGGTGGTGGAGGATGATCCGGTGGATGCCCTGGGATTGGACATACTGGATGGCATCATAGAGGTGCCGGTAACCATCGGGGGTGAAGTCACTGGCGGCGGTAAAAAATTCGTAGACACTGGGATGGTGCTGCAGGCGGTCGTCAATCTGAACGCGGGTACTGCTTCCCTTGAGGCCGAGAATGGGCTTGAACATTGATAGGACTCCTTCGTTAAAAGTTGCTTACCTCAATGATAGCAGATTTCATTGTGGTAAGATTATTTTTAAAAGAAGGGAGTGAAAAGATGTGCAGGAGAAATGGCCTCGTCAGCCGTTAATCATTATGCCCAACCTGCCCCTGGCCTGGCTTGCTGGCTACTGGGTCGTCGTCACCATGCTGCGGGGGTGCGGGCTTACTGTTGTCCGGCCGACCGGTGATCAGGTAGAACTGGCCCTGATGATGGCGGTAGTCTGGATCGTGGCGAGCGGCGCCAACCAACTTCTGATTTACCAGAATGCACCGTTGACTGCGGCCAACCGTTACAAGGACCTGGCGATGGTCAACGCTCTGGCCCTGATTTGCACGATCGTCCTCGCCTGGGGAAAACCAGCAGTGATCCTCTTTCCCCGCCAACTATCGTCGTTGACGGCCTTGATGCTGGCGCTGACCTTGTTGGTAGCCGGGATCGGTAACTACTTTGTTGTCGTGACCCGGGTGCGGCATGGTCGCCTGTCACTGTGGCTGGGGAGCGGGGCCCTGGCCCTCTCGGCGGTGGCGGCCCCGTTGCTGTTTGCTAGCAGTGACCGCCTTAGTTGGCTGTTGGCTGCTATTCTGGTGGCGCTGATTCAGGCCAGCGTCTGCTGGCAGCTGCCCCGCCTGTTGGCCGCGGTTCCTGCTCGGCGTAGCGGCCTCTATAACCTGTTGGTCGGCTTTGTGCTGGCGGCCCTGTTTGCCAGCTTCCTCCTGGGAGTGGCCACCATCGCCCAGCTCTGGATATGGGCCGTTTACAGCCGCCTGGCGATCTGCTGGGGGCTTTCCTGGCTGGCCATCGGTAGTGGAACCCTGGTGATTGCCGCCTGTCAACGCTACCAGAGCGACTTTCGCTATGGACATGCGACCGGGCATGAGAACTGGTTCGTGGCGGCCGGTGCCCTCTGCTGGGTGGTGGGCCAGGTCCTGGTGGTTATTTTACTTTAGAAAGGAGACGATGCCGATGAAAGCTGTTGTCGTAAATGAACTAGGCGGCCCGGAGAAACTGGTCTATACGACTGTCCCGACGCCGACCGTGAGACCTGGTTGGTCCCTGGTGAAGGTCAAGGGCTTCGGGATCAACCACTCGGAGATCTTCACCCGAAAGGGCCTGTCGCCCACGGTTAAGTTCCCGCGGATTCTGGGGATTGAGTGCGTGGGCGTGATCGCCGAGTCGACGGATCCCGCCCACTTACCGGTCGGCCAGCGAGTGGTCTCGATCATGGGTGAGATGGGTCGGGCGTTTGATGGCTCATATGCTGAGTACGTTCTGGTGCCCAATGACCAGGTTTACTCGGTGACTACCGATCTCGACTGGGCGACCCTGGCGACGGTCCCGGAGACCTATTACACCGCCTATGGTTCCATGCTGAACCTGCGCCTGACCCCGGACGACGATGTCCTCGTCCGCGGGGCCACGAGCGGGGGCGGGGTGGCCTTCCTCAACCTGGCTAAGGCCTGTTATTCGGGAATTCGAGTTGCCGCAACCACCAGGAGCCCGGCCAAGAAGTCCCTACTAGTCGACCAGGGTTTCGACGAGGTGATCGTGGACCACGAAGGCGAGCTCCAGACGGCTCGCAAGTTTACCAAGATCTTTGAGCTGATCGGCCCAGCTACGGTCAAGGATAGCTTCAAGCATACCGAAGCTGGCGGGATTGTCTGCTCCACTGGCGAGTTGGGCAACCAGTGGTACCTGCCGCAGTTCGACCCGATCATGGACATCGCGCCCAATGCCTACCTCACCAGCTTCTACTCGGGTAACGTTGATGGTACAAAGCTGAATCGAATGCTCCAACTGATTGAGGAAAAGCATGTAGCAGTCAAGCCAACCAGGATTTTTCGCCTGGACCAGGTGGCTGCTGCCCATGCCTTCTTGGAGGGGGCGGCATTCCTTCGGCAAGGTAATTGTCTTGTTGTAACGAAAAAGCGTCAAGCTAGCTTCTCGGCCAGCTTGGCGCTTAATTCGTTATTACAGGTTCTTGTCCATGATGAAGGTCAGCTTGGAGAGCTCGAGACCGTGCATGATCAGTTGGGCCATCAGGGCCTTGGTCCGCTTAGCCATCTCGGCGACCATCTTGTGGGATTCCGTACTCAGGAACTCACTGGCCTGTTTGTCATCCATTCCGGCGGCTTGCGGGGCGGTCTGGTTGACCCAGCGGTAGAGGTATTCCCGGGCATCTTTGAGGTAGTCCAGGTCCTCCTTGGCAAATTCGGCGTGGTGGGACTCGACGATCATTGACAGGGCCCGGTACATCCAGTAGGCACTCTTCAGGCTCATGTCGAGCTTCATTGGTGTCTCCCGATATGAAACGTCGATGTCATCCGCATTGCCGAAGAACGGCACGTATGGGGTGAAGGTTGGAACGCCAAAGCTCATCCACAGGATCGTGGAAGCGGCCTCGGGAAGGTCGGGACGAACCTGCAGGACGTGGGAGTTCTGGGTCCGGTTAAGCGAGATCGGCCGGAAGAGGTGCTTTTCTTCCTCGGTGCCGTGGCCCAGTGGATCATATGGGGTGCCCTGGTAGTGGCTACTGAGGACCTTTTCAACGTCCTCTAAGGCAATCTTGTGGTCGGTCCGCATGATGAATGGCAGGTCGAAGTCCAGTGGATCCTGGTCAACGCCAGGGTTGAGCAGCTTGTGGCCGAACCATTGCCGTGGCGTGTTGTAGTGCTGGTCAAAGACGTCGGCCGTGCCGAAGATGTGGCGGAAGTTCCAGCCATGCTTGTCCGGGTTGAGGTGGTTGCTTTCGACGAACTCCCGGATCCCTTCGGACCACATAAAGTTGTCGGTGTCGTCAAAGTCGACCTGTTGGATGGCAATCCGGTTCCCGGTGACCGCGTAGGCGTCGTCGGGGATCCGTTCGGCAACCCAGTGGTGACCGGTGACAATTTCCATATACCAGATATCATTCTTGTCGGAGAAGATGACCCCGTTCCCTTCGGCGGAACCGTACTTCTTGATCAGCCCACCAAGGTAGGTAACCCCATCCTTGGCGCTGTCGATGAAGGGCAGGGTGGCAGCAACGATCAGGTCCTCGTTGATCCCACTCTCCGTGTTCAGCGGGTCACAGGAGAGAACGCGCTCGTTGGCATAGACGCTCTCCGTGGCGCTCATGCCGACGTTTTTCTCGTTGAAGCCACTCTCGTCGAAGATCCCCTGGTGAACGTAGTCGATGTTTGGCGTTCCCTGGTAGCGGTAGCCATCGGCGGGACGGTCAACCACGCACTTGTTCAGGTAGGCCTTCACCTGGTTGGGGTGATTGTGGTAGGCCGGGTAGGCAACCAGCTTCATCGGGTTTAGGGGACCAAAGGTATCGTCGTTGCGGGCGGCCATGGTGGAACCATCGATGGTGGCATCCTTACCAACTAACACCGTCGTGCAGGCAGACAGGTTTTTCTTCATTTCGTCAGAACCTTTCTCAAAATCTAAGTTACAAATTACATTTTAGGCGTCTATTAATTGACGGTCAATTGAATTACTTCTGTTCCAGGTCGGCAAACTCGGCGTGAACTAGCTTGGCCAGGTCTTCGGCATTGACCCGTACAGACCGGCCGATCTTGCCGGAGGAAACGTAGATGTCCCCCTGCTGTCGGGCGGCATTGTCAATGAAGATCGGGTAATGGTGCTTTTCGTAGATACCGACCGGGGTGTTGGCGCCGTGGACGTAGCCGGTCGTCTTCAGCAGTTTCTTGAGGGGGACCATCTCGACCTTCTTATTGCCGGAGACCTTGGCCAGGGCCTTCTCGTCCAGATGGCTGTCGATCGGCACGACGCCGACCAGTGGTCCGGTGGTCGGCCCGGAGAGGACCAGGGTCTTGTAGATGTTATGCTCGTCGATGCCGGTGTGGTCGACGGTCATTGTCCGTACGTCCCCGTCCTGATGAGTCGGGAACTCCTTTTGTTCATAAGCAATGTGGTTCTTGTCCAGGATTTGTTCCACCTGGGTCTTCTTCAGCTTGCTCTTCTTGTTCTTCTTACTCATTGCGGTTCTGCATCCTTTCATTTCTGGAACGGACCAATTTTTAACGATAAGGTACCAATTATGGCAGGTTCTGTTATACTGGGAAGTGAAGTTAATCGTAAAAATTAATCTATTGGTCCGAGGAGTTAATTACATGGCAGATTTAGTATATCGCTCCGTGATGCGTGATATAAAACAAAAAATCCTAAAAAATCAGTATCCGGGGATGCGCCTGCCCGATGAGCGCACCCTCAGCGATGACTACGGGGTCAGCCGCAGCTCGATCAAGCGGGCGCTTGGGGTGCTGGCTCAGCAGGGGATTATCTTCAAGAAACGCGGGTCGGGAACCTTCATTAACCCCCTCTACCTGAAGAACCAGTCGCTCTTCCATTACGAGGGGAGCAACCTGGGGGTCACCGACAGCTTCCAGCTTGACGGCAAGAAGCAGAGCATCAAACTGCTCGACTACCAGGTGGTGCCCGCCAACCCCGACGTTCAAGAGGAACTCTTCCTTAATGATAATGATTTTGTCTACCAAATCAAACGGCTGCGGCTGATCGACCAGCAGCCTTTCATGATCGAGACCGGCTTCATCCCGATCAAGATCCTGCCGACCCTATCGCCGGCAATCGTCGACAACTCGATCTTCAACTACCTGGAGGAGAGCAAGGGCAAGCGGGTCACCAAGTCCTTCATGACAATCAGTGTTGCCCCCTCCAGTGCCGACGACCAGCTCCTACTCGACCTACAGGCCACCGAGCCGGTTGGTTTAATGGGTGGGGTCTTCTTCCTCGACGACGGGACGCCGTTTGAGGTCTCCAACATGCGAATTCACTACCGCTACATGAAGTACAGCACCTTCGTCAATCTGGACCAGGAGCGGTAAAGCAAATAACGGGCACGCGGCCTTTCATTTAATGAAGGAGCGCGTGCCCGTTTTGTAACTCAACCGTTGGCCAGGTGGCGGTGAATCCCCAGCAAGTCCTTGATCCCGACCCAGAGCAGGTGGAAACCAAACGCTGACAGGAAGGCCAGGCCAACCGTTAGCACGACCAATAATGGGAAGCGGATCATGAGTGGCCAGTGCAGCGGGGCCAGCAGCCGCCAGCACCAGTAGAGCCAGAAGACGTGGGAGAGGTAGGCCCGGTGTGCGTAGAGGGCAACCCAGTGAACCAGCGGTAGCCACTGGTTACGGTACTTCTGCATGTAGAGGGCGAAGGTAGTAATTAGCCCAATGGTGGCGAGGTTGTAGAAAATCATCGACGGCAGGTAGTAAGGAGCGTTGGTGAGCCGGACCGGGGTCCCGTAGCTGAAGAAATTTAAGGTCACGTAGTAGAAAAGGGCCAGCCAGAGGATGATCTGGCTCAGCCAGTGGTGCTTGAGAAAGTGCGTCAGCGTCGGGGAGCACTGCCAGAGAACGGTTCCGGTGACGGCAAAGATCAGGAAGCTGGGGAATACCCGGTCGAGCAGGTACCAACGCTGGGCTTTTGGCCCGTGGAAGACCTGAAGTGCGTAGACCAGGTGCCAGCTGAGCTCGAAGACTAGGGCAAGGGCGAAGACAGCCAGGCCGCGGCTCCAGCGGTGGTCAATCCAGCGGGCCAGAGTCCAGAAGAGGGGCATGATGATAATGAACTGGAGCATCATCACGTTGTACCAGAGGTGGGGCGCCGCGTTGCCGTTGACGAACTGCCAGGCAAATTCCGCCCAGTTGTGGTAGTGGCCGTGCTGTTGGAGCTGGGGGACAAAGATTAGGTAGACCGCCGTCCACAGGATCGAGGGGACGAAGAGGACGTGCCAGCGATTGCGCATGAAACCGGGGTAGTTGTGCCAACTCGCTTCCGGGTGGGTCCGGATTGTCGAGAAGAGAATCCCGAAGATGAAGGCGGAAGCACTAAACTTGGCTAGCTCATAGAAACCACCGAGGAAGAACTGCTGGCCGATTGCCAGTCGGCTGCTCATCAAAAAGGTGATCACCGATTGAATCATCACCGTGGTGACGGCGAACATCTTCGCAAAGTCGCCGATATCGGCTTGGCTGTTGGCCCCTAAATGATCCAAAATAATGACTTCCTTTCCAAAAGATTTTCAACATTCCTATTATAGGATATTCACCAATGAAGGGAATAGGAGAGGCTTATTTCACCGTCAGTCCGGTTATGTTTATGAAGATCTTGCGGAGAAAATCTTAAGGAAACTAAAAGTTTGGAAATTGGACCGTATCAATTTTCAAAAAGGTTGACTTTAAACAAAAAGGGTTTATCATAAAGAATGTAAATTGAATGATTTACGTTAGTTGTTTGAATTACACGAACGTATTTATTTATTCAGAAGGAGTGTATTTTTGATGGCAGTAGATTACGATTCCAAGCAATACTTGGAAAGTGTTGACGCTTACTGGCGTGCCGCTAACTACCTGAGTGCAGGTACCCTGTTCTTAATGAACGACCCGCTGTTACGTCGGCCATTGAAGGCTGAAGACGTTAAGCCAAAGCCAATTGGTCACTGGGGTACGATTGCCCCACAAAACTTCATTTACGCCCACTTAAACCGGGTTATCAAGAAGTACGGTCTGGACATGTTCTACATCGAAGGTTCCGGTCACGGTGGCCAAGTTATGATGAACAACTCTTACCTGGACGGTTCATACACTGAAATTTACCCTGAATTTACTCAGGATGAAGCAGGTATGGCTAAGCTGTTCAAGCACTTCAGTTTCCCAGGTGGGACTGCTTCACACGCCGCACCAGAAGTTCCTGGTTCAATCCACGAAGGTGGGGAATTAGGTTACTCCCTTTCCCACGGTGTTGGTGCGATCTTAGATAACCCAGACGTTATCGCTGCTGTTGAAATCGGTGATGGTGAAGCTGAAACCGGCCCACTGGCTGCTTCATGGTTCTCAGACAAGTTCATCAACCCAATCAAGGATGGTGCCGTATTACCAATCATCCAAATCAACGGTTTCAAGATTTCTAACCCAACGATCCTTTCACGGATGAGCGACGAAGAACTTACTAAGTACTTCGAAGGAATGGGCTGGAAGCCATACTTCGTTTCTGCATACAAGGACGCTGACCGTGGTGGCGAATTCGACGGTTACAAGGACCACATGCAGATTCACGAAGAAATGGCTAAGATCATGGACAAGGCCATCGAAGACATCAAGGCAATCCAAAAGAACGCCCGTGAAAACAACGATGACTCCTTGCCACAATGGCCAATGATCATCTTCCGGGTTCCAAAGGGCTGGACTGGTCCAAAGAAGGACTTGGATGGTAACCCAATTGAAAACTCATTCCGTGCTCACCAGATTCCTATTCCGGTATCACAAGATGACATGGAACACAAGGACATGCTTGTTGACTGGATGAAGTCCTACAAGCCAGAAGAACTGTTCGACGAAAACGGTCACCCAGTTCCGCTGGTTGAAGAAAACACGCCAGATGGCGACAAGCGGATGGCTATGAACCCAATCACCAATGGTGGTAAGGATCCTAAGCCGCTGATCCTGCCTAACTACCGTGACTTCGCTGTTGATGTTCAAAAGCCAGGTACGGTTGTAAAGCAAGACATGCTTGAATGGGGTAAGTACCTCAGCAAGATGGCAGAACTGAACCCAGAAACCTTCCGTGGCTTTGGCCCTGACGAATCCAAGTCTAACCGTCTTTACGCTCTGTTGGACAACGACAAGCGTCAATGGATGGAAGGCATCCACGAACCAAACGACGAAGACCTCGCTCGTTCCGGTCGTGTGATCGACTCACAATTGTCCGAACACCAGGCTGAAGGTTTCCTTGAAGGTTACACCCTGACTGGTCGTCACGGCTTCTTCGCAACCTACGAATCATTCGGTCGTGTTGTTGACTCCATGCTGACTCAACACATGAAGTGGTTACGGAAGGCTAAGGACCTCTACTGGCGTAAGCAATACCCAGCACTGAACTTCGTTGATACTTCAACGGTATTCCAACAAGACCACAACGGTTACACTCACCAAGATCCAGGTCTGCTGACTCACATGTTCGAAAAGGAACGTCCAGACCTCGTCAAGGAATACCTGCCAGCTGATACTAACTCACTGTTGGCTGTTTCCAACAAGGCCTTCAACGGCCAAGAATGCATCAACATCTTTGTAACTTCCAAGCACCCACGTGCACAATGGTTCTCCATTGACGAAGCTACTGAACTGGTTGGCAATGGTCTTGGTTACATCGACTGGGCTTCTACTGACCAAGGTAGCGAACCAGATGTTGTCTTCGCTTCCTCCGGTACTGAACCAACTGAAGAAGCACTTGCCGCTATCGACCTTCTTCACGACAACTTCCCTGAACTGAAGATCCGTTACATCAACATCGTGGAAATCATGAAGCTGATGAAGACCGACAAGAACCCAGAAGGCCTGACTGACGCTGAGTTCAACCGTTACTTCACGACCGACAAGCCAGTTATCTTTGCATGGCACGGTTTCCGTGACATGATCCAAGCTCTGTTCTTCGATCGTGCAAACCGCAACGTTCACATCCACTCATACGAAGAAAATGGTGATATCACCACGCCATTCGATATGCGTGTACTGAACGAGCTTGACCGCTTCCACCTTGCTAAGGACGCTATCCAAAGCGTACCTGGCTACGAACAGAAGAGTGCTGCCTTTGTTGCCAAGATGGACAACATGATCAACAAGCACAACCACTTCATCCGTTCAGAAGGTAAGGACTTACCAGAAGTTACTAACTGGACTTGGAAGGGTCTTAAGTAATCGACTGCTGATTACTGAATAACACTCATGAATAAAAAGGGCGCTAGCAATTTTGCTGGCGCTCTTTTTTGCGTAAAAAATGGGCCTTAACAGGACTAGTTCTGTTGCGGCTCATTATTTAGGTATAAGGTTATTTCTTCTTCGGAACGATGATCCGCTGCTCAAAGTAGTGGTGCTGGGCGCTGCGGTCGTTGTTAGCACCGGGGTAACGGGCCAGGATGATTTGTAAGTTTTGCAATCCAAGCTGGTGGCTCTTGCCGAGGGTGACGGTGTGGGCCAGGTTAGCGAGGTTCTCTAGGTTGACCTGGGCTTGGACGGTCGAGTTGTCGATGACGATGAACTGAGCGAACTGGTTCTCATAGAGGCTGAAAGCGAGGCGCTTGTCGTCGCTGAGTCGGGCGGCATGGATGGCGTTATCGAAGAGGATGGTGATGATTCGGATGGCGTCGACCTGCTGGAGGGTCTGGGTGAGCCGGATTGGGTCGGCGATCTCGACATCCATTCTGAGACCCTGGTCGAGGGCGGTCGAGATCTTGTCGAAGACCACTGCCTTGATACCGGGGTCTTTGATGTTCTTGAGCGGGCCGATGATTCCGGTTGGCACCTTGATATCACGTTGGGTAGCGTGGGTGAGGTGGTTCAGGGCCCGCTTGGCGTAGGCGATGTTGTCGGTCGCTAGGGCGCTGTTAAGGCTGTAGAGGATGTTCTGGTAGTCATGACGAAAACGCCGCAGGTCATCAGTCATCACCTCGAGTTGGCTGGTGTACCTGGCCAGGTTGGCAAGGCGGTATTCGGCCGCGTCGGCCCGATCGCGGTGGGCAAGGAAATGTCCGGTGATGCCCATCGCAAGGAGGACGAGCAGGAAGTAACCGCCGCCGATACCCAGGAAGGCCAGGCGGTGGCTGAGTGGGCTGGCCCCTGCCGGGAGAACCGGGAGTTGCATCAGTCGCCGGTTGTACTGGCTATAGTAGAACCAGTAGGAAAAGGGGAGAAAGGCTAGACTGAACAGCCACTTAGCGATCAGGTGGTTGTTTTGCAGGCAGGTCAGGTAACGCTTGAAGAAGGAACGGGTAAGACGGATTAGGATCAGAGAAGCCCCATAGCACAGCGGAATGGTAAGGTTGGTCAGGACGAAGTAGGCAGTATTCGAAGCCAGCAGTTGGAGTAGGAGAGGCAAAAGACTGACGACGATGACCTGACTGAAGTAGTAGACCAGCATGCTGTAGCTGAAACTGGCGACCAAGTCGGTGAGGGAACAGGTGCTATGGTTGACCAGGAAGTAGATTAGGGCGATGGCAATCACGATCCAGATCAGGTCGTTGATAAAGAAGTTGAAGGGCAAGAAGAAGGCTCCAACAGCGATGATTAGGTAGAGGCAAAGGGGGAGACGGCGTGACTGGAGGTGCTTATAGGTGCCGCGGGTAGAAGACGCAGATCTTGATGGCCCAAATGAGTAGGAAGCTCAGCGACGGGGTCAGCGTGAATGGGTTGATCAAGTTAAAATAGGTCATGGTAAAACAGCTTTCTCAAGGAATTCATTGTATACTTACTTTATACATTATATTGAGGAGAAATAACAGTGAAGGATAACAGTGAAGGATAACAAGCTCAGTATCACCTGCCCAAATTGTGGCAAGCTCAACGTGATCGGCAGTCCACGGTGCAGCAACAGTGGTCACCCCCTACCAAATTCAAACCAGTGGGGGCCGCCGCAGCACCAGCGAATCCCAAAGCGGCTGGTCGGTATCACCTTGACCGTGGCCGCTGTTTTGGCAATGATCCTCCTCTGGACCATCATCCAACACAACCAGGCTCTGTCCTATGCGACCTTCTTGAACTCCGCTCCCCAGAAGGTCATCCTGTATAACGCCCGGCATCGTCCCGTCAAGACGGTCTATCTGATTGGTGACCAGCGTAAGAAAACCACCACCGGGATTCAGGGAACCCTGGTGGTGGCTAATAAGGTTCGGCCCGATAGCGACTACCGCAACCTGCGGCCGGTGCGCTACACCGATAGTCGGTCGGCGGGGATGGTTGTAATTGAAACTAAACCGACGATGCGCTTTTACTACCCCGAGCGAACCGGAAAGCTGACCTATAATGGCCGCTGTACGGTGGCCGGTCACCCGGACGTGCGCTACTTTAGCTGGCAGAACATCAGTGGGGGCGTGACTAAATGATTTTCAGGGATTGTTCATTCTCCTTGAGCCGGGTGAGGATGGCCTTGGTCCGCAGCCGGGAGAATGGGTAGGCCTGGTCGTTGTTCTTCAGGTAGAGGACGTGGTGCTGGAGGTTGATTGACACGACCTTCAGCGGGTTGATTAGGTAGTGCCGGTGCGTCCGGAAGAGAACAGGAAAGGTCTTCTCTAATTCGTTGAGGGTGGCGTTGATCGTAATCACCTGGTTATCGGTCGTGTACAGCATTGACTGGTGTGAATTGGCCGGGTTGGGTTCGAAGTAATAGATGTTATCTAGTGCCTCCTTCAGGTAGCCGGCCCCGGTCTTTAAAACCAACTGCTGGCCGGTGTGTTGGTGGTTACGCTGAGTGATAAGTGCGAGGTCATCCTTGAGCTGGGTAGGGATGTTGTCGCGATCCTTGGCGATGAAGTCCAATGCCGCACTCTTGAACTTGTAGGTGGTCGGCAGGAATTCGTCGTGGACGGTAATAAAAATAATCGTAGCAAAGGGATCATGTTGCCGAATTTGCTGGCTGGCTTGGCGGCCAGCTTTTTTGTTACCTGAAATCTTAATGTCGAGGAGGAAGACATTATCGACGCTGGGGTCCGGCAGGCTCGACAGCAGTTTGTTGACCTCGGTAAAGGAATTAATGTTTAGATCGGGTATCCCCAGTTCCGTCTGAATTTTACGGAGGGTCTGGTCAAGGTAACGCTGCTCAATCCATTCGTCTTCCAGAATAAAAACGTTCATCACTTATCGCTCCTTAGGCTTTCTTCATTAACAATGATAATGTGATTGGCGGCAAATCACCAATGATTCCGATTGCCCGACCACATTTTACGTCATTAGCTGAAGAAATCGTCACTTGGCTGAAAAAGGTCCCCGTAAACTGGGATCAGGCGGCGGGGGAAACTATGCTATAATTAGCAATTGCTGATATTTTACGTAGAGGAGAAAGATTGGAATGAATTCACTAAAAACAGCGTGTAAGACCTACCTAACGATTGGGTCTTTGATCTTTGGGATGATTTTTGGGGCCGGGAACCTGGTCTTCCCGGTGCATCTTGGTCAGCTGGCCGGGCACAACTGGCTGCCTGCAGCGGTTGGCTTCATTGTTTCGGGGGTGTTTTTGCCGCTCTTTGCCCTGCTGGCGATCAGCATCACTCGTTCACGGGGCCTCTTTGAGCTGGCCCTGCCGGTGGGACCCTTGTTTGCCCTGATCTTCTTAGTGCTGGTCCACGCCACGATCGGGCCGCTGTGTGCCACGCCGCGTTCGGCGACGGTGCCGTACGCAATTGGGGTGGCTCCCTACCTCAGTGCGGGGATGCATCCCTGGGGGTTAGCTATCTACACCGGCCTGTTTTTCCTGTTGGTCTACTTCTTCGCGACGCGGGAGGGCAAGATCACCGAGATCATCGGTAAGGTCCTTAACCCGGTTTTTTTGGTGATGCTCTTCATCATCTTCTTTCTGGCCTTCATCCGGCCGATGGGGAGCCTGCGCGCGCCGCAGCCGACACATGACTACCTGCAACACGCCTTCGCCAGTGGTTTCCTGCAGGGCTACAACACGATGGATGCCCTGGCGATGCTGATCTTTGGGGTGACGATCATCGCCGCTGTCCAACAGATGGGTTTCAAGCGTGGTCAGCAGACCTCCCTGGCAACGGTCAAGGGGGGAATGATTGGGATCGCTGGGGTCGGCATCATGTACCTGGGCCTGATTTACCTGGGGACGACCAGCCGAAACCACTTTGCGGTCGCCGCCAACGGGGGAACGACCCTCAACCAGGTCGCCCATTACTACATGGGGGACTTCGGAAACGCCCTCCTGCTGACCCTGGCGACGATCACCTGCATGACGACGGCGATGGGGCTGGTGATCGCCTTCTCCCAGGACTTTCATGATCGCTTCCCGAAGGTTTCTTATAAGGCCTTTCTGCGTATGAACTGCTTCTTATCCTTCATCATTGCCAACCTGGGACTGGACAAGATTGTCACCTGGTCGACACCGATTTTGATGCTCCTGTACCCACTGGCGATCGTTCTCATCATACTGGGGATGCTGTCGCCGTTGTTTGCCAACGCGGCGATTGTCTACCGCCTGGGCCTGCTGTTCACCTTCGTTCCAGCGGTTCTGGACATGGTCAACGCCTTCCCACCGGTGCTGCGGCAGTTGAATATTAGTCAGACCCTGATCAAATACGCTAGTCATATTCCCCTCTACCAGTTGGGGCTTGGCTGGCTACCCTTTGCCATCGTCGGAGTGGCCTGTGGTCTGTTGGTCTGGCGCCTACGCCGTGATCGGCCAGTGGAGTAGTGTATAATGTAGGTATTAAAATGTGGTAAGGAAGTGTGCACGATGGCTCGACAGTATCTGAGTATTGACGTTGGCGGTACCGCGGTGAAGAGTGCCCGGATTGATCATTCCGGCAACATTATTGTCCGCCGCCGTGCTGTCACGCCCCGTGACCAGGCTGCTTTTCTCCACCTGCTGACCACGATTATTGATCGGCAGCCGGGGGTGGCGGCGATCTGCGTCAGTGTTCCTGGAATCGTTAATCCACACACTGGGGCGGTTAAGTTTACCGGGGCCCTGGCCCTTTTGGGACAATTCCCCCTGGCGGCTTATCTGCGTCAGTATGCTGGCCTGCCGGTCTACGTCGGTAACGATGCTAACTGCGCGACCCTTGCTGAACTCTGGCTGGGTAACCTGACCGGCGTGGCCAACGGGGCGGTGATCACCCTGGGGACCTCAGTTGGCGGGGGCCTGGTCATTAATGGTCAGTTAGTCCACGGGCCTCACTTTCGGGCCGGTGAGCTTAGTGCAATCGTCAATAATTATGACCATGCTGCTCCCCACCAGGCGACGGTTGGTGCCAGTACCTCGGCTGTCAAGATGATCGCGACGGTGGCCACTGCATGTGACCTGCCGGATCCGACTGATGGCCGGCGGGCGTTTGAAGTCATTAACCGCCGACAGGCCCCGGCCTGGTCAATTTTTACGGCCTTCTGTCGGCGGGTGGCTGTTCTGATGGTCAACGTCCAGGCAGTGGTTGACCTTGAACGGATCCTGATCGGTGGTGGTATCAGTGCCCAGCCGATCCTGATCAGCGAGGTTCGGCGCCAGTTCCGCTTGCTCCAGGAGGGCGATCGCCGCCTTATGGATGATATTGCAATGCCAATGATCATGGCGGCCCGTTTCGGCAACGACGCTAACCTGCTGGGAGCCTTGTACGGGCTCTTGCTAAAAATTGAGGAGGAGGATCGCTGATCAGGTGGTCCGCCACAAATTAGAAGAACTGATTAAATGACAAATGACACTGGATAAATCTGCGGATTTATCCAGTGTCATTTTATTACTTTGGGTTCTTTTGATAGGGGAAGTGGGCCATCTCCGGCAGGCGATCCCACCGCACTGGGTAACCGGCACCGTGGGCACAGAAGACCGAGTTCGGGGTGTTGTCAAGGTCGGCCACCGGGTCGTAGTGGTGGGTTGCAATGACCTCTTCAGCGTTGTGACAGGGTTGGTAGCCGGCAACGACACATTCTAGCTGGCCCTGACCATGGCTGTAGTTACGGACCGTCTGGGCGTAGTCTTGCATCGTGGCTACCGGGGCGGCCCCGGTGATGATGGTGGCGCCACCAGTTTCCGTGCCGAGATGGAAGGTCCCGTTCATCTGCTGAATATCATTGATTGCCCGACCGACCTCTTCTTCGGGGATGGTCAGGCGGAAATGGTACCAGGGCTCTAGGAGCTGACATTTGCCCTGGGCGCAAAGTTCCATCAGCCCCTGGCGAACTGCCCGCCAGGTAGCCTCGCGGAAGTCGCCGCCGACCGAGTGTTTGATACTGCCGCGGCCACCGATTAGGGTGATCCGGGTATCGGTCAGCGGGGCACCAACCAGGACGCCCCGGTGCTCCTTGGCCCCCAGGCTAGTCATGATCTGCTGTTGCCAGTTGTGGTCGAACACGTCGGTTCGGCACTCGTTGGCAAAACGCAGACCACTCCCTGCTTGGCCGGGCTCCAGCAGGAGGTGAACCTCGGCGTAGTGGCGTAGCGGCTCGAAGTGGCCGACGCCTTCCACCGCCCCGGTGATCGTCTCTTGGTAGAGAATCTGACCCTGGTCAAAGGCAATGTTGAGTTGGAAACGATCGGCGAGTAGCTGCTGGAGAATCTCTAGCTGGACCTCACCCATCAGGTGAACGTGAATCTCCTGGAGGTGGGGTGACCAGGTGACCGCCAGTTGGGGATCCTCATCCTCCAGCTGACGGAGGGCCGTCAGGCAGGCGTGAATGTCATTGCCCCGGGGATCAACGGCGTAGCTCAGGACCGGCTGAAAGGCCGCCTGACCTTGGTCGCTTTCCACACCGAGGCCCTGACCGGGGAAAGTCGCATTCAGCCCAGTGACCGCACAGACATCACCCGCCGGCACGGATTGGACAACGTTGAACTTGCCCCCGTTGTAGTCGCGAATCTGGTTAACCTTCTGTCCGTCAAGCACTTCGGCCTTGGCCTGGAGCCTTCCCCCAGTGACCCGGAGCCAGGTCAGACGGTCACCCTTGTCGTGGGCGACCTTAAATACCCGGGCACCAAACTCCTGGTGGAGTGTGAACGGGGTGGTCCACTTGGCTAGGCCAGCCAGGAGTTCATCGACCCCGGTCAGCTTGAGAGCGGCACCGGCGTAACAGGGGAAGACCTTACGCTCACGGATTAGCCGCTGGATCGTGGCGGGGGTTAGACGGTCATCCTCCAGATACTCGGTCAGGGCATCCTCGTCCTGACTGGCAATGGTTTCAACCGCCTCCTCACTAAGGGGGTCATCAGACATTACGCAGCCCGGTGAGCAGGTCTTCTGCACCGCGGTCAGGATTGCCTGCGGGTCGGCGCCGACGCTATCCGTCTTATTGATGAAGATGAAGGTCGGCACGTGGTAGCGGGCCAGCAGCCGCCAGAGGGTCAGGGTAGACCCGGTCAGACCGTTCGTTGCATCGACCACCAGGACGGCGTAGTCAAGGACTTGCAGGACCTGCTCCGTCTGGGCCACAAAATCAATGTGACCCGGGGTGTCCAGAAGGGTAATCCTCAGGTCGTCGTAGTGGAGCTGGGCCTCGTGGGCAAAGATGGTGATCCCCCGTCTCTTTTCCAGCTGGTCGGGGTCAAGAAAGGCGTCACCGTTGTCGACCCGGCCGAGTTTCCGCCGAGCCCCCGTCCGGTAGAGCAGGGCCTCGGAAAGGGTAGTCTTGCCGGCATCAACGTGGGCCACGATACCCATCACGATTTTCTTCACCGCGTTAGCCTCCTTTTGCTACTTTGTAATCTGGACGACGAGGACGTCGCAGTGGGCGTTTCGGTTAACATAGTTGGTGACCGAACCGACCACGAAGCGTTCGAAGCCAGACAGGCCGGTTGTCCCAATGACGATCAGGTCGTTGTTGTGGTCCTTAGGAAATTCACGGGCGATGACACGCTTCGGATTGCCGAAGCGGATGTGGATGCTGACGTCACGAACACCGGCCTTCTCCGCCTGCACCTTGAGGTCATCCATCCGTTCCCGGGTGGTATGGACAGCGTCATAGGTATCTTCCTCGCTCAGGACGGCATTGCTGTAGCCATCGGTGATCTGGTCAACCTGGGTGACGGTCAGGATGTTGAGGCTGGCGTCGTTGCGAACAGCACTATCGATAGCCGCATCGAGGACCTGGCTCGTGGCCTTGGAACCGTCAATTGCGACCAGGATCTTGTGGTATTGGAAATCGTCTGTCATCTTCAAAACTCCTTACAATTTATGTATTTGGCAGATTGCAAGAAATAACTTGAACGAATTTAGTGACGTAGATTAAGCAAG
>NZ_AZGO01000052.1 GCF_001435345.1 Limosilactobacillus pontis DSM 8475 | reverse complement strand
TGTAGAGGGCGGGACTAAAATGTAGGAAAACGGCGGTTTAAAATTGTCAGTTTTCCTACAATTTTTGTATACTCACCTTATCTATTTGATGAGGAAGTGAAGAGTATGCGCAACGACGTTTACGAAAGGATGAAACATTTCGTGATAGAAGACATTAAACCTAACTACACGGCTATTGCTCGACAATATGGTGTTGATCCACGAACAGTAAAGGCTGCATATTTACGGGCCTTAAATGGCCAAGATCCAAGTTATAATCATCAACGCCACAGGCGTCGTAGTAAATTAGATGAGTATCGCGACATTATCGAGTCTAAATATGCGGCAGGCTGTTCTGCTAGATCAATCTTTGATTTTATTGTCGAGAAGGGCTTCACTGGCAAATATACGATCGTCAAAGATTATTGTCGTCACTTTCGTAGATCTCAAGTAAAGAAAGCAACAATTAGAGTGGAACACATAATTGGCTTGAGCGCTCAGGTTGATTGGAAAGAGAAAGTTACAATGATGGACCAGAATGGCGTACCACATACCTTTAGTATCTTTCTTTACGTCTTACCATATTCCAAATTTAAGTTTCTCAAGCTTACGTTAGATCAAAAGCAAGACACTCTCTTTAGATGTTTATTTGAGGCTTTTCAAGCCACCGGTGGCATTCCCAAAGAAATTTGGTTCGATAATATGTCAACTGTCGTTGACCATAAACTAAGCGATTTTCGTCATCATCGATTCAATGAAAAGTTCTTGTCGTTTAGTCATGATGCCGATTACCATCCGATTGCTTGTCGGCCGTTTAGACCGCAAACCAAAGGTTGCGTTGAGGCATTGGCAAGAACGATGGGACGTCTAAAACCATATAACGGTGAATTTAAGACGATTAGTGAATTGAATGAAATCGTTAATCGCATATGTCATCGCCTTAATCATGAAAAATCACAAGGAAATAACCATCAACCAATTGAATTATGGGCAAAAGAAAAAGAGCATCTCAGGTCCTTCAATCATGATCTCACCAGATACTTCCAAAGCGTCCAAACCAGAAAGGTATCACGAGATTCGATGATCAGATTTCAAAACCATCAATACTCTGTTTCCCCTAATTATATCGGAAAAGAGGTTGAAATTAAACCAACTAAGGATGGTAAAGCTATTCATATCTTTTATCAAGGTGCGGAGATTCAAAATCACGATTTAACAGATCGGCAATTTAATTATGATCCACATGACCAGCGGGCCATTCTTAAAAGTGATTTAATGGCGGATAAAAGTAATAAGGAAATTGACCGATATATGCTTAAAAATTTGAGTATCTATGACCAGATAGGGGAATAAAATGAATCAGTATCAGAAATTAATAACCAATTTAACGAAGTTAAATTTGAACAATATGGCGGCTTCAATCGTTGATTATCGTCAAGTAGTAAATGATCAACAAGTTAGTTTTAGTGAAGCATTATTGGAGCTGACGGATAAAGAAATAGCCTATCAGCAAAAGGAAAGCCTGAAGAGACGTATTAAACGTGCCAGATTTCCGGTAGTGAAAACATTAAGCGAATTCAACTATGAATTTCAACCTTCCATTAAACAACAGCAAATCGAAGAATTTGCGACAATGTCTTTCCTAGATAATCAGGAGAATATAATTTTTATTGGTAGTCCGGGTGTCGGCAAAACGCATTTATCGATTGGCTTAGGAGTTGAGGCATGTAGGCAAGGTGTCCGAACCTTATTTATTAATTGCCATGAACTAATTTTGAGACTAACAGCAGCTCAAGAGAAACAGCACCTAGAAAGGGTAATGCGGCGTTATAAACGATACGACCTGTTAGTCATTGACGAATTAGGATACCTACCAGTCGCAGCAAACGAAGCCAACTTATTGTTTCAATTAATAAATGGTCGTTATGAACGCAAATCAACGATCATAACGACCAATGTCCCATTATCTAGTTGGGGTACGGTACTGCATAATCAAGCGG
>NZ_AZGO01000051.1 GCF_001435345.1 Limosilactobacillus pontis DSM 8475 | reverse complement strand
CTAGACCAAAGTTAGCTTTCACAAGCCGTCAAGGAATGAAACTTGACAGATGGTTTCAATAACTATATGAAAAAGATTTCATACTTTATGCTTGATAAAGTTGGCTGAGGATAGTATAATATGTATTGCTGTTGAGGCAGGCACATTAGTTTTAATTTTGATAATTGAAATTAATAGTTGACTTCTTAATGGTAATCAGCTATTATAAATAAGCTAGCTTGTACGAGTTGATTG
>NZ_AZGO01000050.1 GCF_001435345.1 Limosilactobacillus pontis DSM 8475 | reverse complement strand
GAAGACCCTACACATTTAGTTCGTCAAAAACTTTGTTCAGTTTTCAAAGGTCTACTACGCTAAGCAATCAGTGCTTACCTAGCAAAATTATTATATCATCTAGTTAGTATCGAGTCAACAGTTTTTATTAACTTTTCTTAGTTAAAAATTACAATCAACTCGTACAAGCTAGCTTATTTATAATAGCTGATTACCATTAAGAAGTCAACTATTAATTTCAATTATCAAAATTAAAACTAATGTGCCTGCCTCAACAGCAATACATATTATACTATCCTCAGCCAACTTTATCAAGCATAAAGTATGAAATCTTTTTCATATAGTTATTGAAACCATCTGTCAAGTTTCATTCCTTGACGGCTTGTGAAAGCTAACTTTGGTCTAGTTAACTTTGTCGTGTTTCTGAAACACAACAGTTAAATACTATAGTCGCTTTGTAACAATTTTGCAAGCTAAAATTAAAAAAGATGGCTGATCAGCCATCCCCGAATTAAATACAGTACTCCAAGACCTTAGCATCCTGGTCGCCAATGTCATCGTAGTGTAGTGTCAATGCCTGCACCACCGTGAAGCCATTCTTCACGTATAACTTCTCGGACGGAACATTCCCAGCCAGCACATCAAGGTGGACCGCCTGCTTCCCCTCCTTGCCAGCCTGCTTGATGATTTCCTGGAGCAACTCCGAAGAGATCCCCGTCCGCCGGTACTTGGGATGGACGCCAAATAGGTGAAGAATGCCCACCTCATCATCGGCAAACTGGTGAGGCCAGTCAACCTGCGGGTATTCCTCACCCGTCGTCAGAAGCCCACCGGCCACCACCTGCCGATCCTTGCAATCATCAGGGTATCCGCCTCAATCATCTGGCGTAGGCCGTCAACACTCGGGTACTCGCCCCAAGTCCAGTCGGCCCCATACTCATCGAGCGGCTGGTGGTCACAAATCGCCTTATACAACTCTGCTACCCCGCCCAGATCGCTGGACTGGGCCACCCTAATTTCATCCAATACCACATTTGTCATCTTCTTTCTAAAAGATCATTAACATCACAGCCCCAACCCTGCTATAATAGAAGCGCAACGGGCCATTAGTTCAGTTGGGAGAATGTCTGCTTCGCATGCAGGAGGTCGCGAGTTCGAATCTCGCATGGTCCATATTAAATCGCCAAGCGTATCGTCGCGCTTGACGATTTTTTTATTCACCGAAGAACCGTTCCTTAATCGCGTTAAAGTTGACGATTGGAACCGGGTCATGGCCGTGCTCGGCAATGGCCTTCTCCATCCAGATCATGTCATACCACTTGTCAAACTTGTAGACGTTTCGATCAAAACGGCCGGCGAGACGGTAGCCATAGGCCGCGTGGAACTTAGGGCTAGCCAGGGTCAGGTACTGGTCCGGCTGGTCGTCGTGGGGGTAGACAATGTGAGCGGTCATATTAACCACCTTCATCCGCCGGCAAAGCTCCTCAAGCATGTCATACAGCCGTGTTCCGACGTGCTTCCCCCGGCAATTGCGATCCACATAGATCGACGTCTCCACCGTCCACTGATATGCAGCACGGGGGTTAGCCGGACTAACGTAGGCAAACCCCACCACCCGCTCATCCAGGGTTGCCACCAGGTACGGGAACTTCTCTAGGGTCTTGGTGATTCGTCCCGTTAGTTCCGCAATCGACGGTGTGACGACCTCACAGGTGATCGCCGTGTTATCCACGTAGTAACCATAGATCCGTTGGATGGCGGCAGCATCACTCGGGCGTGCCACCCGCAGCATTACTTCACTCATCATCATCCCTCCTTCGTTCTGTGCTTGTCCCCATCATTATAACGGTATTTCACTAACCAGGACCATTCTAATTGCCGCTTCTTTGATAAAATTTTATGATAAGGGTAACAAATTGAGAAAGGATGACTATTATGACCAATGCCTACCTCATTCATGGCACTTCCACCAGAGACGACGACTGGTTTCCATGGCTGGAAGGCGCCGCCGCACCGGAGATTAAACTCGACCGGATCTTCTTACCGAATCCCTTCAGCCCGCAGGCCAATGAATGGGATGATGCAATCGACCGGCAGGTACCCGCTGAGAATGGCCTGATCCTGGTCGCCCACAGTCTCGGCTGCGTGACCGCCCTCCGTTTTGTCGCCCGGCACCACCTTCATGACATTCGCTTTCTCCTGGTCGGCGCCTTTGACCGGGGCTTGCCGGCCTACCCCGAGCTAGACACCTTTATGACCCCGGCTCCTGACTATGGTGAAATCACGCCTAAGGCCAGTCGGGCAACCGTCATCACAGCCAAAAATGACCCGATTGCGCCCTACCATGACAGTATCGACGTGGCCCACCACCTTGGCGCCAAGCTGATTGTCCAGGACACCGGCGGCCACTTTCTGACCAGCGACGGATTCCGTGAGTTCCCCCTCGCCCTTAAGGAGCTTCAACGCCTAGCCGACTAAAAAAGGATCTCCGCGGAGATCCTTTTTTATTACTTCAAATCATTGCTGTGTGGCTTGTCAGTCATCTTGAAGGTCAGGACGGTCCCGATGATGATCAAGACCAGGGTAAAGTAGATCCCCCAGTGAACACCATTGGTAAAACGCACGGCCGAGCTTCCCGTGGCGGCACCCCGCCCCAATTCAAGGAAGCTGGTGGCCAGGGCCGTTGCCAGAGCACCAACGATCTGTTGCATCGTGTTCAAAATGGTACTACCATCGGCCGACTCCATCCCGGACAGTGAGTTCAGGGCACTAGTCTGAGATGGCGACATCGCCAGCGGACACCCAATCATCAGGATGACGTGGGCAGTAATCACATAGGCAATTGAAGAATGGTCACTGGTCAGTGCCAGCATACCGGCACCGATCAAGGCGATGATAAAACCGATCATCGCCGGCTTCTTGGCACCAACACTATCGTACATCCGGCCGGCCACAGCTGAGGTTAGGGCGTTGACCACCCCACCTGGCAGCATGATAATCCCGGTCAGGGCTACAGGCAGTAACAGGCCGTTTTGAATGTACATTGGCAGGAGGTACATGGCAGCCAGGATAATTCCAAAGTCCAACATCACCAGGGTAGACCCGATCGCAAAGGCCGGGGTCTTAAATACCCGCAGGTTGAGAATTGGCGTCTCCAAGTGCACCTGGCGATGGATATAGAAGGCAAGGACAACAATCCCAATGATCAGGGCGCACAGGACCGGCGCGGACAGCCATCCGTCACGACTGGACAGGCTAGCCCCAATGACCAAACCCGAGCAGCCGACCGCTGATTCGAGGATTGACAAAACGTCGACGTGTGGCCGGGTAATGTCACCGACATTTTCCAGCGAGGTGATCGCAAAAATCAGGGCCACCGCCAGAAATGGAACAAAGAGCCAGAAAATCCAGTTCCACGATAACTTAGCCAGAACCAGACCAGTCAAAGTTGGCCCAATCGCCGGCGCAAACATGATGACCAGCGCACAACCTCCCATCACGGCACCGATCTTCTGTGGTGGGAAGATCCGCATGACCACTGCGAACATCAGGGGCAGGATCAACCCGGTCCCAATCCCCTGAATCATCCGCCCGATCAAGAGAACCGGGAAGTTCCCCGCCAGGGCAGAAATTACCGCCCCGACGATAAAGTCAACTAAGGCGAAGATAATGATTTGCCGGGTCGTGAACCACTTTGAAATCAAACTCGACAACGGCAGGACGATCCCAATGACCAGCATGTAGCCAGTCACCAGCCACTGAATAGTTGCCGTATTAACATGAAATGCCAGGATCAACTTAGGCAGGGCAATGTTCAGTGAGGTTTCACTGAGCATCCCGACGAACGCCCCCAGCAGCATGCTGACCATAGCAAGCTTCGGGTGGCGAACCTGCCGTCCCCGCGTTTCTTTACTCATATTAAAAAATCACTCCTCTAACTAATTCTCTAATTACACAATTGGTTACTTTACCAGAGTTGATTAGTTTTCGTAAGTGATTTTTATTGGCGTTAGTTCTATTAAGTATATAGCTTAATAATATTAAGATGCATTGAGCTACTTACCCTGATAAATTCGAACATCCGGGTCTATTGACCAAATTGGTTGGAGCTCCGAGAAACCGTGCTTGGCGAACATTTCACTAGTCTAATAATCTTTAGGATGGGTAACGCTGTCGAAGCCATGCAGAACTTGAACATTCTCATCCCGAATAAGCAGTTGCTTGGTTAGCGCACCTGGGATAGTATCAAGGAAGGGCTGTCGATATGTTGCGTAAATCTTAGCGGCCGCAACCCGGTTTTCTTCAGGGATAGTCATTTACCTATTGATTACACTTTCAACAGAGCGATCGACTAATCTAATTTTAAAGAGTGGCAAAGACAAAATTCCGTAGGTTGGTTAACGTGAAGGTATGTATAAAATTCTCGCGTTCCCACAGCCCCAGTCACTTATAGCTGGGTAGTTCACAAGGAGTGATTAAATGTACCAACGTAAAACACCAAAAGAGTATTTTTGCACCGTTGATTATGCCCTATCCATTTTTGGCGGTAAATGGAAGCCACGTCTGCTGTGTATCCTTGGTAATAGTGGTCCATTACGCTACCGAGAACTCAAGGATGAGATGGAAAACATCTCCGATACAGCATTGGCGGATAGTCTCCACGAGTTGCAGGCCGCCGGAATCGTCCAGCGTCACCAATACAATGAGATGCCTATCCGTGTTGAATATTCACTAACAACCAAGGGACGCACTCTTCTTCCCGTTCTCGAAACGATCTCGCAATGGGCAATTAATCACAGTGATGTTTCAATTTATCAGGGAAGACATTTTGACCACGTTCATCGGTCCAGTTTTAAAGCCTAAAAAGGCAAGCTCGAAGCTTGCCTTTTTATTAATCTTTTCAAAATAAAAAGCCTGCATTGGATATGCAGACTTCTCGAGGCCCTAGCGTGGCAACGTCCTATCCTCGCAGGGAGCGATCCCCCAACTACTTTCGGCGTG
>NZ_AZGO01000049.1:82592-109663 GCF_001435345.1 Limosilactobacillus pontis DSM 8475 | reverse complement strand
CCTGGTTACGAGGAGATTGGCAAGCAGCTGCGTGCCGAGATGGATAAGAACAACTAGAGAACTAAGTAGAGCTGCCGAGCATCGACCGGCGGCTCTTTTATTAGGAGGGGAAGAGCGTTGCAGGTACGACTACGGACCAGGATGAAACGGGTCCAGGAGCGGCTAGCTGTCTGGCTGGTGTTGACGATCTGCCTTTGGATCGTCTGGCGGCTCCTTGGCTGGGCATTTCTCCAGTATGTTATTTGGCTGGCAGCGGGCTACACAATCCTGCTTGTTTCTTTCTGGGTGTACCTGGCCTGGCATTACTGGCATCATTAAGAGAATCGAGAATACAAAACGGGAAGCCGCCCATGTCCACTAGCGGCTCCCCGTTTTGTATTATTTAGTTGCTCTCTTGGATCAAGCCGTTGAAGAAATGCTTGATTGATACCTGCCCCCCAGTCTGACGTTGCCCCTGAAGGTAGGCAATTTCGTTGTGGATGTTCTTATACTCATACAGGTTGTTGGCATACTCCAAAATGATGTCGTTTTCCGGGTAGTCGATGCACATATGGGCGAGGTTAGTCAGACCAGCCCGGATGTCACGCCGAATCCGCTGAAAAATGATCTTCTTACCGTGCTTATCGCAGTGGTAGCTTTCCTCAAAATTAATCTCTTCAAAGTCTAGCTCCCGCTCAATCATCATGTTGATGACGCTAATAATCTCCTGCCCGCCGTTACCAGCGGTAATACCGAGGAAGCGCAGGATCGACTTGGCGTTTTCCTTCTGCTTTTCCTTGTAGCTGATCGAGACGGTGTTACTGTTGGTGGCAGCCCCGCTGACCAGGTCGAGGATCTGGAGGAGACGCTTGGACATATCGATGTTCTGGCTGGCCAGTTTAATAACGGTTTTGACCTCGGCAATATTGAGCGGTTTCTCGATGAAGAAGTCGATTCCGCTCTTGTAAGCTCGTGTTCGGGTGGCCGGGTCGATTGCCGGGGCCATCATGATGAAGTGGGGGTAGTGACGGCTATCCTGGATACGGCGAATTAACTCTACCCCGTCAATCCGTGGCATGGTAAAGTCAACGAACATAATGTCGATGCTAAGCCGCATGGCATCATCGTAGGCTTGCTGGGGGTTGGTGGTGGTGCCGACAATTGAGTTATTGAAGTCATTTTCGATGATGTCCTTCAGTAGTTCCGTGCTGTTGTCGTTGCTGTTGACAATGTAAAAGTTCACTGGTCAGGGCTCCTTTGATTTGGTGAAGTAGAATGAAGTTCTTTGATACTCGACAACATTTTATACCCCTGTGTGGTATTGCACAATGCTTATAACGTATCGTTAGGAAATTTTCCCGAAAAAAGGCGGTTTGTTTTATAAAAACCGTGGTTCCGCTTCCATTGATGTTATGATGGGCCTTGAGGAGCCGAGAAAAGAAAATTTTCTTTTGCAATTTTGCGATGTTATGCGAAGCTTCTTGAAGTATACCGGTATGATAGTAACTGTAAAAACCAAGGAGGAATTAATTATGGCTTTTAATTTACGTAATCGTAGTTTCTTAACTCTTTCAGACTTCAACAAGCGTGAAATGGAATACATGCTTAACCTGGCTGAAGACCTGAAGAAGGCTAAGTACGCAGGTACTGAAGCTAAGAACCTTGAAGGTAAGAACATCGCTTTGATCTTCGAAAAGAGCTCAACTCGTACCCGTTGCTCCTTCGAAGTTGGTGCTAAGGACGAAGGTGCTCATGTAACCTACTTAGGTCCTTCAGGCTCACACATTGGCCACAAGGAATCTGTTAAGGATACTGCCCGTGTTCTTGGTGGCATGTTCGATGGTATTGAATACCGTGGTTTCTCACAACGTAACGTTGAAACCCTTGCTAAGTACTCAGGTGTTCCTGTTTGGAACGGTCTGACTGACGAAGACCACCCAACCCAAGTCCTGGCTGACTTCTTAACTGCTCACGAAGTATTGAAGAAGCCTTACGAAGACATCAAGTTCGGTTTTGTTGGTGACGGTCAAGACAACGTTTCTAACGCTCTGATGCTCGGTGCTGCCGTTATGGGGATGGAATACCACGTTGTAACTCCTAAGGAATTGAACCCAACTAAGGAAGTCCTGGACAAGGCTAACGCCATTGCTAAGGAAACTGGTGCTAAGATCGTTGTTTCCAACGATGTTAAGGAAGACGTTAAGGGCATGGATGTTATCTACGCCGACGTTTGGGTATCAATGGGTGAATCCGATGACATGTGGGAAAAGCGGATCAACCTGCTTAAGCCTTACCAAGTAACGATGGACGTTATGAAGGCTACTGAAAACCCTAACGTTCTCTTTGAACACTGCCTGCCTGCATTCCACAACCTTGACACTGAAGTTGGTAAGGAAATCTACAAGAAGTTCGGCCTTAAGGAAATGGAAGTTACTGACGAAGTCTTCGAAAGCAAGCACTCCGTTGTCTTCCGTGAAGCTGAAAACCGGATGCACACTATCAAGGCTGTCATGGTTGCAACCTTAGGTGAACAAGGCTAATCAAGGGAGGACTGCTACATGGCTAAAGTAGTTGTTGCCTTGGGTGGTAACGCCCTTGGTAAGTCACCTGAAGAACAATTAAAGCTGGTTAAGAACACCGCTTCCTCACTGATCGGTCTGATCGACGCCGGTAACCAGGTTGTTATCAGCCACGGTAACGGTCCACAGGTCGGTGCGATCAACCTGGGTATGAACTTTGCTGCGGAAAATGGTAAGACGGCTGCCTTCCCATTCCCAGAATGTGGGGCCATGAGCCAAGGCTACATTGGTTACCACTTACAGCAAAGTCTGCAAAACGAACTGCACAAGCGTTGGATGAATAAGAATGTGGCCACGATTGTTACGCAAATCGCCGTTGACCCACAGGATCCTGCATTCAATAACCCATCCAAGCCGGTTGGTGACTTCTACACGAAGGAACAAGCTGAGCAGATCGAAAAGGAAAAGGGTTACACTTTCAAGGAAGACGCTGGACGGGGTTACCGTCAGGTTGTTCCTTCACCACTGCCGAAGAAGATCATGGAGCTCAACAGCATCAACACGCTGATCGAATCCGGTGATCTGGTTATCGCTGGTGGTGGCGGTGGTGTCCCAGTCATCATGACTGACGACGGCCTCCAGGGTGTTCCTGCCGTTATCGATAAGGACCGTTCAAGTGCCCTCTTAGCTGATCAAATTAGTGCCGATAAGCTGATCATCCTGACGGCGGTAGATTACGTTTACGTAAACTATGGCAAGCCAGATGAGAAGGCTCTGAAGACGCTGACGATCGATGAAGCCCACAAGTACATGGACGAAAAGCAGTTTGCTGCCGGCAGCATGCTGCCAAAGATTGAAGCCTGCCTGTCATTCGTTGAAGGTCACCCTGAGCGGGAAGCAATTATCACTTCCCTCAATGGTCTGGACGATGCCCTGGCTGGTAAGGTTGGTACGGTTATCCGTGACAACTAAATAAGAATTAAGGATGGCAATGGATTGGATAGATTCATTGCCGTCTTTTTTGCTTTAAAAAGTGTGGTAGAATGGCACTTGTGAAAATTTTAGATTGGAAAGTGGAATGTTATGACAAATAAAAAAGTCTTGGGGACGGTCATGGTCATCGTGGCCTGTACTTTCTGGGGGATCTCGGGCCTGTTTGCTAAGGCCCTCTTCAACGTGAGCACCAGTATCACCTCAATGTGGGTGACGCAGACCCGGATGATCTCAGCTGGCGTGATCCTGCTGATAATCAGCCAGTTTAAGGGGGACCACCCGCTGCAGATCTTTCGTAACCTACACGATGCCTGGGTAATCTTTGCCTACGGTTTCTTTGGCCTGGTGCCGGTCCAGTATGGCTACTTTATGGCGGTGCAGTATGGGAATGCATCGATTTCAACGGTGCTGCAATTTCTTGGCCCTTTCTTCACCATTGCCTACTTGGCAGCCTTTCGCCACATTCCGCCGCGGCGGATTGAGATTATCAGCGCTATTATTGCCTTTTCTGGGGTTTTCATCATCGCTACCCACGGTAAGGTAGACCACCTGGCGGTCACGCCCCTGGTCCTTTTCTGGGGGATGGTAGCAGCCATCGGGGTGGCTACTAACACCCTGATTCCTCAACAGATGCTGCGGACCAATCGCGTACCGTCCCTGGTGGTTACCGGGTGGGGGCTTCTCTTCGCTGGTTTGGCTCTGCTGGCAATGCATCCTGCCCAGCCCCATATTCCAAACCTGCCAATCGTCTGGACCTGTTGGCTCGGCATCTTGGTGATTGGGACTCTGATTCCGTTCCAACTGGCTAATAACTCGCTGAAATATATTGATGCCACGACTTTTAGCCTGATGGACGCCTTTGAGCCGCTCTCGGCCACGATTGGCTCGGTGCTGATATTTCATCTGCACATGACCGGTGCCGACGTGCTGGGCTCGGTCCTGGTCATCGTGGCGGTGCTGGCGATTAATATCCGGATCCCGCTTCACCATGATGGCGGCGAGATCGCATAACAAAAAGCTGCTCACTTCATTTCGATAAAGTGGACAGTTTTTTTGCGTCGATAGATTGTTGAGTACTACTGCTGCTTTCGTTGGTGGCTTGGGGTGTTTGTGCGTACAACTTCCTGACCGCTGCGACGTCGGCTGGTTGGATCTTGAAGAAGGAGCCGGCTGGTTGCATGACCGAGGTACCATTGTTGTGCTGGAGGCCAATGGCATGGCCCAGCTCGTGCTCAGCCGTGTTAATCACGCGCTGCTGTGAGTAGCCGTAGCTGGGATCGAGCAGGTAGCCGGCATTGAGTTGGACGTCGGCGTGAGTAATGTAACCGGTCATTGCGTTGGTCGTCGAGTTGGTCAGTCCGGCGGCGTTATCGTTGTTCTCGTTGATGGCCGTAATGGTAATATCGGCTTTGGACTTATCATTAATCTGTTTGAAGGTGAAAGCACCGGTCCGGTTCCACTGACTGAGGGCCGATTCTGCGGCAGAGCGGAGGACGGGGTTACTGAGGTCGACATAAACCGTTGCTGAGGCATGAGGCCACCGTGATCCGGTTGTTGTGGCGTTGGTATGGGTTGGGTCGACCCGTTGCTCGGTCGCCGTTGGCTTATTCCCCGTCAGCTTGTTAAGACCGTTATAGGTGAGGACCTGGGCATCATGGATGGCAACGTTCGCGTACTGCTGGAAGCGCGGGCTATTTTGATAGAACCAGATGAGGGCACCAAAGGCAAGCAGGTAGACCAGTGGCAAGAATAGGCGTTTGCGGATTTTGACCACCTCCTAATAATTGAAAGTTTATTATATTGTCCTATTGTTGTCTATAAAAGTGATTATTTCGTGGAGAATTGCGGATGATTTAATGAATTGATTATGAACTAATTCACAAGCCGCGATAGGTGCGGTAAAATAAAGTTAGAGCTAAGGGAGGGAACAACATGGCACATGTATTCAAAGTTCATGTCATACTGAGTTGGGGAGAGCAGCGTGATTACCTGGTGGCAAACGATGTTGAGCCTGGCCTAGAGCACCGGATGGCCACCCGCAAAAATTGGCAGGAAGTAATGCAAGGAGCGTTGATCAACGTCCCAGTTGCCCCGTACTTGCCCAGTGGCGGGCCCTTACCGCCGATCGCTACGGCTAAGGTCGATGATGTGGTGGCGATCACTGCTGATGAGATGCCCACGGACCTACAGCGGACCCGGAGTCAGTTCATTATGGCAGAGATCTGGCAAAAGCAAAGTAGTCAGGTCAACTATAACTACCTGCGTCACGATTATGTTCCGGCCTCTCAGGAGCAGATCAAGGCCGATGTCGATCACTGGTGCAACGGGACAGACACACGTGCGGTTTCATTAGTAACCAAAGCCCGGATTGCCACTCAAAAAAAGAAATTTCAAAAAGAGTTGGGAAAAAGGGTTGACTAATTGTGGAATCTTCTATATAGTAATGACTGTTGTATGAGACAACGTCATTGGGAATTGGCCAAGCGGTAAGGCGCAGGACTCTGAATCCTGGATCACTGGTTCGAACCCAGTATTCCCAACTTACTTTGGAAAGTCGTAATTCAATCTTTATGTTTGAATTGCGACTTTTTGTTTTAACCGACCGCTTTTGTTACAATGGTAGTTAGGACAAGGAGAAAGAGAAATGGCAAGCAATTCTGATTCGATTTATTATGTTTTAACGAAGATCAAGCGACACCCGGAGTTGATCATGATGCAACAGCCGCGTTATACCAACACAATCATGATGGCAATTAATGATTCATTGAAGATCGCAGACGCGGGGTATTATTTTCCCAACCTGTCACTGATGGTTAACCGCCTATCAAATGACTTTGTGGCGAAGAACGAGGACCTGCTTGACGACTATTTTGCTAAGACCAACAGTGAGCAGCCGATTTACCACGACGTGTGGGTGACGACTTCGCACCTGCCGGCAAAGGGGGCCTACTTGCTGGAGTTATCATATGAATAAATCGGATTTCAAAAAATTTTAAAATTACAATTGACAGTATTGGACCGATAACGTATAATCATTCTTGTACGTTAGATGACATTGCCCGCTGGTCAAATTGGTTAAGACGTCGCCCTCTCAAGGCGGAGTTACGGGTTCGATCCCCGTGCGGGTGATTTTTAATCGCTTTAATGCTTTTATATCAGCTTAAAACGTTGATATAAAGGCATTTTTTGTTTTCCTGAAAATGTATTTTTCTGCAAGTGAGGGAAAAGTGCGGAAAATTTATTACTTCTTCTCAACAGGGGGGAGGGGCCGTCTATTTGGGCGGTTTTTTCTTTTGCCTCGCGGATCACCCCTTAAGAAGCAGCCGGGGAACACGTTTTTTAAGAACATGATGGAATGCGGCTTTCCTGGATGCCGAGAATTAAAATCATAATTGGGTCTTAAAAACCGCTGCCGTTAATGGTAAGCTTTCATTGTATTGGTTAAATTTTTGGACAAGTAATGATAAGTAATGGTGTTTTAAATTATGCGAATTAAGAATTTATTGATAATCATAGCAATTGTCGCCGCTGTCCTACTGGTCATGTGCTACGTTCGTCAGGTTAAGGATACGCGACGGGGTTATAACTACGTCAGTGGCAGCCGGGTCGCGGTGAACTGGCTGCTCGTCGTTCTTCTGGTCGGCAGTCTGGTGGGCATTGGGGTCACCTCGTTTGCCGGTCACAAGGAGAGCGCGGCGCCAGCCAAGAGCAGTCAGTCTTCCTCAGCAGTGGAGCCAACGGCCGATGATGATGAGGGCGACGTGATGCTCAAGTTTAAGAAGACGGCCCGCATGAACGATAACGGTGAAGCCAAGGTTAAGTTCCTAATCTCGGCAAAGACTAAGGTTGTAATCAAGGGGCACCGCAGCGGCGTGGTTGTGAAGACCTTCAAGCCAAGCAAGGGTGACGATACGGTTACCCGTTCGTTTGTCTTTGATACCCCGGGAACCTACGATATCACGGCTAAGCGTGGTGACAAGAAGGTTGTCAAGCGCCTGAAGGTCAAGGGACAATCAAACGATGAGTCGTCCGACAGCAGTAGCAGCTCATCCGCAATTAGTCAGTCATCAAGCAGCAGTGATCAATCGTCCAGTACCAGTTCAGATCAGAGTGATAGCAGTACTGCCACGAGCCAAAGAAATAGTGGTGGCAGCAGCAGGACGACCACGCGCCAGAGTAATGCTGGTTACACTGGTGGCAGTCATTACCGTGGTGGAAGCTATGGCGGTGGCCGTGGTAGTGGTAACAACAGCACTGAGGTTCCGCGGAGCGACAATAATGCCAATTCAGAAGGTACCGATAACCAGGGCCCGGCTGGTGGCGGTAATGTAACGCCAACGCCTGACGAACAGTAATAATCCATATCAAGTATCCGCTAGTGCGCGGGTGCTTTTTTATTTTAAATTTCCCAAAATTAGTAGTAAAATAATCAATCGTTATGCACCTAACTATTTTGAAAGGAGCAATGGGCATGGCGGTTTCCAATGAGGAGTTCTTTAAACGCCTCGCCGACCTGGTGAAGGACATCAACAGTACTATCCAGTGTGCGGCCCAGCCGTCCAACTTTCGGGGGCAGGGCCGGATCATCGACCTGATTGCCCACCACGAGGGGTGTGCGCAGCGTGAATTAGCCGTACTGGCAGGTGTCAAGCCGGGGTCGCTGACCGAGGTCTTAGAACGCCTGGAGCGCAACGGTTATGTGTCACGCCAGCGTGATGAACGGGACCGGCGGGTGATCCGGGTTGCCCTGACCACGCGTGGGCGCACCTTTCACGCCGACCTGGTGGCGAAGCGGACCGCGTTTGCCCGGCGCCTGCTTACGGACGTCAGCCCCAAGGAGCGCGAGCAGTTTATTCGGGTTGTCGACAAGATGCAGACCCAGCTCACGGATATGATGGCCAAAAACGCACAGCTGAAACGAAAGGGATGAAAAAAAGTGATTAAGATTGCCAAGAAAAACCTGGTTTGGTGGGCAAGCGCCCTGGCCGTAATCTTCCTGTTGATCCAGGTCGCCTGTGACCTCTACCTGCCGACGATTACGTCCGACCTGGTTGACAAGGGGATCATGCAGCAAAATATGCACTTTATCTGGCGTGAAGGGGGATTGATGCTGCTAGTTGCGGCTGTCGGACTGGTAGCCGCAGCCGGGAATGTCTACTTCGCCGCAACTCAATCGATGCAGGTGGGAGAGAAACTCCGCCGCCAGATTTTCAGTAGGGTGCTGCGGTTCTCCAGCAAGGAGGTTAACGCCTTTGGGGACTCCTCACTGATTACCCGGTCAACTAATGACATTGTTCAGATCCAGAATGTGATGGTGCAGGTACTCCGGATGATGCTTCAGTCACCAGTCATGCTGGTGGCGGCCTGCGTGCTCGCTTATGTCCGAGAACCGCGGTTGACCCGGGTTTTCCTGGTCAGTTTACCGGTCTTGGCGGTGGTCGTGATACTCGTGATGTACTTTGCGGTCCCACTATTCAAGAGCA
Organism: Limosilactobacillus pontis DSM 8475; assembly: GCF_001435345.1. Classification (GTDB taxonomy): domain Bacteria; phylum Bacillota; class Bacilli; order Lactobacillales; family Lactobacillaceae; genus Limosilactobacillus; species Limosilactobacillus pontis. The sequence continues at coordinate 100,689 of NZ_AZGO01000049.1, read as the reverse complement.
TTCAGCAGAAGACCGATAAGATCAACCTGGTCTTTCGCGAGGGCCTGACCGGAGTCCGGGTTATCCGGGCCTTTCGTCAGGAACGGCGGGAGCAGAATCGCTTTAAGGCAGCCAACGAGGACTACACCCAGACGGGGATCAAGGCCTTCACCCTGGTTTCCTTTCTTTTCCCGGTGATGACATTGATCCTCAGCCTGACCAATGTCGGTATCATCCTGCTGGGGAGCCACCTGATTGCCAATATGACAATGCAGGTGGGGAACCTGATCGCCTTCATGACCTATGCTACCCAGATCATGATCAGTTTCATGATGCTGTCGATGGTCTTTGTCTTTGTCCCGCGGGCCTCGGCTTCGGCTAGCCGGGTCAATGCGGTCCTGGAGATGCCGATTAGCGTTGCCGACCTACCGGCAGATCAGCAGGATAAAATCAATCCGGACCACCCAGCATCCCTTAGCTTTGACCACGTCGACTTCCGGTATGATGGGGCGGAGAAGCTTGCCCTCCAGGATCTTAACTTCAAGGTCCAAGCCGGCCAGACCCTGGCAATCATCGGGGGAACCGGGTCGGGTAAGTCAACCCTGGTTAACCTGATTCCGCGACTATTTAATATCGAGAGCGGGCGGATTGAGGTTGATGGCCAGTCGATCGAGCGGCTCAGTCAGCACGACCTTCACCAGGTGATTTCAATTACGCAACAAAATACGGTCCTATTCACCGGGACGATCCGTTCTAATCTTCAATTTGGTAATGCCCAGGCGACTGATGAACAGATGTGGCACGCCCTAAAGGTTGCCCAAGCAGCCGATTTCGTCAAGGAAGCCGGGGGCCTAGATGCGGTCGTTGAGCAGGACGGAAGTAACTTCTCCGGTGGACAACGGCAACGGCTGGCCATCGCCCGGACAATCATCAAGCCGGCCTCAATTTACATCTTTGATGATTCATTCTCGGCCCTTGATTTCAAGACTGACGCAAAGCTCCGCCTAGCCCTGCGCCAGGATAAGCAGATTCAGCGGGCCGTTACGGTAATCGTCGCCCAGCGGGTTTCTACCGTAGCCGATGCCGACCTGATCATTGTTCTTGATGATGGCAAGGTGGTTGGTCAAGGGACCCATGCCGAGCTGAAGGCCCATAACGAGACCTATCAGCAGATTGTTGATTCACAGATTCAGAAGGGGGATGAAAAGCGTGCGGCGCGCACCAGCCAAGACTAGAAAGGCCAAGCAATTTTGGCCGACAACTAAACGCCTGATCGACTACCTGCGGCCATGGAAGGTCGGGGTAATCTTTTCCATCCTTTTGGCGATTGTCTCGGTTATCCTTTCCATCATCGCCCCGAAGATCCTCGGTGAGGCCACGACGATTATTTACAATGGGGTGATGAGGGGCTACGCAGCGATCAAGGCCGGGCACCACCTGACCAGGTTACCGATTGACTTCCACCGGATCATGATTATCGGGGTGACGGTTGTCCTCTTGTATGTCTTCTCGGGGCTCTTTAGTTTTGCCCAGCAGATCATCATGACCAGGATCTCCCAGCGGGTAGTTTATAACCTGCGTCAGGACCTGGAGGAGAAGATGGGGCGGGTCCCGGTTAGCTTCTATGACACCCACAGCAATGGGGATATTATGAGCCGGATGGTCAACGATATGGACAACATTGCCGGAACCCTTCAGCAGAGCTTTATCCAGATCATCACCAGTGTGATCACCTTCGTTGGGGTCTTGATCCTGATGATCACGATCAGTTGGAAACTGACCCTGGTGGCGCTAATCACCATCCCGCTGAGTTTGGCCGTCGTTGCCTTCGTGGCACCGACCGCTCAACGACTGTTTAGTCGTCAACAGGCCGAACTGGGGAAGATCAACGGCCAGGTTGAGGAGACCTATGCCGGGCACACGATCGTTCGAACCTTCAATAAGGAAGCCGACGAGGAGCGCCAGTTTGCCGAGAAGAACCATAACTACTACCGGGCCGCCTGGAAGGCTCAGTTCTTCTCCATCCTGATCTTTCCCCTGATGAACTTCATCCGGAACCTTGGTTACCTGATGGTGGCGGTCGTCGGGGCCATTCAAGTTATTCATGGTCAGATCACCCTTGGTAACGTTCAGGCCTTCCTGCAGTATACCAACCAGTTCTCCCAGCCGATTACTCAGATTGCCAACCTGAGTAGTACCATCCAGCAGACGGTGGCCTCCGCCGAGCGGATCTTTACCGTCCTGGACGCGCCTGAGATGAATGAAGAACGGATCCCAGATAAACCACTGACCACGAAGCCGGTACCGAAGATTGCTTTCAAAAATGTCAAGTTCAGCTACCAGCCCAATGAGCCCTTGATTGAGAACTTTAACCTGGCAGCTCCGGCTGGACATATGGTGGCGATCGTTGGGCCAACGGGGGCTGGTAAGACCACCATCATCAACCTCCTGGAGCGTTTCTACGACATCCAGGGTGGGCACATTTACCTCGACGGACACGATACGCGGTCGATGAGTCGTCACGCCTTGCGTCAGCACATCGGAATGGTTCTTCAGGATACCTGGTTGTTTACCGGCACGATCATGGATAATATCCGCTTCGGTCGTGAAGATGCCAGCGATGAGGAGGTCTACCAAGCGGCTAAAATGGCCTACGCCGACAGTTTTATTCGTGAACTACCGGACGGTTACCAGACGGTCCTAAACGAGTCTGCTTCTAATATTTCCCAGGGACAGCGGCAGTTGCTGACGATTGCCCGGGCCTTCCTGGCCAACCCTGAGATCCTGATTCTCGATGAGGCTACCAGTTCGGTTGATACCCGGACAGAAGCCCTGATTCAGAGCGCCATGAACGCCCTGCAGAAGGGACGGACCAGCTTTGTGGTGGCCCACCGCCTGTCAACAATCCGCGACGCTGAGCAGATCATTGTGGTCAACCATGGTCACATCATCGAGACCGGTAACCATGACCAGCTGATGAAAGCCAACGGTTTTTACGCCGACCTGTACAACAGTCAGTTCATGGGTCAACCAATCTAGATTATCAAGTCGTCCAGTAAGGGCGGCTTTTTTTGTTTAAAGGTTGTAAAATGAAAAGGATATTTTAAAGGAGTGCGGATAGATGGAACGATATCAGAAAACAATCAAACAGCTGAATGACATGGTTAATGATGGGGTAGTGCCGGGGATGACCTACCTGATCTTCGACGGCAAACGAGAATGGCGGGCAAGTCGTGGCTGGGCCCAATTGAAACCAACCCGGGAGAAACTCCGGCCTAAAATGGTATATGACCTGGCTTCTCTGACTAAGGTGGTGGGGACTGTGCCGGTGGTCGCGATGCTGATCCAGGAGGGGCGTCTGGGATTGGATGATCCCGTTCAGCAGTACCTACCGGAGTTCGGGGATCCGCGGCCGACCATCCGGAACCTTCTGACCCACACTTCGGGGATCCGCGGCTATATTCCCCACCGTAACGCTTTGCCGGCGGATAGACTGATCACGGCCTTTCTTACCAGCCAGACGGTCGATAGCACCCTGAACCGGCAGATCCGTTATGCTGATGTTAACTATCTTTACCTCGGTTGGATTGTGGAGCGCCTCTGCGGTCGACCGGTTCAGGAGGTGATCGCCCAGCGGGTGCTGACTCCTCTAGGGATGAAGACGGCGACTTTTCAACCCGACATAACCAGTTCGGTACCAACGGAGATCCAGGATGGACGGGGACTGATTCGCGGCCAGGTCCACGATCCCAAGGGCTATATCCTGGGTACCCATTGTGGCTGTGCCGGTCTCTTTGCTGGTCTTAGTGACTTAGTAATATTCAGTCGGCAGCTGATCGAAAACCAGCTTGGCGGCTTACTCGATGCTAAAATAGTCGATGCGATGTTTATCGATCAGACCAGGATCCCCGGTCCCCACAGTCGATCGTTAGGCTGGAAGCTCCTTCATGATCAAGAAGACGGTCACCTCTTGATCAGCCACACCGGCTTTACTGGTACCTGGCTGATCCTTGATCGCCAAACTGACCAGGGCTTCATCTTCCTTTCTAACCGGGTACACCCGACCGCTGCCAACCAGGAGTACCTGAACCGGCGTGAGCAGATCTATGCGACCTACCTGCGTGAAAAGGTTAAATAAAAAGTTTGTGAAATTATTATTCAACTTTCATGCATACGATGGATACGGAATATGCAATCGGCCCCGGCACAGTGCATAAAATGAGGAGGCTGACTGAAATTGATACATCTACCTGTATAACTACACAAAAGATTGCCAAATAGGCATTTGACAACGGTTATAATCGTGTTATGATGTATTATGTAATCAAGTGAATCTCTTAAAGGAGTGATTGTATATGCAAAGTCCAATTCATGTAACATCTGAAATTGGAAAGCTGAAGACAGTTATGCTTCACCGACCAGGGCATGAAATTGAAAACGTCTACCCTGACATCCTTCACCGGATGCTTGTCGATGACATCCCATACCTGCCAATTGCACAGGAAGAACACGATTACTTTGCTGACACGCTGCGCAAGCAAGGAATTGAAGTATTATACTTCGCCAAGTTAGCCGCAGAAGCCCTGCAAGATAGTCAAGTTAAGGATAAGTTCCTTGAACAAATGCTGGCAGAATCCGGCTACGCAGCTGGTGCTGTCCACGACGCATTGAAGGAATACTTGCTGAGCATGGATACCCAAGCAATGGTTGACAAGATCATCGCTGGTGTTCGTAAGGACGAGATCGATGTTAAGTTTGTTTCACTTGCTGAAATGGCAGAAGACAAGGACTACCCATTCTTCATGGATCCAATGCCAAACACCTACTTCACTCGTGACCCACAGGCTTCCATTGGTGACGGTATTACCATCAACCACATGACCTTCAAGGCTCGTCAACGTGAATCTCTCTTCACTGAATACATCATCAAGTACAACCCACGTTTTGCAAACAAGGGCGTACATGTATGGCGTGATCGTTACCACGACACCCGGATTGAAGGTGGGGATGAATTGGTACTTAGTGACCACGTATTCGCCATCGGTATTTCACAACGGACGTCAGCAGATGCCATCATGGACATCGCACGGAACCTCTTCAAGGACTCCAACTACGATACGGTTATCGCTATTCACATTCCACACAACCACGCAATGATGCACCTTGACACCGTCTTCACGATGATCAACTACAACCAGTTCACTGTTCACCCGCAGATTCTGGATGAGCACGGTAAGGTTGACACTTACATCCTGCACCCAGGCAAGGACGGCGAGATCGAAATTAAGCACCGGACCGACTTACAACACGTTCTGGAAGAAGCGCTTGATGAACCAGAAATCGACCTGATTCCTACTGGTAACGGTGACCCAATCGTTGCTCCTCGTGAACAATGGAATGATGGTTCCAACACCTTGGCCATCGCGCCAGGTGAGGTTGTAACTTATGACCGGAACTATGTATCAAATGATTTGCTGCGTAAGCACGGAATCCTCGTTCATGAGGTTCGGTCAAGTGAATTGTCTCGTGGCCGTGGTGGTCCACGTTGCATGTCCTGCCCACTTGTTCGTGAAGATCTTAAAAAATAATTTTAGCTAACTAAAAGCAGCAAATTTTATCCACTATGACTCATAGACAATCACGAGGAAAGGGTATAATTTTGCTGCTTTTTCTAGTATTATTTAGGTGTAACCACTTTATTGAGAGGGACCGCGGATGGATCGAAAAGCGAGAAGGAAATTTATTGAGCAACTAGTCAATGATCGAAAGATTGAGACCCAGGATGAGTTGTTGCAACTTCTTACAGAGGCCGGAGTTGAGACAACCCAGGCGACCATTTCTCGTGACATTCATGCGCTTAACATTGTTAAGGCAAATGATGGCAAGGGACATACTTACTACGTCCAGTTGCATCTGGCTCCGGAACATGACTTTAACCGACTCTATCAGGGCATTCATGACAATGTCCGGACGATCGAAACGGTGCAGTTCCTAAATGTCGTCAAGACGGCACTAAATTCGAGCTACGCAACGATTCTAGCGGGGATGTTCGATGAACTTGATATTCCAGAAGTTGTCGGAACAATCGCGGGGAATGACACCTTGATCATTATTAGCAAGGATAATGCGGATGCCAAACTGGTCTATAATCTGATTACAAAGCACATTAACGCACGTATTGTGTAGAAACGAGGGGATTTTGATGGATACTGAGAAAAAAGGTATCGGTAAGGGCGAATTAATTGCCCTGATTGTTAGTTCATGTATTGGTACTGGGATATTTGGGATCACTAGTGATGTCTCAGCTGCCGCTGCACCAGGTCCAGCACTGCTCGCCTGGGTATTTGCAGGTTTAGGTTTCTTGATGTTAGTTCTCTGTCTGAACAACTTATCCGAAAAGCGGCCAGATCTTGAAGCCGGGATTTTCTCTTATGCCGGCGCTGGCTTCGGACCAATGGGTGAGTTCATCTCTGGTTGGTCCTACTGGCTCTCAGCATGGCTGGGTAATATTGCCTTTGCCACGATGCTGATGGCTTCTCTGGGGACCTTCTTCCCCGTATTTAAGGGTGGTCAGAACGTTCCGTCAATCATTGTAGCTATTATTTTCTGCTGGTTATTGACTATTCTGGTTAACAATGGTGTTGAAACGGCCTCATTTGTTAATATGATCGGGACGATCTGCAAGGTTCTGCCACTGATTATCTTCATCATTATTATGATCGTCAGCTTCAAGAGCGGCATGTTTACTGCCGACTTCTGGGGCCGGGTTGCCAATAACGCATCGAAGGGTACGACCACTGGTTCTACCTGGAGCCAGATGAAGGGGACCCTGATGACCCTGATCTGGGTATTTATCGGTGTTGAAAGTGCCTCCGTCATGGGTCACCGTGCTAAGTCACGGAAGGATGCCCAAGCAGCGACCCTGATTAGTTACGGCCTCCTGGTATTAGCCTACGTATTGATCTCCATCCTGCCTTACGGTGTCCTGACCCGGGCTCAATTGGCCGGCATGGGTCAACCAGCCATCGGTCACGTTCTTCAAATGACCATTGGTAACTGGGGTTCCATCCTGATCAACGTTGGTCTGATCATCTCCACCATTGTTTCCTGGCTGTCATGGACCATGCTGCCAGCCGAAACGACGATGCTGGTTGCCGATGATAAGGCAATGCCAAAGCTCTGGGGTGACACTAACGCTAAGAACGCCCCAACGGCTTCCCTGATGATCACCGGTGTACTGCAAACGATCTTCCTGTTCTCCCTGCTGTTCACGCAAAAGGCTTACGAGTTTGCTTATTCCCTTTGTGCCGCAGCTATCCTGTTCTCCTACCTCTTTGTTGGCCTCTACCAGATGAAGTACAGTAAGGAAAACGGTGAATGGGGTCAGTTTACGATCGGTCTGCTCTCCGCTGCCTTCATGTTTGCATGCATGTTCTTAGCTGGTTGGCAAGAAGTTCTGCTGGTTTCCATCAGTTTCATTCCTGGTTTCTACATCTACTACCTGGCATGCAAGGAGAATAACCACAAGATGACGACCGCTGAAAAGTGGGTTATGACGTTGATCCTGGTATTGTCCGTTGTTGCCATCTGGCTTGTTGCTAATGGAACGATTGCTATTAGCTAATTAAGCGAGTAAAATAACAACTAAATATTTAGTGAATTGAGGTGATTGAGGTGAAAGACAAGGAATTAAACTTGTTTCTCTTAATCACCTTAATTATTGGAACAATCATCGGTGGGGGGATCTTCAACAGCCCCACCGATTTAATCTTAAAGTCTAACCCGCTGGCCGCTGTTCTGGCCTGGTTGCTTGGTGGCTTTGGGGTTTTGATGTTGACCCTGGTTTTCTATGAGTTATCGGTCCACAAGCCGGAGCTGACTGGCGGAATCTATACCTACGCCAAGCAGGGGTTCGGTAACTATGCCGGTTTCAACTCCTTCTGGGGCTACTGGATTGGCTCGATCTTTGGTAACATCGCCTTTATCACGCTCTTCTTTAAGACCGTGAACAGCATGCTGGACAGTCACCAGCTGTCGCCTTTGGGCTGTTTTATCGGCGGTAGCATCATCATCTGGCTCTATGCCCTGATCGCCTGGCGGGGGATCAAGGGGGCCAGCATCCTGAATGCGGTGATCACAATTGCTAAGATCTTGCCACTCCTCTTGGTTGTGGTGGTCTGCATCGGGCTCTTTCACTGGGGGACTTTCACCGTACCACATTGGACGACGATCCTGGCTTCTACCCACCAACCAGTTGCTCTACCACACCAACTTGGTGCAGCAATGAGCACGATTGTTTGGTGCTTTGTCGGGATTGAGGCGGCGGTCTCCATGTCACGACGGGCCAAAAAACCGGCTGACGTGGGGCTGGCCACGGTGATCAGTTTTGTGATCGTCCTGATTCTCTACATCGTCATTTCGGTGATTCCGATGGGGATCCTCCCAGCTGACCGGCTGGCCAAGGCCGCGGTGCCGTTGGCAACGGTCTTGGAGGCTACCCCGATCGGAATGGTGGGGGCCGACATTATCAAGATCGGCCTACTAATCTCGTTGCTGGGGGCCCTGCTAAGCTGGTACATGATTGGGCCGGAGATTGCCTATGTGACCAGCATGGATCACGATATGCCACGGCCATTCTCCCTGGTCAACAAGCATGACATTCCTGGGTTCTCCCTGATTGTCTATACCTTGCTGATGCAGGTCTTCCTGGTCGTTCTTCTGGTTCCGCAGCTCCAAAAGGCGTACACGATTGCCTATACCCTAGCGGCGGCGATGACCTTGGTGGCATACCTACTCTCGGCCTTGTACGGCCTTAAGGTGGCCTTTTGCGAGGGGCAGGGGATCTTCTTCAAGACGGTGGCACTCTTAGCCAGTGTCTACTCGGCTTACACCCTATTTGCTTCAGGAATTGAGTACGTTTTTGCTAGTGCCCTAATTTTTGCGCTGGGGATCCCGCTTTTCATCAAGTCGGCGAACCAGCTTAACCATCGTGAGCGGGTGGCAATGGTCATTATTGCCGTCCTCGGGGTGGCGGCCCTGATCCTTATCCTGGCCGGTAAGATTAAGTTTTAAGAGATGCTAAAAGGCTGTCACAAGACTCATTGGAGTCCTGTGGCAGCCTTTTTATCATAGCTTTAATTTCTGTTTAAGCTGGACCACTGGCGAACGATGACAGTTTCCGTCAGGGTAAGAATACTGATCAAGAGAATTGAATAGTGGTTGGGTAGGATGATGAGGGCTAGGATAAATACCCAGGAGAGCCAGTTCCAGGCCCGTTCGATCCGTAAGATCCGCTGGAGGCGCTGGCGGCTAGCGACCTGGGGATGGTGCTGGGCGACAAACTGGAGGAAGAGGTATAAACGAACCTCGTAGAAGCTCTCAGCCAGAAAGATTAGGGTCAGCCCAAAACTTAGTAATGATTCCACAAGGTCCTCCTTAGAAGGTTGGTTTGACTTTAAGGGCTTCCTGATTGCTGAAATCGGCGTCTGGGTACTTATTCTTTAGCGCGCGCAGGAGCAGGGTCTTGGCGATCTCCCCGTTCCGGGTCAGAATTGGGCCGTGGAAGTAGGAGCAGTAGGTCGACTTATAGATGGCCCCCTCGGTATGGTCCTCACCATTGTTTCCGTGCCCGGTGACGACCATCCCCAGGGGCTGCTCGTCCTTACCGAGGAAGGTCCGGCCGTTGTGGTTTTCAAAACCATGGTATTCCTGACCGGTTTCCGGATTCTTGATGGTGATGTCACCGATGAAGCGGTTATTGTCCTGACTGAGGGTGTAGTGGTCGAGAATCCCGAGTCCCGGGATCTTCTCACCGTTGGCACCGATGTAGTAGTGACCCAGCAGCTGGTAGCCACCACAGATGGCCAGCATTGGCTTATTATCATTGATAAACCTGGCGAGCCCGTCCTTCTTGTTAGGCAGGTCACGGGAAACCACAAGTTGTTCATAGTCCTGGCCGCCACCAAAGAGGGCTAGGTCGAAGTCGTTAGGATTAAACTGGTTGTCGATGCTGATGACCTCCACTGCAATGTCGGCGTTCATTTGCTTAGCATAGTAACGCAGGGCAATGATGTTACCGACGTCGCTGTAGGTGTTTAGTAGGTCACCGTAGAGATGGGCGAGTCGAAGATAATACTTTGCCATTAGTCCATTCCACCTTTCTTGATGTATTCCTTCTCGGCCAGGAGCTTGCGTAGCTGGAGCATGGCCGTGTAACTGGCCAGGATGTATACGTGCTTAGTTGGCATCTGTTTGATCTTGTCAACGACCTTGGTCAGGTCCGGTTCGTGCCAGACGTTGTCGATCCCCGCCATCGTCAGCCGGGTAGTAATATCCTTGTAGCGCTCGCCCCCGGTCATGTACTGGGGAATCTGGTGGGTAGCCAGCTTCTCAAAGTTGCCGTCCCAGATCCAACTGGTGTCGATCCCGTCGGCATAATTGGCGTTGAGGAGGAAGGCAAAACTAAATGGCTGCGGATCGGTCTCAATCATGTCGAGGACCTGGTTGAGGCCCACGGGGTTCTTGACCAGGATGATCGTAACCTGCTTACCGTCGACATTGATGATCTCCTGACGACCGAAGACCCGTTCGTCGGATTCGAAGGCGTGCTTGATCTGCTCAGGAGCTACCCCCATGAAGCGGCCCAGGGAGTAGGCAGCCAGGGCGTTGTAGATGTTGTAGAGTCCACCGATACCGATTGTGTACTGATGGCCGTCGATCTCAAAGGTCGAGTTGGTTGGCGTCAGCTTGTCGAGCTTGGTGACACTGTAGGTCAGCTCCGGGCGCTTGAAGCCACAGTGGGGGCAGAAGTAGTCCCCCAACCCGGCATAGGTCCGCATGTGGTACCGGAGGATGTGCTGACACTTCGGACAGAGCAGACCATCGGTGTTGGCTGGGGCGTTGAAGGCCGGGTGGTGTTCATGGTTGAAGCCGTAGTAGATGATCGGGTTGGGCAGGTCCTTGCTGTGGAAGAGCTGCTCATCCCCGTTGGCAATGATCGTCGCCTTGGGGGCCAGCTTGACCCCGCGGAGGATCTTCTTGTAGGTTGTGTAGATCTCCCCGTAGCGGTCCATCTGGTCGCGAAAGATATTGGTAAAGACGAAGGCCTTCGGGGTGATGTAGCGGCAGACGATCGGCACGTTGGCTTCGTCGACCTCCAGCACTGCCAGCCCCTTCTTCTTGGCACGGGGAGCGGTAATGAAGGTCGTCACGATTCCCTGTTCCATGTTGGAGCCGGTGGGGTTGGTGAGTACCTGGTCGTACTTTTCTCGCAGAACGCGGACGCTCAACGCGGTGGTCAAGGTCTTCCCGTTGGTCCCAGTGATGATGACCAGGTCGTACTTCTGGCTGAAGGACTGGAGAATGTTGGGGTCGAGCTTGAGGGTGAGCTTGCCGGGGAGGGAGCTGCCACCGTGCATGAAGGTGTGGAGAAACCAGTAGCTAGACCGGCCAGCAAACTCAGCAAATGAACTTCGAATTGACATCGCGACAATTCCTTTCTTATATAAGATTAAATACTGTTTAATTTTAAGCTTTACGACCGTAAAAGAAAAGCGATTCGCCTAAAATACTTTACCCGATCCGCGGCCCCGGGAACGGTTAGTATTTAAAAGCACCATGATTTTGGATATAATAAAGGGTACTATGCAATAAAAGGAGTATATCCATCGTGGCACAGCTATTTTTTAAGTATGGTGCAATGAACTCGGGTAAGTCGATCGACATCCTGAAGGTTGCACACAACTATGAGGAGCAGGGCAAACCGGTGGTCCTAATGACCAGCGGTGTCGATAATCGGTCAGGGCAGGGTGTGATTGCCAGCCGGATCGGCCTTAAGCGTCAGGTGACCCCGGTCATGGATGACACCAATATTTATGAGTACGTCAAGGGGGTTGACCACCCGGTCTACTGTGTGCTGATTGACGAGGCCCAGTTCTTGAAGAAACACCACGTTCTTCAACTGATCAAGATCGTCGACGAGCTCAACATTCCGGTGATGACATTTGGCCTGAAGAACGACTTCAAAAACGAGTTGTTTGAAGGTTCCAAGTACTTGTTGATCTATGCTGACAAGATTGAAGAGATGAAGACCATCTGCTGGTTCTGCCCCCACAAGGCGACAATGAACTTGCGTATTCACGATGGTAAACCGGTCTACGAGGGTGAGCAGGTACATATTGGCGGTAACGAATCCTATTATCCCGTTTGCCGCAAGCACTACTTTCACCCCCTACTAGACCAAGGACAGGAGGAATAACTTTTATGGAAATGAAGGACATCTTCGATAAGTTGCAGGCGGTGGCGGACCGCTACGACGAATTGAATGAATTGATCAGTGACCCGGCCGTGATCGCCGACTCCCAGCGCTTCATGAAGCTTTCCAAGGAGGAGGGGAGCCTGCGGGAAACCGTTGAAAAGTATGACGAATACAAGAAGGTCACCCAGACGATCACTGATGACGAAGAAATGCTTCGTGAGATTGATGACCCTGACCTGACGGCACTGACCAAGGACGAGCTGAGCGATGCCAAGGACCAGCAGGCCAAACTGGAGAAGGAACTGGAGGTACTCCTGATTCCAAAGGACCCGAATGATGACAAGAACATCATCATGGAGATCCGTGGGGCCGCCGGTGGTGACGAGGCGAGTCTCTTTGCCGCCGACCTCTATAACATGTATCTCCACTATGCTGAGCGCCAGGGCTGGAAGGTCGAGGTTGTCGACAAGAATGAGACCGAGGTTGGGGGCTTCAAGGAAATTGCCCTGATGATCACCGGGGACAAGGTCTACTCCAAGCTAAAGTTTGAGAACGGGGCCCACCGGGTGCAGCGGGTACCGGTGACGGAATCCGCCGGCCGGGTCCACACTTCTACCGCCACGGTTGGGGTGATGCCCGAGGCCGAGGACGTCGACGTGGAACTGGACCCGAAGGACATCCGGGTGGACGTTTACCGTTCCAGTGGTGCTGGTGGTCAGCACGTCAACAAGACGTCGTCCGCGGTCCGGATGACCCACCTGCCAACCGGGATTGTGGTTGCCATGCAGGATGAACGTTCCCAGCAGCAGAACCGGGCCAAGGCTATGCGGATTTTGAAGGCCCGGGTCTACGACTACTACCAGCAGAAGGAGCAGAGTGCCTACGACCAGAAGCGTAAGGATGCCATTGGGACCGGTGATCGCTCCGAGCGGATCCGGACCTACAACTACCCGCAGAACCGGGTGACGGATCACCGCATTGGGCTGACCCTTAACAAGCTGGATAAGATCATGGCCGGCGACCTCGACGAGATCATCGAGGCCCTGATCGTGGCCGACCAGACCAAGAAGCTGGAACAGCTGCGTAATGAGTAAGACTGGACAAACCTATTTTGCGGCCCAGCGTTGGGCTAAGGAGCAACTGGCAGGGACGGACGTCGATTCCGCGTCGCCCCAGTTCTTACTGCAGATGCACCACGGCTGGGACGCCACCCACCTGCTTTTACACAACCGTGACCAGATGCCAGATGATGAACAGGCCTGGTTTTACCAGGCAGTCCGGCGGCTTCTGGGACATGAGCCGGCCCAGTATATCGCCGGTCAGGCCCCGTTTTACGGCCGGACCTTTACCGTCACCCCGGATGTTTTGATTCCCGAGGCGGAGACGGCCGAGCTGGTGGACTGGGTCCTGACCACGGTGCCTGATCGGCCATTATCGGTTTTGGACCTGGGAACGGGTAGTGGGGTGATCGGAATTACGTTGGCCCTGGAGCGTCCCCACTGGCGAGTAACGTTGAGCGATGTTTCACCGGCAGCCTTGACGGTAGCCCAGCAAAATGCCGGCCACTTTGGATTGGACCTGCCGGTGGTTGAGAGTGACCTCTTTGCTGGCATGGCTGACCAGCGATTTGATCTGATCGTGACCAACCCGCCCTACATTGACCCGGCGGCAACCAGTCTGATGGACACGGCGGTGTTGAAGTATGAACCGGACCTGGCCCTGTTTGCCGATGAGGCCGGTCTCGGCTTTTATCACCGCCTATTTACCCAGGCGGGGAACCACCTAACCAGGACTGGCCAGCTCTTTGGTGAGACCGGTTTTGACCAGGAACGGTCGATTCAGGACCTACTTCACCGGTGTGACCGGCAGGCACAAATTGAGACCCGCCATGATGTGGCAGATAAGATGAGGATGATACACGTATGGGATTTTTCAGGCGCAGGAGGAAATTAGCAAGAATGGATACCAAGATTTTTCAATTGAGCGAAATTGACCAGGCGGCCGCCGCCATCAAGGCCGGCCAGCTGGTGGCTTTCCCGACCGAGACTGTCTATGGCCTCGGGGCTGACGCGACAAACGAGGATGCCGTTAAGAACGTTTACCTGGCCAAGGGCCGGCCGAGCGACAATCCGCTGATCGTTCATGTTAACTCGGTCGCAATGGTAGAACAGTACGCGGCCGAAATTCCGGATAATGCCCGTAAGTTGATGAAAGCTTTTTGGCCGGGTTCCTTGACAATCATTCTGAAGATCAAGAAACACGTCCTGTCCAAGACGGTCACCGGGGGGCTGAAGACAGTGGCCTTCCGCTTTCCGGATTGCCAGCCGACCCTTGACCTAATCGCTAAGGCGGGCGTACCAATGGTTGGTCCATCGGCCAACACGTCCGGTAAGCCGAGTCCCACCACGGCCCAGCACGTCTACCATGACCTGCATGGTAAGATTGCCGGGATTCTGGACAACGGACCAACCCGGGTTGGGGTCGAGTCAACGGTCCTCGACATGTCAACGGATCAGCCAGCGATCCTGCGGCCGGGTGCGGTCACCAAGAAGGACATCGAGAGCGTGATCGGCTCGATCGATGTTAACCACCATAAGGTTGGCAAGAACGAGACCCCCAAGGCGCCGGGAATGAAGTACAAACACTACGCTCCCAACGCCCAGGTCTACATCGTCGATGAGGGGACTGACTGGGGGGACGTGGTTAAGTGGATCCAGGCCCAACCCTTTGACGTCGGGATGATGGCCGAGGAGCAGCTCCTCCAGCAGGCGACCCTGCCGATGAATGCGGTCCAATTCTCCCTGGGGACCGGGGTTAAAGATGCCAGCGCCCGCCTGTTTGACGGTCTGCGCCAGTTTGACGACCAACCAAACGTCAAGGCGATCGTCACCCAGGCCTTTCCTGCCCAGGGACTCGGCGGGGCCTACATGAACCGGCTCAACAAGTCCGCCGGCGGGGTCCATTTCGATCCGGCAATGCTCAGGTAAACCGCGGTAAATTAACAGTTTGAATAATTGTGAGAAGGTGGGCAAAGAGGTTTTGTCACTTCTCATTTTTTTTGGTAGAATAGAGAAGAAATTCAAAGGAGTGTATTAGGCATGGGCAAGTTTGAAGTAATTGATCACCCACTGATTCAGCACAAGTTGACGATGATTCGGGATAAGAACGTCGGAACCAAGTTTTTCCGGGAAACGGTGAAGGAGATCTCAACCCTGATGGCCTATGAGGTGGCACGGGACATGCCGCTCAAGGACGTTGAGATCGAGACACCAATTGCCAAGACCACCCAGAAGGAGCTGGCCGGCAAGAAGGTTGCCATCATCCCGATTCTGCGCGCTGGTCTGGGGATGGTTGATGGGATGACCGACCTGATCCCAGCCGCTAAGATCGGGTTCATCGGGATGTATCGTGACGAGACGACCCTGAAGCCACACGAGTACTTCGTCAAGTTGCCAAACGACATCACGGAACGGCAGCTGTTTATCGTTGACCCGATGCTTGCCACCGGTGGTTCCGCAATGATGGCCATCGAAGCGCTGAAGAAGCGGGGTTGCCAAGAGAAGAACATGAAGTTCGCCTGCCTGGTTGCCGCACCAGAAGGGGTCAAGGCCGTTCGGGAGGCCTACCCAGACGTCGACATCTACACCGCCGGGCTCGATGACCACCTCAATAAGGATGGCTACATCGTTCCTGGTTTAGGGGATGCTGGTGACCGGCTCTTTGGGACCAAGTAATGATCCACGATTGCCAAGAAGTGTTTACGAAGATCATAAGATTTCCGTAAACACTTTTTTGTTTTGGAAATGATAGTAGAATGACAACTAATAATTCGTAAGGGAATGTCGAAATTGACTAATGCTGCATGGCTGCGCAATAAACGCTGGCTGCTAGTAGGATTATTCCTTCTTGGCCTAGTTTGCGTGGCCTTTACAATGAATAACCAGCGCTTCTATCGCCGGCCGATTGCTAGGGTAGTCAAGGTGACGGCCGTGGGACACCCGCGGCGGACCAGTGACCAGTTCAAGAACGTTGACCACCAGTATGACCAACGGATCGTAGCCGTGATGGAGAACGGGGCGCACCGGGGACAGCGGGTCCTTCTCAGTAATACTTACAGTGACTCTCGACCGATGGACCAGCGCTACCGGGTTGGTAACCAGGTCTTCTTGAGTCAGGTGCGTCGGCACGGCAGGCAGCTCTCGGCCAACATCACCGGTTATAAGCGGGACACGGTCCTGGTTACACTGGCCTGGCTGGTCGTCTTTCTTCTCCTGGTGACGATGGGGAAGGCCGGGGCCTGGGCACTGACTAGCGTGCTGGTCAACGCCCTCCTCTTCGTTCTGGCGGTGGAACTTGACCTCCGCAATAACGGTGAGCATATCATGGGGATCTTCAGTATCCTCACGATCATCTTTGCCTTCGTCAGCCTCCTCCTGGTTCTGGGGCCGAGCAAGAAGATGCTAGCCACCTTCAGTGCGACCGTGATCGGGACCTTTGCCGCACTTGGCGTCAGCCTCCTGGTCTTCTCCTGGACCCACCAGCGGGGGATCTACTACGAGTCGATGCAGTATGTTACCCAGGTGCCGCGCCCACTCTTTTTGGCCGAGACTCTGTTGGGATCGCTGGGGGCAGTGATGGACGAATCCAGTGACATCATTGCGACCCTGTTTGAACTCAAGCAGCTGGAGCCGGCTGTTAGCCCACGCCGGCTGTTCATGTCCGGGCGCAATGTCGGCAAGTCGATCATGGGGCCACTGATCAACGTCCTCTTCCTGATCTTTATGGCTGACACCTTCACCTCCAGCCTTCTCTACATTAAGAACGGGAACTCTTGGGGCTACACCTTCGCCATGAATATGAGCCTGGGGACCGTCCAGAGCCTGGTTTCCGGAATCGGAATTGTGCTGGCAGTGCCCCTGGTCAGTGCCTTTGGGGCGTTACTATTAGGGAGGCGATCATAGATGACAACGATTACTGCACTTGGCCTGGTTCTGATGGTCCTGATGATTCTGGTCGGTGGCCGCCAGGGGTGGTCTGCCTTCCTCAGTCTCCTGCTTAACTTCGGCTTTCTCTACTTTGCAATGGTCCTGATCGCCTTCCACGTTCCGCCACTCTTTGTCACGGTGGTCACGGGGATCACGATCTTGGCGATCACCATCTTCATGGGGGAGGACGACCTACGGACCACGGTGACCGCCTTCTATGCGTCGCTGATCGTCATGGCCCTGTTAGTCGTCTTCATCATTCTGGTCGAACACTGGGCCATGGTTCAGGGCTTCGGGACCGAGGACAGTGACGACCTGGAGGGAATGTCGATTCTGATTGGGATCAGCTATCTGAAGGTCGCCGTGACGGTGACCGTCCTGAGTACGCTCGGGGCAATTGCGGAGGCCGCCATGGCGATTTCCTCGGGGCTGACCGAGGTCTTGGAGAACCATCCAGACATCAGCAACCCCCGCTTGATTAAGAGCGGGATGGCGATCGGTCGCCAGATTATCGGGACGACCTTCAACACCCTCTTTTTCGGGGCCTTCGGCGGCTTTTTGGCCCTCTTCATCTGGTTTGCGGGCCTCCACTATTCCCTGGGGACAATCATGAACAACAAGATCTTCGTGGCCGAGATGCTGGAGATCCTGATCTCCTTCATCGGCGTCCTGATCACGGTGCCAATGACGGCCTGGGTGATGACCAGGCGGCGAAACCACCTGGCTGATGGTCATGATCAACATGAATGAATAACGTCAATACGAGGCTGGGAAATAAGCTTCTCGGCGCCTTGTACGGCTAGCCTAGGACGGAGGTTGACGTCGGCCTTCGTTCGTAGTCAAATAGACTTGCTACGCTGCGCTAGGCGCTAAGGGT
>NZ_AZGO01000049.1:54059-82508 GCF_001435345.1 Limosilactobacillus pontis DSM 8475 | reverse complement strand
GCCACTTTTTTGGTTAACGTTAAACCATGGTTACAAATTCTTAGCGAATTTTAATTGGCATTTGGACGAATTGTTTACCATGGTGGGAAACGCGCTGGCCCTAAGGCTGACAACCGTTAAGGCCCTTAGCGAGATTTAATATTTTTTTGAATTTTCCCTTAAATAATGATATATTACTAGACGTAACTTGGGCTAGCTCGTTCTTTATAGCGACTTTTAACCAACTTACAAGCCAAATTATTGTTATAAGGAAAGAGGTGGAATATGAATGGGCGGTGATGCTTTAACTTTTAAGCTTTTCGGACTCACGTTCAACACAACGAACATTGTTTCTGGACTGATTATCTACGCAATCGTGTTCTTCACTCTTTACGGGATGTCACGAAAGATCAAGATGAAACCAACCGGTGCACAGAATGTTTTTGAGTGGTTAGTTGATTTCACGAATGGAATTGTGCGGAGTCAGATGCCGACAGCCGAGCAGGGACGCTATAGCTTCTTTGCCTTCGTGCTGTTCGTCTTCATCTTCTTCGCCAACCAGTTTGGGTTGATCTTCCAATTCCATTGGAACGGGGCAGAAGTGCTTAGAAGTCCAACGGCGGATCCTGTCGTTACGCTGACCTTCTCACTGATGGTAATGGCTTTAGCACACTTTGCTGGTGTTGCCCACAACGGTCTTGGGGGTTACCTCAAGAACTATACCAAGCCATTTACCCTGATGCTGCCAGTCAACATCATTGAAGAGTTTGCGAACTTCTTGACGCTGGGTCTCCGTATCTTTGGTAACATTTTTGCTGGTGAACTGTTAATGAGTTTGATTGCCAATATGGCCTTCTCACACGGTGCCTTAACAATCATTCCGGGATTGCTTCTGGAATTGGCATGGCAAGGCTTCTCCGTATTTATCGGTTCAATCCAGGCTTATGTCTTTGTAACATTAACGACGGTTTATATTTCTCGGAAGGTTTCCGAATAATAATCTCTAAGGAGGAATTTTAAAATGGCATTAGGAGCAATTGCTGCAGGACTCGCGGCTATGGGTGCCGCTATCGGTGGTGGTATTGGTGATGGTATCTTAATCGGACACACTGTCGACAGTATCGCACGTCAACCAGAATTACAAAGTAGATTACAAGCAACGATGTTCATTGGTGTTGGTTTGATTGAAGCCATGCCTATTATCGCCATCGTTATTGGCTTCCTTGTTATGAACAAGTAATTATTGAATTACGATTTGATTTTTTACGACAAGGAGGTGTCAATAGATGTTTGTGAACAGTGTGTTAGCTGAATCGAACAGTTTATACATTGGGGACCTTGTCTTCTACATCGTCACCTTCATTATCCTGATGCTTCTGGTCAAGCACTTCGCATGGGGACCAGTCACCGACATGATGAAGAAGCGGGCAGACAAGATTGCCAGCGATATCGACAACGCGGCGCGGTCACGGGAACATGCCGAAAAGATGGCTGCCAAGCGTCAGGCGGAACTGCAAAATTCACGTCAGGAAGCTGCAGACATTGTAAGCAATGCCAAGAAGTCGGCTGAAACACAACGAGCACAAATTGTTGAGGCAGCACAAAACGATGCTCAAGCCCTCAAACAACAGGCACAACAGGATGCGGATCAAGCACGTCGCGATGCGCTGAACGGTGCCAAGGATGACGTTGCAAACTTATCTATTGAGATTGCTTCCAAACTCATCCAAAAGGAATTAAAGGCAGACGATCAAAAGGAATTGATCGACTCCTACATCGAAGGGTTGGTAAATCATGAGTCTTGATAAGAAGAGGGTTGCTGGACGCTATGCCCGGGCACTGTTCGAATTGGTCGATGAAGACAATGAACTCGATCAAACTTATCAAGAATTGATTGCTTTGCGCCAAGTCTTTGAGGACAATGAGAGCTTGGAATCCGCACTGGCGGGTGTCCAACTGTCACTCGATGAAAAGAAAGCATTAGTTCAGGATCTGCAAAAGGGGGCTTCCCAACCTGTTGTGAACCTGATTCAAATGCTTTTTGATTACGGCCGCATGGATTGCATGGTCGCAATTATTGATGAGTTTGAACGGCGGTATGACGCTAAAAACAAGCGGATGCATGCTGACGTTGTCACAACGATCCAACTCGATAAACAACAACGGGATCAACTGAAGGCCAACCTTGCCAAGCGTTTTGGCGCCACGGAGGTTGTCTTAAATGAACAGGTTGATCCAGAAATTTTAGGTGGGGTTATTGTCCATGCTAATCACAAGACCATGGACGGTAGTCTCAGCTCAAAGATTAAGCAAATTCGTCGTTTACTAGTTAGATAAAATAGATCTTTTGTTAAAGAGGTGAGACCTTTATGAGCATTAAAACTGAGGAAATCAGTTCACTCATCAAGAAACAGCTTGCCAACTACCAAGACCAGGTTTCGGTTGAAGAAACTGGGACGGTTACCTATGTTGGTGATGGTGTTGCTCGTGCCGATGGCTTGGAAAACGCCATGGCTGGTGAGTTGCTCGAATTTAGCAACGGTGTTTACGGAATGGCCCAAAACCTCGAAAGTAACGATGTTGGTATCGTTATTTTAGGGGACTTCACGGGAATCCGTGAAGGTGACACCGTTAAACGGACGGGTCGAATCATGGAAGTACCCGTCGGTGATGCATTATTAGGGCGGGTTGTTGATCCATTAGGCCGGCCAATCGATGGCCTGGGCGAGATCAAGACTGACAAGACACGTCCAATCGAACGGAAGGCTCCAGGGGTTATGGAGCGGAAGAGTGTTAGTGAACCACTGCAAACCGGGATCAAGGTTATTGATGCCCTGGTTCCAATTGGTCGTGGTCAGCGTGAGTTGATCATTGGTGACCGGAAGACCGGTAAGACCGCCATTGCATTGGACACGATCATCAACCAAAAGGACAAGGATGTTATCTGCATCTACGTCGCCATTGGTCAAAAGGAATCAACGGTTCGTGCCAACGTGGAAACCTTACGCAAGTTTGGTGCCATGGACTACACAATCGTTGTTTCTGCTAGTGCTTCTAACCCAGCCCCAATGCTCTACATCGCGCCATATGCTGGTGCCGCAATGGGGGAAGAGTTCATGTTCGGTGGTAAGGACGTTCTGATCGTCTACGATGACCTGTCCAAGCAGGCCGACGCCTACCGTGAACTTTCCCTGATTTTGCGTCGTCCTCCTGGCCGTGAAGCTTACCCTGGTGATATTTTCTACACCCACTCACGGCTGCTGGAACGGGCTGCCCGTCTGTCTGACGACCTTGGTGGTGGCTCAATGACCGCCCTGCCAATCATTCAGACCCAAGCCGGGGACGTTTCCGCATACATTCCAACCAACGTTATTTCTATCACCGACGGCCAGATCTTCCTGGACGCTGATGAGTTCTACGCTGGTCAGCGGCCAGCCATTGATGCCGGGACCTCGGTTTCTCGGGTCGGTGGTGACGCCCAGATCAAGGCCATGAAGAAGGTTGCCGGTACCCTGCGTCTGGATATCGCTTCCTACAACGAATTGGCATCATTTGCCCAGTTCGGTTCAGACCTGGATGATGCGACCCAGGCCAAGTTGGCGCGTGGTCAGCGGACGATGGAGGTCTTAAAGCAGGGCCTGCACCAACCGCAATCCGCAGCACAACAAGTCGTAACGTTGTTCGCCCTCTCCCGTGGTTTCATCGATAAGATTCCGTTGGATGATGTTCAACGCTACGAGAGTGAGCTGGCTGCTTACATGCACGCTAACCACCAAGACCTTTATGACGACATCACGAAGACTGGTAAGCTGCCGGAAGGCGATAGCTTACAGAACGCGGTTGCTGACTTCTCCAAGTCATTCCAGACGAGTGACAGCCAGAAGAAGGCCGCTGCTAACAAGTAGTTAATGATAGTTAGTCGAAAGGACGGTGAGATTTAGTGCCAGCTTCACTTGCTGCAGTTAAACATAAAATTGAATCTACGAAGAGTACTCGGCAAATCACGTCTGCGATGCAGATGGTTTCAACTGCTAAACTGAACCAAATTCAACACCATACCCAAACCTACGAAGTGTATGCTGAGAAGGTTAGACAAATGTTGGCTGATCTGGTTAAATCTCACAGCGCAACATCTGCTGCTTCACAAGATGATGTTTACGCTGCACTATTCAAAAAGCGTCCGGTTAAGAAGACCGGGATCCTGGTGATCACCTCAGACCGGGGCCTTGTTGGTAGTTACAACAGTAACATCATCAAGGAAACCATGAGTCTGATGGCCAAGCACAACCTGACCAAGGATAATACCGTCTTCTTGACGATCGGAAAGACCGGAACGGAATTCTTCAAGAAGCGGGACATGAACATCGTGTACCAGTATTCTGGGGTTAGCGATGTGCCATTGTTCCGTGAGGTACTGCCAATCGTCCGGACCGCGGTCCAGATGTACAATGACGGTGTCTTTGACGAACTGTACACGGTCCACAGTCACTATGTGAACCGGGTTACGTCGCACGTGATGGTTCACGATGCATTGCCAATTACCGAGAAGTCCCTGCTGAGTGAGAACGAGCTTGCCCAATTAGCGACTAATGATCAGCAGGATAAGCCGGCAAACGGTGATGTGATGACCGCACACGTTTCGGCTGAATATGAATTTGAACCGTCAGATACGGCAATTGTTTCTGCACTGGTTGAGCAGTACGCAGAGAGTGCCTTGTATGGAGCAATCCTGGATGCCAAGACATCTGAACACTCCTCAAGTGCCAACGCCATGCGTTCTGCCACCGACAATGCTGATGATATTGTTTCAACATTGCAATTGCAGTATAACCGAGCACGGCAAGCAGCCATTACCACCGAGATTACTGAAATCACCGGTGGGATGACCGCACAAGAATAATTTCAAACGTAGGAGGAAACAACATGAGTACTGGTAAAGTTCTCCAAGTTATCGGACCAGTTGTCGATGTTGAGTTCCCCTTAGACGAAAAGCTTCCTGAAATTAATGATGCCCTGAAGATTAAGGAAAGTGATGACAAGGTTCTGACGACCGAGATTGCCCTGGAATTGGGTGACGGGGTTGTTCGGACGATTGCCATGGACGGAACCGATGGTCTTCAACGGGGAATGGAAGTTGAAAACACTGGTGCCGCAATTAGTGTGCCAGTTGGTGACGATACTCTTGGTCGGGTATTTAACGTCTTAGGTGAACCAGTTGATAACGGACCGAAGTTTGGTCCAGATGCTAAGCGGATGCCAATTCACCGTGATGCACCTAAGTATGACGAATTGAACAACAACACGGAAATTCTGGAAACCGGGATCAAGGTCATTGACCTCTTGGCTCCATATGTCCGTGGTGGTAAGATTGGTCTCTTCGGTGGTGCCGGTGTTGGTAAGACCGTTTTGATTCAGGAATTGATTCACAACATTGCCCAAGGGCACAATGGTATTTCTGTCTTCACTGGGGTCGGTGAACGGACCCGTGAAGGTAACGATATGTACTACGAAATGAAGGCATCTGGGGTTCTGGAAAAGACGGCCATGGTCTATGGTCAGATGAACGAACCACCTGGCGCCCGTATGCGGGTTGCCCTGACTGGTCTGACGATTGCGGAATACTTCCGTGATGTCAAGGGTCAAGATGTGCTGCTCTTCATCGATAACATTTTCCGGTTCACCCAGGCCGGTTCAGAAGTTTCTGCCCTGTTGGGGCGGATTCCTTCTGCCGTTGGTTACCAACCAACCCTGGCAACTGAAATGGGTCAGTTGCAGGAACGGATCACTTCTACCAAGAAGGGTTCCATCACGTCGATTCAAGCCGTTTATGTTCCTGCCGATGACTACACTGACCCGGCGCCAGCCACTACTTTCGCCCACTTGGATGCCACTACCAACCTGGAACGTCGGCTGACGCAAATCGGTATTTACCCAGCCGTTGACCCACTGGCCTCAACCTCAACTGCCTTGACGCCAGAAATCGTTGGTAAGGAACACTACGAAGTCGCAACGCAGGTTCAACACGTTCTGCAACGGTACCACGAACTGCAAGACATCATCTCTATCCTGGGGATGGATGAATTGTCTGATGAAGAAAAGACGATTGTTGCTCGTGCCCGGCGGATCCAGAACTTCCTGTCCCAAAGCTTCAGTGTTGCTTCACAGTTTACCGGTCAACCTGGTAAGTATGTTCCATTGAAGGACACCATCAAGGGCTTCAAGGAAATCCTGGAAGGTAAGTACGACGACCTGCCGGAAGAAGCATTCCGTTTGGTTGGACCAATCGAAGATGTTGTGGAAAAGGCAAAGAAATTACAGGCGGATTCTGACGAGAACAGCAAAGATTAGGAGGGGATAATTTATGGCTGACAGTAAATTTAAAGTCACGATTATTACCCCTGACGGCACTGTTTACGACAATGATAATGCCACGATGGTCATCATGAACACAGCTGGTGGTCAGATGGGGATCATGGCCAATCACGTGCCCCTAATTGCCGCGTTGGAAATCAGCACCGTCCGTATCAAGCACAGTGAAGGCACTGCCGAAGTTGCTGCCGTCAACGGTGGGATCATCCAATTTGATGGTCACCAGGCCCTGATCGCTGCTGATAGTGCCGAAATGCCGGAGGAGATTGATATCCAGCGGGCAGAAGAGGCTAAGAAGCGGTCCGAGTCCGAGATTGAAAAGGCCAAGCGCGAACACAATCAAGATGAATTGGCGCGGGCGGAGGTTCACCTTAAGCGGGCGATCAACCGTTTGAACGCTTCCAAGCTCATCAAAAAATAGAAACTCGCCGACATAAACGAGTTTTACTAGATAAGGGATTGCATCACGGCAACGTGAATGCAGTCCTTTTTTTCGGTTGCTAACGGCTGGAATGTTCTTATAATTGAGTGGGAAGGGCAGCTAATTATTTTAATTCGGTTAAGCTTTATCAATATGGCCGCCCAGCTAGTTATGATATGATAAAATACAAACGTTTGTGAGGAGGATATCGCTTGGAACTGACGGGAATACATGCACTAATCGAGATCGTGGTTCAGCTACTATTCGTGTGGCTGGCCTTTAACGCCATCCAGGAATTTCATGTTGAGCGCTTCTTTAAGCACCCGCCCCGCACCCTGCCACTGGCCATTGTATTGGCGGCCACGGCGGTGGGTTACCTATGCGCCAGCTTTTTTCTGAATATTATCAGTGCAATTGGTAACTTAGTGTATCTTGTTCGCTAGGAATTGAGGTAGTAAACGATGGAGAAAATGGTAATCAAGGGCGGTCGGCGTCTTACCGGCCGGGTCCACATTGAGGGCTCAAAGAATGCGGCGCTGCCGATCCAGGCGGCCAGCCTGCTCGCAACGGTCGGTAGTTTCCGCCTGACCAACGTGCCACCACTATTGGATATCATTACCATGAACCGCCTGCTTAAGTTCTTGGGCGTGGCGGTAGCCTTTGATGAGGCTAAGCATGAGCTCTTATTGGATGCCCAGCAGCCGGTGGCTAACGAGGCACCGTTTGAGTACGTCGACGAGATGCGGGCTTCCCTATTGGTAATGGGGCCTTTGCTAGCCCGGACCGGTCACGTCAAGGTGGCCTTGCCTGGGGGCTGTGCAATTGGCTCACGGCCGATCGACCTCCACATCAAGGGACTAACAGCGCTTGGTGCCCGGGTTGACCAACGTGACGGTTACATTGAGGCCCGGGCCGACCAGCTGACCGGGGCTAGGATCTACCTCGACTTTCCTAGTGTGGGCGCCACCGAGGACCTGATGATGGCGGCAACCCGGGCCACCGGAATCACCACGATTGAAAATGCCGCCCGGGAGCCTGAGATTATCGAACTGGCCAACTTCTTAAACAAGATGGGGGCCCGGGTCCACGGTGCCGGCACGGCGGTTATCCGTATTCAGGGGGTCAACTTCCTCCATGGCTGTGAGTTTCGCCTGATGCCGGACCGGATCGAGGCTGGGACCTTCATGATTGCCGCGGCGATCACCAACGGGGACGTCCTCGTGGCCGACACGATTGCCGAGCATAATGCCTCCCTGATCGCCAAAATTGAGGAGATGGGGGTGACCGTCATTCGTCAGGACGACGGTATCCGGGTTCTCGGCACGGCGGTTTTGCTGCCGACCAACATCAAGACGATGCCCTATCCCGGCTTTCCAACTGACCTGCAACCACAGATTTCGGTTCTTCAGCTCCTGGCCAACGGGGTCAGTACCTTGGACGAGCGGATTTTTGAGAAGCGCTTCATGCACCTTGAGGAACTACGGCGGATGAATGCCAAGTTCCAGATCAGCGGACCGGTGGCGGTTCTAGATGGCCCGACTGAGTTTAGTGGGGCCGAGGTGACCGCCTCCGATTTGCGGGCGGGCGCGGCCCTTGTTCTGGCCGGCCTGGCTGCTAAGGGAATCACCCAGGTACGCAACGTCACCGAGATTGACCGGGGTTACTACCATTTCCAGGAAAAGCTCCACGCCCTTGGCGCCATGATCGACCGGATCGACATCGTAGATAAGTACAAGTTGTCACCGGGGCATCCGACGAACGAAACTAACCATGACTGACCCGCAGCACGGGTGATATTGTGGTATAATACGAACGATATTAACTTAGAATAAAGAATTTCTCACGAGAAGGAGCAGTAAATAATGGCACAAGATATTGGTATTGATTTAGGAACAGCCAACGTGCTGATCTACGTTCAGGGCAAGGGGATTGTCCTGAACGAACCTTCCGTTGTTGCAATTGACACCCAAACCAACAAGATCCTGGCGGTTGGCTCCGAGGCCTACCGGATGGTGGGGCGGACGCCAAGCAACATCCGGGCTATCCGGCCATTGAAGAACGGGGTGATCTCCGACTTCGACGTGACGGAGGAGATGTTGGCTTACTTCATCGGTAAGCTGAGCGTCAAGGGCTTCATGTCCAAACCAAACATCATGATCTGCGCACCAACTAACATCACCGAGATCGAACGCAAGGCGATCATTCAGGCCGCTGAGCAGTCTGGTGGTGGCAAGGTTTATCTGGAGTACGAGCCTAAGGTGGCCGCTATCGGTGCCGGACTTGACATCTTCAAGCCACGCGGCAGCATGGTTATCGATATGGGTGGTGGTACCAGTGACATCGCCATCCTCTCCTTAGGTGACATCGTCTCCAGCCGGTCGATCCGGATGGCTGGTGATAAGCTCAACAACGACATCGCGGCCTACATCAAGGACCAGCACGGCCTGGTCATCGGTGAACACACCGCTGAGAATATCAAGATGAAGATTGGGACGGCCCTGAAGTCCGATAATCCGGCCGAGATGGATGTCCGGGGCCGTGACGTGGCCAGTGGGATGCCAAAGCAGATCACCGTCAATGAAAACGAGATCGAGGAGGCCATCCACGACACCCTGGAACAGATCCTGACGGCCACCGTCAACGTCTTAGAGACGGTCCCGCCAGAACTGGCCAGTGACATCATTGACCGGGGCATCGTATTGACCGGTGGGACGGCCCTCTTAAAGGGGATCGACCAGCTCTTTAGCGACCGGCTCAAGGTCCCCGTAGTTGTCTCACAGAGTCCATTGGACAACGTGGCTAAGGGAGCCGGCGAGATGCTGGAACGGATGCAAAAGACTGATCGGAAAAAGTAAGTGATGGTTCAGGTATTATGCAAAATGGTGCGGTGGTACCAGCGCACGATCTCGATACGCCGGCAGATTCGGGTCTGCCGCTATTACCCCAGTTGTTCCCAGTACATGCTGGAGGCTTTGGAGCGCTTTGGCCTGAAGGGGAGCCTGCTGGGGATTGCCCGGATTATGCGCTGCCACCCGTTTGCGCGCGGGGGGTATGACCCGGTACCTGACCATTTTACTTTTCGACGCAAATACTAGGTAAAAGGTGAAATCGTGGCTAAAAAAGACAAAAAAATTGAAGTAAGTGTTAAAGATATTGAACGGCAGAATCAACCGGTTCAGCAGATCTTTATTGGTGAACGGCTGATCGGTGAGGTGGTAACGGATAACGATCGTTTCAAGGCCCTGTTGACGGCGGATTCGAGCGAGTTCTTCGTTCATTCGCAAGAAGAAGGCCTGGAGATGGTTCTCCAGCAGTACCACCTGCATCAGCACTAATGCGGTACCGTTCTCTTTGAAAATAACTGAGTAAAGGAGTTAGGTAATGCAACGTTCGCAAAGTGATGAAGAAAGTCGGATCGACTGGGGGATCATCTTCTGTGTCCTCCTCCTGGCCCTGATCGGCCTGGCCTCGATCTACGTGGCAGCCGTCCACGACCGCCAGCAGACCAGCGTGGCCCGGCAGGTGATTACCCAGCTGGTCTGGTATGCGATCGGGACAATCCTGATCGTGGTGATCATGCAGTTTGACTCGGAGCAGCTCTGGAAGCTGGCACCGATCGTTTACTGGCTGAGTATCTTCCTGATGTTTGCCATCTTGGTCTTCTATAGCCGTTCGTACTACGCCAGTACGGGGGCAAAGAGCTGGTTTGCCATCGGGCCGGTTACCTTACAGCCTTCGGAAATTATGAAGCCGGCCTATATCCTGATGATGGGGCGGGTGATCACCACCCACAATAACCGCTACAGCGTTCGGACTGTCCAGTCTGACTGGCATCTGATTGGAACGATGTTTCTCTGGTTACTACCGATCCTGATCTCCCTGCACTTCCAGAACGACTTCGGGACGGCCTTGGTCTTCTTTGCCATCTTCTGTGGGATGGTTCTGGTTTCCGGGGTTACCTGGCGGATCATCGCTCCGGCAGCGATCGCCCTGGCGGTGGTCGGGGGCTCGGCCCTGGCTATGGTGACCTCCTCAGTCGGTCGGCGGATCCTGGAGCATGTTGGTTTCCAGGCCTACCAGTTTGACCGGGTTGACACCTGGCTGCATCCGGAGCAGGATACGACTAACCAGGGCTATCAGCTCTGGCAGAGTATTAAGGCGGTCGGCTCCGGTGGGATCACTGGGACCGGGTTCAACAATTCTAAGGTTTACGTGCCGGTGCGGGAGTCGGATATGATCTTCTCCGTGATTGGGGAAAACTTCGGCTTCATCGGTGGCGTCCTCCTAATCTTGATCTATTTACTCTTAATTTATCTGATGATTCGTGTTACATTTGATACGAAGAATGAGTTTTACGCCTATATCTCAACCGGGGTCATCATGATGATCCTTTTCCACGTTTTTGAAAACATTGGGATGAACATTGGATTACTCCCGCTGACGGGGATCCCGCTCCCGTTCATTAGCGCCGGGGGATCTTCTTTGATCGGGAACCTGATCGGGATTGGGATGGTAATGTCGATGCGTTACCACCACCATTCTTACATGTTTAGCAACAAGAAAGAGTTTAGATAGTGGGGTATTAGATAGATTATGGCTGCAAAGAACAACTACTTTTGGACCAAGAAGCTTGATAATGGCAACACCCGGGTGGGGTTGAATGACCAGGGGCGTGACGACCTGGGCCAGATCAGTTTCATCGACGTACCGGCTGTGGGCACCGTCCTGGAAGATGGCGGCAAGTTTGTCGCTGTCGAGGCGGAGAAGGCGGTTACCGACCTGGACAGTCCAGTTGCCGGGAAGATCGTGGCGGTCAATGCTAAGGTCGTTGATGACCCGGCCGGCCTGAGTTCTGCCGATGAGGAACAAAATTGGATCGTTGAAGTTAAGTAATGAGATACCATGAAGCAATCGCTAATACAGCTTGGCGGTTGCTTTTTTGATTGGCCCCATTGGCGGCAACAGTCAATCATGTTATACTTAAGGTTCTAGGATTTACGGATGAAATAAAAAATATGTAAGGTGGTATTTTTAATGGCTAAGAAGTTACGAATTGCACTGCTCTTCGGTGGCAACTCCTCTGAGCATGACGTCTCCAAGCGTTCGGCCCACAACATCTATGATGCCCTCGATAAGGACAAGTATGACGTAAGTCTGTTCATGTTCACTAAGGACGGGATCCTGCTGGACAACGCGGCTTCCCAACGGATCTTCGACGGGGAGCCAGAGGATACGGTGGTCAAGGATGCCTATGCCAAGATGGACCTGACCCAGCCCCTCGCCCCAATCATGGCCCTGAATGAACTGAAGACGATCGACTTCTTCTACCCGGTCATTCACGGTAACCTTGGTGAAGATGGGACTATCCAGGGCCTCTTCAAGCTCCTGAATAAGCCCTACATTGGTTCCAATATCGCAGCGAGTGCGATGGCCTTCGACAAGGACCTGACCAAGAAGATCCTGACTGAGGCCGGGATCCGGAATACCCCATATGTTCTGTTGACGCCAGAGAACCGGGCTGACTACTCGTGGGGACAGATTGAGGAACGCCTCGGTGACCTCGTCTTCATTAAGCCGGCTAAGCAGGGTTCCTCTGTCGGCATCCACCGGGTCACCAACGCCGATGAGTACGAGGCGGCCTTAGACGACGCCTTCAAGTACGACTTCAAGGTCCTGGCCGAACAGGGTGTGCCTAACCCTCAGGAGGTTGAGATTTCGATCCTTGGTAATGAACACCCGATTGCCTCCAAGCTGGGGGCGGTCCGGGTGCCAGCCGGCGACCCGTTCTACGACTATGAGAACAAGTTCGTCGATGCCAGCGGCGTCGTCTTCGAGTTGCCAGTTAAGCTGCCCCAGTACCTGACCGACGAGATCACCGACATGGCGCTAAAGGCCTATAAGACTCTCGGTATGAAGGGGATGGCCCGGATTGACTTCCTGGTCGACGAGAACAACGTGCCGTACCTGGGTGAACCTAACACCCTGCCAGGTTTCACCAACATCAGCCTCTACCCGCAAATGTGGGAGGTTTCAGGAATCAGTTACTCTGAACTGATCGACCGCCTAATTCAGCTGGGGCTGGAGGAGTTCAAGCGCAACAGCCAGATTACCTATGACTTCAAGGAGCTGGGGACAGAGCGCGTTGGTAAGAAGAAATTTAATTAAAATTTTTTTGAATAATATTGTTAAAAATGAGCTGTGATGCTAAGATAATTAGTGTTATTGCCCATTTTTGTTTTTAAAGTAAAACTAAATCCGGCAATGGGCAGGTAATAGTACGGGTAAAAGAAATGGCAAAGAGCTAAATGCTGGTGTTTAGCCTATAATGGGTGTTATAATGCCGACAGTAAGTAATTGATACTTTGTTGTTTTAAGTAACCTGAGAGAGATAATTTATTTGAGGAATGATAACCAATGAAACTCCGTGGAGACGTTTTAAAACAAATTCGCCGCAAGAGGGGCTTGTCGCAGACCGCATTAGCCGAGGGCATCTGTACTCAAGCGACGATTAGCTTGATGGAAAAACAAAACCGATTACCAAAGATGGACATCTTGACTGCAATTTGTGAGCGGTTAAATATTTCGTCAGATCGGATCGTCGAAAACGAGGTCAGTGGGGTCAACGATACCTTCAATAAGGTCATCGACATGCTGACGGCGCACGAGTATGATAAGGCCGAAGAGATGCTCGATGCGGTCAAGGTCAAGCAGCTGGATAGCGACTTTGATAAGCAGCGCTACTACTACTTGTTGGGGATGGTCCAGGTCGAAAATGACCAGATTGACGATGCCATCTTTAATTTTGAATTAGTCTTGACCCAATTTGCGACGACCAGTGCCAACATCTACCTGGCCATGACGACGGCCGGGATGGCGATGGCTTACCTGAAGCGTAACGACCGTGAACGGGCCATTCGATTGACCAACCGGTCGGTCAAGCTGATTGACAACAAGAAGCTGATTGGGAGCCTGCACCAGTGGGCATCGATCAACGACCAGATCGCCAACCTCTACCTTGAGCTGGGTGATCCGGATAGTGCCATTGAGATGGTCAACCGGGGGATCAAGATGTGCCGGGCTCACGATTCCCTTTTCCTACTCGATGAGCTCTATCTATGCCTGGGTCGTTGCTACATCGCCAAGGGTGAGCAGGAGGATGCCAAGCAGGCTCTGGAGATTGCCAAGAGCCTCAGCATCGCTCGTCACGGTACCTTGATGGAAGAAGACATCGAGACCGAGCTGGAAAAGCTACAATAAATTTTAACAGCTATTATTAAGAAGAACCATGTTCAGTGTTGACTGGGCATGGTTCTTTTTTTGCCCAATTATTGTTACGGACAAATATTTTAAATAAAAAATTGGACCCCTGACCATGGACCTTATAAAGACCGAAGCCTTCCTGAGGTATTTGCTGGCCGTCAGCGAGGGTGAGCATTTTAACTTGATTATTCACGATTACTTGCTTCCTTTACTTGAGTGCCTTGGTGGAATTACCGACGATCATCGGTACATCATAGGTCTTAGAAGTGACCTCTTCGCCGTTAATCATTTTCAGAATCATCTCGCCGGCATCCCGGCCAAGGCGACGTTTCGAGTGGTCGACGGTGGTTAGGGTCGGTGAGAGTACCTGGGCCATGTCATAGTTATCGAAGCCAACCACGGAAACATCATCGGGGACTCGCCGACCGGTCTTCTGGAGGTGGCCAATCAGGTGGGTAGCTAGCTGGTCGTTATAACAGGCGATGGCTGTCAGGGTTGCCGGACTAGCTAGGACGTTATCGACCCGGTCGATGATGTCATCATAGGAGTCGGCGGACTGATACATAATGATATTGCTGTTCATTAGGGGGATTCCGGCAGACTGGTATGCCTGGATCATTCCATGCATTCGGTCGACCCCCTGCTGGTCGTCAACCTGGAAGACACCGAGAATCCGTTGGTGGCCGAGTTGGAAGAGATATTCGACCAGGGCCTGCTCGCCCTTCTTATCGTTGGTCAGCAGGGTTGGGAAGGTCAGCTCTGGGTAGGTTGAGTGGAAGAGGATGGTCGGGATCTTGTACTCGGTGATCTGCCGGTAAAGGTCAAGGTTTGGATTGGGAAGGGCGCTTTGGGATGGTTCGATGATCAGACCAGCGATCTTCAAGTCGAGCATGTTGAGCAGGGTTTGGCGACCACGTTGGGGACTGTTGAGGGTGTTTCCGACGATGATTGAATAGCCCTTGTCGGTGATGACGCTGTCGATTCCCGAAATAATGGAAGGAAAGATGTAGTCGGCCATGTGGGTACTGATGACCCCGATAATTTTATTAGTGTCATTGGCCGTCCAATCCCGTTGCCAGTCCTGAACAAACATCCCGCCCCCCTGGATGCGGTAGACATAGTGCTCGTTTTCCAGGTCCCCAATGGCCCGCCGAATTGTGTAGCGGGAGACGTTGAACCGCTGCATCAGTTCGCTTTCGGTGGGGAGCTTCTGGTTGATCTGGTACTTGCCGTCCATAATTTCTTTCCGGAGGGTTTCTTTGACAATTTCATACTTGTTTTCGACGATAATAAACCACCTTCTTTAACTAATAATGAAAAATGCTCCATAATCCGCGTCCAGCAAAATTATGGGGCATCATCTTGATAAGGCCGGGTTGCCTTATTTCTTATTCTTGTTCTTTGGGTTTGCAATTGGCTTGTTATCGAGGTCGGTCCGGACAACTAAGACATCACAGATTGCCATCCGGGTGACGTATTCGGTAACGGAACCGATCAGAATCCGCTCAACTGCGTTCAGACCAGTGGCCCCAATCATAATCAAATCGGCGTTCATTTCTTTTGGAACGTCGCGTGCGATGATGGTCTTCGGTGCCCCGTATTCGATGGAGTAGCTGACCTTGTCGACACCGTTCTTCTTGGCGTAATCAACGTACTTATCGAGGGTCTTCTTGGCAGTGTCGGTGACCTGCTCAACCATCGAGGTGTCGAAGCTGGAGATGTTCTGGAATGCCCGCGTGTCAACGACGTGAAGCAACCGTAACTCAGCATCTTCACCGTTTCGCTTGGTAACGGCAACCGCCTTCTTAAAGGCTAATTCGGCTTCTGCGGATCCATCAACTGGAACCAAAATGTGTTTATATTCTTGTGCCATGTTTAGTGCCTCCTCATAATCCTTTACCTTATTATACACTTTTCGCAGAATGGGCGTAAAGCAAAGTCAGTGATTCTTTGCGCGAAATTCGCTGGTGATGGTAAAGGCCATCTGGGTCTCTAAGATGCAGCCCAGGACGACCATGATGACGATGAAGGCAACGCTGTTCGTCCAAGCAGCCACTAGGGTGATCAGGCCGAGGATTGTCATGATGATCCCCCAGACCTGGAGTTGACGGTGGACAAAGGGACTCTTGACCGGGTCGAAGATCATGAAGGGCTTGCTCAGGTGGGTGAGAAAGTAAATTCCTTCAAAGAGGGCGATCAGGGCGAAGAGGGTCACGAAGATTGATAAGAGCATCGAAGTCATTCCTTTTTAGATTAAAAATAGCACGGTGACAAAATGAATCATCACCGCGCCACTATGTACGAAAACTCCGTTGGTGCCGTTAATTGTCATTCAGTGTTGACCTGCGTTTAAGACAGGTGGGACACGGCCGCCCAATCGCCAACTACCAAGTGAAAAGGCATGTTGTAAAAAGGACACTGCACTAGTCCCAAAGTAAAAAGACTGTAAGGCAAACCTGCGTTTAGACAACGCGTACACTACAGAATTTTCACCTATTATGTTAGCATCTTTTGTCCAAATAGGCAATCATTTACCCGGATGGCGGTGACCATGCAGGGCCTGCTGCTGGGCCCGGCGGAGTTGCCAGTATTGGCGGTTTAAGGCTTGCTCGAAGTGGCCGTTTCGCTTGGGGTGGAAGTACTGGGCATCCTTGATCCGGTCGGGAAGGTACTGCTGTGCCACCCAGTCCTGGGGATGGTCGTGGGGGAAGTCGTAGTCGGTGCCGTGACCGAGCTTGCCGGCACCCTTATAGTGGGCATCCTTGAGGTGGTCCGGCACGTCACCGAAGCCCCCCTGCTTGACCTGGGTGATGGCGGCGTCAATCGCACTGATTCCCGAATTAGACTTGGGGGAGAGGCAGAGCTCGATCACTGCGTCGGCCAGGGGAATCCGAGCCTCGGGGAAGCCGACTTGTTCGGCGGCCTGGACGGCGGTTACCGCGCGCTGGGCGGCTGGCATGTTAGCCAGGCCAATATCCTCGTAGGCAATCACCATCAGTCGCCGGGCGATGCTGGGCAGGTCCCCGGCTTCCACCAAGCGGGCTAGGTAGTGGAGGGCGGCATCGGTGTCGGAGCCGCGGATAGACTTTTGAAAGGCTGAGATGACGTCATAGTGGGCATCCCCGTCCTTGTCCGCCCCCAGAGACTTCTTCTGGACGCTTTCTTCAATGATCGGCAGGGTCAGGTGAATCCTGCCGTCATCGCCGGGGTCGGTCGATTTGGCAGCCAGCTCTAGACCGTTAAGGGCGCTGCGTAGGTCACCATTAGTCGCGGTTGCCAGCTGCTCCTCGGCGGCTGGCGTCAGGTCGATAGGTAGCTTACCCAGTCCGCGTTTGTCATCCTGGAGGGCCCGGTCGATGGCGACCTTGATATCGGCACTGGTCAGTGGATGAACCGGGAAGATCTGGGCTCGGCTGCGGATGGCTGGGTTGATGCTGATGTAGGGGTTCTCGGTGGTGGCCCCGATCAGGACGATCCGCCCGTTCTCCAGGTGGGGGAGGAGAAAGTCCTGCTTACTCTTGTCCAGACGGTGGATCTCGTCGAGCAGGAGGATCACCGTCCCGCTCATCTTGGCCTCCTCCGCCACGATCTGGAGGTCCTTCTTAGAGTCGGTGGCGGCGTTGAGCTTCCGGAAGGCGTACTTGGTTGAACCGGCGATGGCGCTGGCGATGCTGGTTTTCCCGGTACCAGGTGGGCCATAAAGGATCATCGAGGAGAGCATCTTGGCCTTGACCATCCGGTTGATAATTTTACCGGGGCCAACAAGGTGCTGCTGGCCAACGACTTCATCCAGGGTGCGGGGCCGCATACGGTAAGCGAGTGGGCGCTGCATTACTCTTCCCCCTTCTGGTGAAAGAGCCGGTAGAAGAAGCCGTGGTGCTCATCGTCGGTCTGCTTGGCGGCTGGGTGCTGGCCGACTTTAAATTGGGGGTAGCGCTTCTCGACGTCGACCGGTGACTGGAAGACCCCCGTTTTAGCGGCGACCACGACCGCTAAGGAGTCCGGGTCCGTTTTGAACTCTGGGGCGGTTTTCATGGTAAAGGAGCCACCGTGCTGGTTGGTGGCCAGCAGGTAGGGGTGGATCTCCTCATGGGGAAGGTTACCATTTAAGAAGACCAGGTTGCCAATTCCCCGCTTGAGTTCGGCGACCAGGGCCGGTTGCCAGTTCTGTTCATGTAGCTCCTTGACACTAATTGTTAGGCAGACCCGTTCTCGGAAGGTCCCCAGGTATTTGCGCTGCTCGTCGGGCTTGATCTTCGGCGTTCCGTAGATGGCGTTTTCGATCCGCTGCTCGGCGCCTGATTTTTCGTTGTTTGCTGCCATTGGCTGAACCATCCTTTCTTTATTTGGTGATGATTTCATTATAACAAGTTCGGCCGCCGGATACGAAAAAAGCAGCCCGCGCTGACGAGCTGCTTATCCAGGTTAGTTACCAATGTCTAAGGCCTGGTGCTTGAGATGGGGGAAGATGTGGAGATCCGCCCAACCGGTGATCGCTCCCTGGAAGGCTAGGGCAAACAGGGTCCCAAGTCCGAAGTTATAGATTCCGCCCTGCATGATAGCCGCAATGATGGCCATGATTGTCGGCGGAATGTAGGATGCCCACATCGCAACGGTGGCGTTTCCGTGGCAGTAACGAAAACGGATGATCTGGAAGAGGTCATCAGCTGGGTGCAGGACCAGGTTGGCCCGCTGGTAGATCGAAATAGCGGTGCCGATGAAGGCGACCCCGAGGAAGTTGATCAGCACGTAGAGGATAATCATCGGCAGGGTCGTGGCGTCCGGCATGATCCGGTTGAAGATGTTGGAGAACCACTGGATGAACAGGGAGAACGGCAGCATGAAAATGAAGTTGCCGCCGATCCGTCGCCAGTCCCACTTATGCATCAGGATGGCGTTTAGGACCGCAGTCAACATCCCCAGGATCATGAAGGCCCAGAACAGGGTCGTTGGCCGGTTACCGAGGACGGCAATCCCCAGGTTGTTTTCCGCGGCGGTCCAGTATGCTGAACCCAGGAATTGGGGATGAATGTGGGAACTAGTGACCAGGGTCAGTACGTTCCCCATCGAGTTAATAACAATTGAAAATGCAAAGAATGCCCAGCTGGCCGTCAGCGAGATTGTCCGCTCGGCGACTTGACCATGGGCTGGCATTTCTTCATTCATAAAAAACACTCCTTCTCTTAATCTCTCTCAATAAGTTCGTGAATCACTTCACTCACGTTACGAATGGTAATTTACAACGTTAACCGAAGAATGTCAATGACGGCGGGTGCACTCGCCTAATACTTATAAAAATATTTATTAGAGAATATGCTAACCGGTTGACATACACGTGACAAAATACACGAACGAAAAATTTTAAATAAATTCGCTAAACATGATAGGATCTTAAATATAAGGGGGATGTTGAGATGAAGATTATTTTCGCACCGGCACGGACGATGCGTGTCGACACCGATTCGCTGCCCTACCAGGGCCTACCGCAGTTTTTACCCCAGACCCGGGAGATTCTGGCCTGGATGCGGAGCCTGACCTATGACCAGCTTCGCCGTCTCTGGTGGAATTGCAGCACCAGGCTAGCCCAGCTTAACTACCAGCGGGTTATCGAGATGGACTTGACCCGCCAGCTGACTCCGGCGATCCTAGCCTTCTCTGGGCTTCAGTACCAGTACATGGCTCCAGACGTTTTCACTGACCGGGGCCTGGTATATGTTGAGGACAACCTACGGATCTTATCGGGCTTTTACGGTCTTCTCCGGCCGTTCGATGGGATTGTGCCCTACCGTTTGGGGATGGGGGACCGGGCTCAGGTAGCCGGTAGCAAGAATCTTTACGATTTTTGGGGCTCTCGACTGGCTGATGAGTTGTACCGCGATGACCAGCTAGTCCTCAACCTGGCCTCTAAGGAGTATGAACGGGCGGTGACACCCTACCTGACTGACCAGCGGCGCCTTGTGACCTGCGTGTTTGGTGAGCTGGTCGACGGGCGGGTAAAGCAAAAGGCCACCTTGGCAAAGATGGCCCGCGGCGAGATGGTCCGTTATCTGGCGGAGAATGATATTCACGATCTGGCAGGGGTGAAAGCCTTTGGGGTTGCCAACTACCGCTTTCGCCCTGCATATTCGACGGCAGACCGGCTCGTCTTTACCAAATAAAAAAAGCAGCTCCACCAGGGGGCTGCTTTTTGGTATAAGTAAGTCAATCTTACTTGTTGTAGAATTCAACGATGAGGGCTTCATCGATGTCGGCATCCATGTCTTCACGGGCAGGGATCCGGTTCAACTTACCTTCGAGCTTATCAGCATCGAAGTCAACGTAAGATGGACGTGAAACAACGGCGTCAACCGCGTTCTTGATGATGTCCAGGTTCTTGGACTTTTCACGAACACCGATAACTTGGTTAACATCAACTTCGTATGAAGGGATATCAACGCGCTTACCATCAACGGTGATGTGACCGTGGTTAACCAGTTGACGAGCTTGACGACGAGTAGTAGCCAAACCTAAGCGGTAAACCATGTTGTCCAGACGACGTTCCAGCAGGGCCATGAAGTTAGCACCGTGGGTACCTTCCTTGATCTTGCCGGCACGAACGAACAGGTTGGAGAATTGCCGTTCCGTCATCCCGTAGGTGAAACGCAACTTTTGCTTTTCACGAAGTTGCGTACCGTATTCAGAAAGCTTACCATGACGATCACGACCGTGGTCACCAGGAGCGTATGGGCGACGTGCTAATTCCTTACCAGTACCTGAAAGTGAAACACCAAGACGACGAGATACACGCCAACTTGGACCAGTGTAACGAGACATAAATAAATTCCTCCAATATATTTAGTTGGAGTAAAATAATCCGATTGTGAGCTTGGCATTCGTGCAGGCTGATTTGAATTGTTCACCCTTGCAGCTGGGTTACTAAAAACACCATGCGGCATCAGTCTGTTGACGAGCTTGCCCCTCACTGCTACATTATTTTACACAAAAATGATTATACAATGAGTGACCGGTCGACGTCAATTAATTTGTGGGGAAATGGGGATTTTTAGTAATTCCGCCCTGGTAATCATATGGTATAATTTTCCTAGTATTAGCTGATCTTAAGGCAAATTTGATTGTAGGTGGAGATTGTAATGTTTCAAGTTTTAATTGTAATTTTGATCGTAATTCTCGTCATCCTGGCTGGCATCGTCTGGTACCAGCACCGGGTTCTCAAGCAGGTGCAGGGGATGGTGGTTGCCTGCCAACAGCTGCGTGATAAGAAGATCGAAGAGCAGTTAAAGCAGGCCGACCAGCTCCAGTTGACCGGGGATGCGAAGAAGGAACTCGATAAGCTGCAGACTTCTTATAATAATAAGATTATGCCCCAACTGAAGGCCATCCGAGCAACCGGACAGGACCTTCAGCGGGCGGCCCGGACCACGAAGCTGTTGACGATTGGTGGACCGGTCAATGACCTGCGCGCCGACCTGGCCAAGGTCACGACGACCCTCAAGCAGGTTGAACAGTCCCTACAACATATCGAGCGGCAGAGTAAGGCCCACAAGCAGGCCATCGACCAGATTAAGCAGAATTACCAAAAGTTCCACCAACAACTAAACGAGAAGAGCTTTGAATATGGTGACAGTGCTAAGAAGCTAAACGAAAAGCTGGCCGACCTGGAGAAGCAGTATGACCACTTCGTCGACCTGACCAGGAAGGGGGACCAGGAAGCGGCCCAGGAGGTGCTCACTGACCTTCAGCAGGGCAACCAAGAACTGGCTACCCAGATCAAACGGGTACCAGCCCTTTATAAGCCGCTGGTGACCGAGTTCTCCGACCAACTTCGGGAACTGGCCAGTGGTTATGAAACCCTGACGACGGAACACTACCACTTTACTGAGCCCGACCTCGACTCGCAGATCAAGCGTCTGCAGACCAAGGTTGACGCAACGATGGACCAGCTCAATGATCTCCAGCTAGACGTGGTTAAGCAGGCCAATGATGACCTGGCTGAGCAGATTGACCATGTTTACGCGGTAATGCAAAAGGAGATTGATGCTTGTGACGAGGCCCACCACCTGATCGAGATGATGGGGCGCTTTACCCAGCACGCTCAGCACCAAAACAACGAACTGATTGGTAAGTTGGATCGACTGAGTCTCAGTTACACCCTGAACAATAACGAGTTTGAGCAGGCCCGTCAGCTAAACGAGCAGATTAAGACGATTGTCAAGCAGTACAATGAGGACCAACAAGCGATCCGTGATCGACGGGCGGTTTACAGCCAGATTGTTGATCGGGAGAAGGCCAACCGGGACAGTCTGACCGATATCGAGCAGGAGCAGGGCAAGATCAACGACGCCGTGGCTAAGCTGCAGACCGATGAGCAGCGGGCTCGCAAGATGCTTCAACAGTATTCTGTCCAGATTCGGACGATCCGCCGCCAGGTCGAACAACTCAACCTACCGGGAGTTAGTCAGGAATATATGGACTACTTCTTCGGGGTCAGCGACGAGATCAAGAAACTAGCCGATGAGCTTAATGAGTACAAAATCAACATGGAGAACGTCACCAAGCAGTTGATCATGGTTGAGGCGGACCTGGAGAAACTTCAGGACAAGACCAACGATCTCCGTGATAGTGCCGAACTGACCGAACGCCTCCAGCAGTACGCCAATCGATTTGCGGGGAGTGAGAAGGTTGCGGCGGCCGCTAAGAAGTCCCAGCGGCTGTTTGATCAGTATAACTATGCTGGCAGCCTGGAGGCTATCGCTACCGCCCTGGAGGAAGTTGAGCCGGGGAGCTACAAGCGGATTGAGGATAGCTACTACCAGGAAGTCAATGAATAATCAATCAAAGCATGGACGCAAATTCGTTTGTGGTCATGCTTTTTTCAATGCTCCGTAGCTGATTTTCTGCTATAATATAGAGTTGTTTTAAGAAGAGTCGGACTATTCAATGGCATGCTCGCCAATATTTTGACACGGCATCGGCTCATTTGTCGGTGACGTGGCCAACACAACATCTTATAGGAAAGGAACAGAGTTAATGATTTACTTTGACAACAGTGCTACTACCAAGGTGGCACCGGAAGTTCTGCAAACCTACGATACGGTTAGCCAGAAGATCTGGGGTAACCCGAGCAGCCTCCACAACTTCGGCGAAAATGCCTGGAACCTGCTGGAACAGGCTCGGCAGCAAATTGCTAAGCTGATGGGGGTCAAGCCCAGCGAGATCATTTTCACCAGCGGTGGTTCCGAGGGTGATAACTGGGTGATTAAGGGAACGGCGATGGCTAAGCACCGCTTCGGTAAGCACGTCATCACCACCAGCGTGGAACACGCGGCGGTCCATAACCCGATGGAGCAGCTACGGGAGCTGGGCTTTGACATTACCTACCTGCCGGTTGACCGGGAGGGGCGGATCAACCCCGCCGATGTCAAGACCGCTATCCGTCCCGACACCATCCTGGTCTCCATCATGGCGGTCAATAATGAAATCGGGACCATTCAGCCGATTAAGGAGGTTGGTGAGATCCTGAAGGACTACCCGAACATCCACTACATGGTTGATGCGGTTCAGGCCATCGGTAAGGGAATCGACGACCTGGTTTTCAGCGACCGGGTTGACTTTGCCACCTTCTCTGGTCATAAGTTCCACGCCCCACGCGGTACCGGCTTTGTTTACATGAAGAGTGGCCGGAAGCTAGCCCCGCTGGTTGCCGGTGGCGGGCAGGAACGGACGATGCGCAGCGGGACCGAAAATACCCCGGGTGACGTTGCCATGGCGCGAGCCATCCGCCTGGTTAAGGAAAACGAGACGACCACCGTTAAGCGTG
Source organism: Limosilactobacillus pontis DSM 8475 (assembly GCF_001435345.1). Taxonomy (GTDB): domain Bacteria; phylum Bacillota; class Bacilli; order Lactobacillales; family Lactobacillaceae; genus Limosilactobacillus; species Limosilactobacillus pontis. Next base: position 58,662 of record NZ_AZGO01000049.1, on the reverse strand, counting down.
AGCAGGCAATCAAGGAGCGGATCTATGACCACCTCAGCCAGTTCGACCACGTCAAGCTGATCTCCGGTCGGGACCAGGGCTTTGCCCCCCACGTTCTCTGCTTTGCCATCCCCGGTGTCCGGGGGGAGACGATTGTTCATGCCTTCGAGGACAAGGGCATCTATATCTCCACGACCAGCGCCTGCTCTTCGAAGAAGCACGCCGAAGCCGGGACCCTGGCCGCAATGAAGGTTCCTGAAGAGGTTGCCACCAGCGCGGTACGGATCAGTCTCGGTGACCAGAATACCTTGGAAGAGGCCGACCAGTTTAACCAGGTCTTCGATGAACTTTACGCCGGTTTTCAGAAGATTATTGATTAATTAAAACAACCACTATTTGAAAGGAGAAATTGCGCGTGCAATACACCGAAATTATGGTCCGCTATGGTGAACTATCCACCAAGGGCCATAACAAGAAGTCATTTATCGACCGTCTGGGCGTCAACGTCCGGCACGCCCTGCACAGCTTTGACCAGGTCAAGGTTCACGCCCAACAGGACCGCCTGCATGTTGAACTCAACGGGGCGGACTACGACCAGGTGATGAAACGGTTGAAGCTGGTTTTTGGTATCCAGAACTTCTCCCCGTCAATCCGGGTTGATAAGTCCTTTGAGGCCACGGCCAAGGCGGCGGCCCAGATGATTGAGGAACAGGTTGACCACCCGATCACTTTTAAAGTAGAAACGCGGCGATCTGACCACTACTTTGAGTTGGATACCTTTGCGATGAATAACCAGCTAGGTGGTTACCTGCTAGAGAAGTTTCCTGACAAGCTGAAGGTTGACGTCCACCATCCCGACCTGACACTGCGGGTGGAGATCCGGCTCAACGGGATCTACCTTTCTAGCGAGACGATCAAGGGGGCCGGTGGGATGCCGGTTGGCACCGCTGGTAAGGGCATGATGATGATGTCCGGGGGTATCGACTCCCCAGTTGCCGCCTACCTGGCCATGAAGCGGGGTGTTTCCCTGGAGATGGTCCACTTCTACAGTCCGCCGTACACCAGTCCCCAGGCGCTTGCTAAGGCCCAGCAGCTGACGGAACGGCTGGCTAAGTACAGTGGTAACATCCGCTTCATCCAAGTGCCGTTTGCTGAGATCCAGGAGACGGTCAAGGAGAAGGTTCCCGAGGGCTACCTGATGACGGTCCAGCGGCGGATGATGCTCCGCCTGGCCGCTGCCCTGATGGTTAAGCGTCACGGCTTGGCAATTTTCAACGGGGAGTCCCTCGGTCAGGTGGCCTCCCAGACAATGGAGAGTATGCTGGCCATCAACGACGTCACGACCTACCCAGTCCTGCGGCCAGTCCTGTCCTACGACAAAACCGAGATCATCAAGATTGCCGAACAGATCGGTACCTACGACCTCTCCATCCTGCCGTATGAGGACTGCTGCACGGTTTTCACTCCACCGTCGCCAAAGACTCGGCCAAGTGTGGAGCGCGCTCGCAAGTACGAGCAACGCTTAGACATTGAGGGCCTGATGAAGCGGTCGCTGGACGGTATTAAGATTACCAATATCCACCCGGGTGAGGACTTCCTTAACCAGAATGAGGATGTTTTTGCCGAATTGCTGTAATCGGTGCTTGACGCTTGGCGATAATTTAGCTATGATACAAGCATAATATAAGCGATGACCGAAATAGTAACGGAGTACCACGATTCACCAGAGAGGGTTGCTGCTGGAAAAACCCGGATTAGCTTCGCAAATGTAGTTCGGGAGCTGGTTCGCTGAATTTCAGTAGGTGGGCCCGGTTCATTTACCGTTATTAAATGAGTAAGTGGAGTAGTCATTGGCTGCTCAACGTAGGTGGTACCGCGAAATCAATCGTCCTATCTGGTTAGATAGGGCGATTTTTATTTGGTCACCGTTCTTATGTCAGAAAACTAATCTTGAGAATTTGAAAGGAGCGATTATACGATGACAGCCGATAAGGAAATGTCAACAAAGTATGATCCGACCGCCGTCGAAGCCGGTCGTTACCAATGGTGGATTGACCAGGGCCTCTTCAAGCCGAGTGGCGATAAGAAGGCTCACCCGTATTCAATTGTGATTCCGCCGCCGAATGTTACCGGGAAGTTGCACCTGGGCCACGCCTGGGACACGACCCTGCAGGACATGCTGATTCGCCAGAAGCGGATGCAGGGCTACGATGTTCTCTGGTTGCCGGGGATGGACCACGCCGGAATTGCCACCCAGGCAAAGGTCGAAGCCCGTTTACGCAAGCAGGGGATTTCCCGCTATGACCTCGGTCGGGAGAAGTTTGTTCAGCAGGTTTGGGACTGGAAGGATGAGTATGCCGACATCATCCACAAGCAATGGGCTAAGCTCGGGATCTCCGTCGACTACGACCGCGAGCGCTTCACCCTGGACGAGGGACTGAACAAGGCCGTCCGCAAGGTCTTCGTCGACCTCTACAAGAAGGGGTTGATCTACCGAGGAACCTACATTATTAACTGGGACCCGCAAGCCCGGACCGCCCTGTCCGATATCGAGGTTATCCACAAGGACGATAAGGGAGCCTTCTACCACGTCAAGTACCCATTCACGGATGGGACAACTTTCAATGGCAAGGACTATATCGAGATAGCCACGACCCGGCCGGAAACCATGTTCGGTGACGAAGCTGTGGCCGTCAACCCGAACGACGACCGTTACAAGGAGTTGGTCGGCAAGCACGTCCGGGTTCCGTTGGTTGACCGGGAGATCGAGATCATTGCTGACGACTACGTTACGCCGGACTTTGGGACTGGGATGGTGAAGATTACCCCTGCCCATGACCCGAACGACTTCAAGGTCGGCAAGCGTCATAACCTGCCAGAACTGAATACGATGAACGAAGACGCCTCGATGAACGAAAACGCTGGCAAGTACCAGGGAATGGACCGGTTCGAGGCCCGTAAGGCGATGGTCAAGGACCTGACCGACCAGGGCTACATGCTCAAGGTGGTTCCAATCGTTCACTCTGTTGGTCACTCTGAGCGGACCGGGGTTCAGGTGGAAGCCCGCCTGTCAACTCAGTGGTTTGTCAAGATGAAGCCATTGGCTAAGCTGGCTCTTGACAACCAGAAGACGGCTGACAAGGTCAACTTCATTCCGGGCCGGTTCGAGCACACCTTCACCCAGTGGATGGAAAACGTCCATGACTGGGTCATCTCCCGTCAGCTCTGGTGGGGGCACCGGATTCCAGCCTGGTACCATAAGGGGACCGGCGAAGTCTACGTCGGCATGGAGGCCCCAAAGGATGCTGAAAACTGGACCCAGGATACCGATGTGCTGGACACCTGGTTCAGTAGTGGTCTGTGGCCATTCTCCACGATGGGTTGGCCAGATACTGATTCACTGGACTACAAGCGCTACTTTCCAACCAGTACCCTGGTTACCGGCTATGACATTATTTTCTTCTGGGTATCCCGGATGATCTTCCAGTCCCTGGAATTCACCGGTAGGGCTCCGTTTAAGAACGTCCTGCTGCACGGCTTGATTCGTGACGAACAGGGCCGGAAGATGAGCAAGTCCCTGGGGAACGGGATTGACCCGATGGATGTCATCAAGAAGTACGGGGTCGACGCCCTACGGTGGTTCCTGATCACCGGGTCGACACCGGGTCAGGACATCCGCTTCTCCTACACCAAGATGGATGCAGCTTGGAACTTCATCAACAAGATCTGGAACGCTAGCCGTTACGTCATCATGAATCTTGGTGATATGCCGGCGCCGGTCCTGCCTGACAAGTCCAAGTGGGACCTGGCCGACCGCTGGATCCTCAGTCGGTTGAACGCCACCATCAAGCAGGTCAACGAACAGTTTGATAAGTTCGAGTTTGGTGAGGCTGGCCGGGCCCTGTACAACTTCATCTGGAACGACTTCTGTGACTGGTATATCGAAATGACTAAGGAGAAGCTCAACAACGGGACGGCTGAGGAAAAGGCCAACACCAAGAACATCCTGGGTTACGTTCTTGACCAAACCCTGAAGCTGATGCACCCGATCATGCCATTCGTTACCGAGAAGCTCTGGCTGTCAATGCAACACGAGGGAGAATCGATCATGGTCGCTAAGTACCCAGTAGCCGACGCCGCCCTTGATGACCCGGCAGCTACTGAGCAGATGAGCAACCTGATCGAGATGATCAAGGCGGTCCGCAACATCCGGAACGAGGCCAATGCCCCAATGTCCAAGCCGGTTGACATCCTGGTCAAGGTTGACAACCAACACCTCGGCGATATGCTGAATGCCAACCGGGACTACATCGACCGCTTCTGCCACCCCGCAGAGTTGACCATCAGTACCGATGTTCAGGCACCTAAACTCGCCATGTCCGGCATTCTGGTCGGGGCCGAGGTCTACATTCCGATGGCCGAACTGGTCGACCTGGATGAGGAACGGGCTAAGATGAAGAAGGAGATTGCCAAGCTAGAAAAGGAAGTTCAACGCTCCCAAAAGAAGCTGGGCAACGAGAAGTTCGTCAATAATGCTCCTGAGAAGGTTGTTGAAGCTGAGAAGCAGAAGGCTGTCGAATGGCAGCAGAAGCTGGATTCGGCTAAGGAACGGCTTGCTTCCTTG
>NZ_AZGO01000049.1:15641-53979 GCF_001435345.1 Limosilactobacillus pontis DSM 8475 | reverse complement strand
CGAACGAAGGCCGACGCCTCTAGCGTCAACCTCCGTTCTAGGCTAGCCGTACAGGGTGCCGAGAAGCTTATTTCCCAGCCTCATCTTTTTATTTAAGGGGACAAGATAATGATTCAAAACTATGATGACGCCCTGGCCTTTATCCACGGACGAACAAAATTTAAGAAGGTTCCCACCCTCAAGCGAATGCGGCGCTTCCTAGCCGAGCTAGGCAATCCCCAGAATGGCTTACACTATATCCACGTGACCGGAACCAACGGCAAGGGATCGACGGTGGCGATGCTACGGGCGATGCTGCTCGAATGTGGCCTGACAGTCGGCAGTTTCACCTCTCCCTTCATCACCCGTTTCAATGAGCGAATCGAATACAATGCTGAACAGATTAGCGACGATGACCTAGTACGGCTGACCCAGCGCCTGGAGCCGGTAGTCGCCAAGTTGGATCGGGATCTTTCGAGTGGTGGCCCAACCGAGTTTGAAATCGATACAGCCCTGATGTTCTGTTACATGGCCGAAAAGAACCCGGACGTCGTACTCCTGGAGGTCGGCATCGGTGGCTTATACGACTCCACTAACGTAATCATCCCCGACGTCAGCGTAATCACCACGGTCGGCTGGGACCACATGAAGTACCTCGGTGACACCCTGGCCGCTATTGCGACACAGAAGGCTGGAATTATCAAAGCGACGACCCCGGTAGTCATCGGGCAGGTGCCAGAGTCTGCCCGGAAGGTAATCGTCCAGACTGCTGACAAACTGGCGGCTCCCCGATACGAGTTAGGGCGTGACTTTACGGCCCATAAGTTTAATGGTCATGACCTGCGAGCCCAGCTTCAGTATGAGGGCCTGGCGATCCACCGTGTCCATTTCCGCTTGGGCCTAGCGGGGAACTACCAGGTGGAAAATGCGGCGATCGCCCTGACGGCGGCCCAGCTCTTCCTTCAGCGCCGGGGATTGCCCTTAGACCAGGCGGCCCTGCGCAAGGGGCTGGCAAGCAGCCAGTGGCCGGGGCGGATGGAGGTCGTCAACGACGCACCGCTTGTCCTACTCGACGGGGCTCATAACCTTCCGGGAATCCAGGCACTAGTCAAGTCAATTCAAGATGACTTCGCCGACCGTGATGTCTACGTCCTGGTGGCCATCTTGGCCGACAAGCAGTATGACCTAATGTTGGGGGAGCTGGCCAGTCTGGGCAACGTTCACCTGACCGTCACCAGTTTTGCCGGCCCAGGTCCTAAACGGCCGAGTGCTGACCTGGCAACGGTGGTTGACCAGTTTACTAGCCGTTACCCGATTCAGGTGGCAGACAACTGGCAGGTCGGCTTTTCTCAGGTGGCCGGCCAGCTCAGCGAAGAGGACGTTATGATTGTGACCGGGTCGCTCTACTTCATTGCCGACGTTCGCCACTTATTTGACGATTAATCGTCTCTTTGCCGTATTTATCTAGTGAGCGGATAAATACAAAGGAGCGATTGAATATGAATGAATACCAGGCGCTATTGATGCACAGCATTCCCAACACGACGATTGACGGTGAGGACGGCTACCATTATATGCTGACCCACTACCCGACGCCGCTGGACCTCAGGACGATTCCATGCGATGAACAGACCGCCCTCTGTCAAGATGACGCCGGCCTGCGGGGGTTCTTCGCCGCAATCCAGCTGGGGCAGCTGATGGCCCGATCCCACCCGACCGTGGAGGGGTGTGCTTATTCCAGCATGGAGTTGGGCCAGGCAATGATTGATCACTTTACCGGTGACGAGCAGGAGAGTGTCTGCGTGGCCTTCACCAACGTCCATAACGAGATTATTAAGTTCAAGCGAATGTTTATCGGTGGGCGCAGCGAGTGTGTCCTCTACCCGGACCAGATTTTCAAGCAGGCCCTGCGCTGTTCGGCCAGCGGTCTGGTGATGGTTCATAACCACCCGTCTGGCGACGTCAAGCCCTCACACCAGGACCTGGCCTTTGCCAAGCGTCTTGAGAAGGGGGGTCACCTCTTGGGGATCCAGGTGTTAGATTTCATGATTGTAGGTGGTCAGCGTTACTATAGCTGGCGTGAGCAACAAGTTTAGGGACAAAGTTAAAGAAAAACTTAATTTCCCCGGAAAATTTCTTTTCTGCTGTGTTGATAATGTATATTAATGTTCGTATGTCGTGACTGGCTATGGTATAATATCCACGATATTAATTTGAATTTATTAGTTAAAAAACGAAGGGAAGAAATAGATTGCTAGGAATTGGAACCAAAAATCTAGGAATCGATCTGGGGACCGCTAACACAATTGTTTACCTCGAGGGTAAGGGGATTGTGCTGCGTGAGCCATCAGTTGTTGCGCGTAATGCCAAGACTAATGAAGTGATCTCCGTCGGTTCAGACGCTCGTGATATGATCGGTCGGACACCGGAGAGCATCGTAGCCATTCGGCCGATGAAGGACGGGGTTATTGCCGACTACGACACGACCGTTGCCATGATGAAGTACTACATCGAAAAGGCTTTGGGCGGTAGCAACGGTAAGCCATACGTGATGGTTTGTGTGCCAAGTGGGATCACCGAGGTTGAGAAGCGAGCAGTCATCGACGCTACCCGGGTTGCCGGAGCGCGGGATGCCTACGTCATTGAGGAACCGTTTGCGGCGGCCATCGGTGCGGGTCTTCCGGTAATGGATCCAACTGGTAGCATGGTTGTTGATATTGGTGGTGGGACCACCGATGTTGCCACGATTTCCCTGGGGGGGATCGTTTCTAGCCGGTCCATTCGGATGGCCGGCGACAAGATGAATGATGCCATCGCTCAATATGTTCGGCAGAACAAGAACCTTTTGATCGGTGAGCGGACATCTGAAAAGCTCAAGTGGGACATTGGCTCGGCTTCCGTTGATGCTGCCGACGAGATGGGGACGACCGAGGTACGTGGTCGTGACCTGGTCACCGGTCTGCCGAAGACGATGGAGGTTTCGGCCAAGGATGTTTCGACTGCTCTTCAGGGCGTGGTTGAAAACATCATTGCTGCCATCAAGGGAACGCTGGAGGAGACGTCACCGGAAATTGCCGCTGACGTGATCGACCACGGGATTGTCCTGACCGGTGGGGGTGCACTGTTGAAACACCTGCCAGATGTAATCGCGGATGCCACTAAGGTACCCGTCTTCATTGCCAACGATCCACTTGACTGTGTGGCAATTGGGACTGGTGAATCTCTCAAGAGCATCGACGTAATGAAGAAGAAGTAATCAGAACTGGGCAGGCCATCTGACTGCTCAGCACGTAGGCGGGGCTGGTCGCAAAACGATTTGTTTTGTCTAGCCGCGCTTTTGTTATTTGATAAATTGCATTTGGAGGATTATCATGCGCAAGTTCTTTTCCAATCGCCGGTTGGTTATCATTGTGATAATTCTGGTTGTCTGCTTTGGCCTGATGGCGGGTTCGATTACCATGCGCAACCGGCGGAATACACCGCCACTGATCCAGCAGTTTGGTAACGACATCGTTGGTTTTGCCGATAGTGCCGTGGCCCTGCCGGTCAATTGGCTTCAGACCAGTTTCAGCTCGGTCAATGACCTGATGAATACCTACTCAGAGAACCGGGAACTGAAGCAACAGGTCACCGACCTCGCCCAGACGAAGGTCCGTAACCAGGCCTTGGCTCATGAAAATAAACAGTTGAAACAGGAACTCAAGCTTAACAGCTCGATGACCGACTATGACACGGTCACGGCCGCCGTTTTAATGCGGACCCCATCCGCTTGGCAACAGCAACTCGTGATCAACAAGGGTCAGTCCAGTGGTATCAAGAAAAATATGCCGGTCATGAGTGACGGTGGTTTGATCGGCCGAATCGCCGAGGTCAATAAGACCAACAGCAAGGTGGAGCTCCTCAGCGACACCAGTGAGTCATCCAACCGTTTTGCCATTGCTATCCACGGTACGGACGGGATCGTCAACGGGATCGTCACCGGCTACAACGCCTCACGTGATGAGCTGGTGATGGGGCAAGTCAGCTCTAAGGCCAAGCTCAAGAAGGGGGCCCGGGTAACCACCAATGGGATGGGTGGTATCACCCCTAAGGGCCTGTACGTCGGCAAAGTTGCCCGGGTTGGCAAGGACGACTACGGCCTGGCCCAGAAGGTTTATATTACTCCGGCAGCAAACTTTAACGACATCAACATCGTGACGGTTGCCGAATCGGCATCTCAGGAGTGATGAAGTATGTATCGATTATCACGATTAAAATACGTTTTTCCCGTGGGGCTGTTTGTGTGCCTGTTTCTGGATGGCGCGCTGAGTCACGTCTGGGCACCGCTATTTTTTCACTATCCCTATTCGATGGCCAGTGAGCTGGTTCTCTTGTGGTTGACGCTGGCCTACTTCTTCGAAAATGGTATTGAGATCCCACTGATTCCGTTTGCGGCGGTCGCGGGGATCGTGGCGGACCTGTATGGGTCGGGGATCCTCGGCTTATATATGTTCCTGTTCCCATGTGTTATGGGGCTGACCACCATCCTCTCGAAGTACTTCTCGTCGTCGTTTCTGTCGATGATCATGATCTTCTTCATCGACTTGGTTGCCTTTTCCACCCTTAACTACTGGGCCTATTCACTGGTCGGGGTTACGTCAACCCCATTCGGTGACTACCTGGTCTACGTCTTGGCACCAACCCTGGCCCTAAATCTTGTGTACTTTGTGGTCCTCTACTGGCCAATTCGCGCGATCTTCAATTGGGCGACCGATGAAAAAACTGCCTAGTTGTCTTGACAAGTCGTGGGGAAGAGAGTAGGATACAAAATAATCAATATCACGAACGACAATGAACAGACTAGTAGGGTAGTATTAGTTGTTAAGCGAGTCCCGCTGGATGGGAAGGGACCTTCTAAAATGCCTGAATCACATCTGTGAGTTGGCTCCCTGAAGCAACAGTAGGGGAGCCCGGGGAAGCCCGTTACAGCGCGGAGTTTAATTTTGAACTCGCTAAGGTTGATACTCGTGAGGGGTCAACAAGATGAGGTGGAACCGCGGAAACGCCCTCGTAGCCATTTGGCTCGGGGGCGTTTTTTGTTTAACGGCTTCAAAATTGAACTTACCGAGGTGGCCGCTGCGAGGTGGCCGCGAACATGGGGTGGTACCACGATTGATTCGTCCTCTAGGATTTCGGTCCTAGGGGGCTTTTTGTTTATTATCGTTTGGCGCTTGAAGATGAAGGAGGACTTGATATGCAATACGTTACTGAGATTTTGCCATCATTATTACAGGGAGCGGGGTTGACCCTGCAAATTTTCTTCTGGACCCTGGTTTGTTCGCTACCGCTGGGGATCCTGGTTAGTCTGGGACTGATCTCCAAGATCCGGCCCCTCCAATGGATCCTTGAAATTTATGTCTGGTTGATGCGGGGGACGCCGTTACTACTTCAACTGATCTTCGTGTTCTATGGCCTACCGATCATCGGAATCGTCTTCCAGCGTTACGATGCCGCCCTGGTGGCCTTCATCTTAAACTATGCAGCCTACTTCGCTGAGATCTTCCGGGGTGGTTTCCAGGCCATCGACGAGGGGCAGTTTGAAGCGGCCCGGGTCCTGCGACTAAGCTACTGGCAGACCCTGCGTAAGATCGTGATCCCCCAAGTGGTCAAGATCGTCATCCCATCCATCGGAAACGAAGTCATCAACCTGGTCAAGGACTCCTCATTGGTCTATGTCATCGGGCTGGGCGACCTACTGCGTGCCGGCAACGTTGCCACTGCCCGGGACGTTACCCTGGTACCGCTGCTCCTGGTGGCCGTGATCTACCTGATCCTGGTAGGAATCTGTACTTTGGTTCTGCGGAAGGTTGAACAACGTTATTCATACTTCAAGTAAAGTAGGAGGAATTGCCAATGTTAGAAGTTAAGAATTTATACAAGAGTTTTGGTGATCGGGTCATTTTAGACAACGTTAGCTTAACGGTTAAGGATGGCGAGATCCTCAGCATCGTCGGTCCGTCCGGGGCCGGGAAGACGACCCTCTTGCGATGCATTACGGGTTTGGAGACGGCCGACAAAGGAGAGTTCTTGATCGACGGTCAGCCCTTTGACCCCCAAGGGACGGCGGAATCCGACCGGGTGATCGGGGTGGTCTTCCAGGATTATAACCTCTTTCCCAACTTATCCGTGATGGAAAACATTACGCTGGCGCCGATCTTGGTCTTGAAGAAGTCCAAGGAGGAAGCAGAGGCGGATGCCCGGGGCCTGCTGGAGGAATTAGGGTTGAACACCAAGGGCGACCTCTATCCCTGGCAACTGTCCGGTGGGCAGAAGCAACGGGTGGCCATCGCCCGGGCCCTGGCGATGAGTCCAAAGATCCTCTGCTACGATGAGCCAACCTCCGCCCTGGATCCGGAGATGCGCAAGGAGGTCGCCAAGATCATCATGGGCCTCAAGAAGGACGGGATGACCCAGCTGGTCGTGACCCACGATTTCGACTTTGCCAACGAGATCGCCGACGACATCCTGAAGGTCAAGGCCCTCGACAAGTCCTTCGACCAGATCCAGGATGTTGACAAGAAGCAGGCATAGAAGGGGAGGGGACGCGTATGAAAAAGTTCAAAGCAATCTGGCTACTACTGCTGCTTTTGATCCCCACCCTGTGCCTGACCGGATGCGAGAGTGTCACGACGCGGGCCAACCACCAGGATACCTGGTCACGGATTGAACGCCGCAAGAAGGTCATTGTCGGCCTCGACGATAGCTTCGTGCCGATGGGCTTTCGGCAAAAGAACGGGAAGCTGGTCGGCTACGACGTCGACCTGTCCCGAGCCGTCTTCAAGCAGTACGGGATCAAGGTCGACTTCCAACCGATCGACTGGTCAATGAAGGAGACCGAGTTGAAGAACGGGACGATTGACCTTCTTTGGAACGGGTACTCCGTCAACGCTAGCCGGCGCAAGAAGGTGGCCTTCTCCCGCGACTACCTGGCGAATCGGCAGGTCCTGGTGACGTTGAAGCGCGACCGCATTAACAACCTCGACGACATGCAGGGCAAGACCCTCGGGGTGCAGACTGGGTCAACCGGGGACACGGTCCTAAACGAACACCCAAAGCTATTGAAGGACAAGATCAAGGACAAGACCCCGGTCATGTATGACACTTTCCCAAACGCCTTCATTGACCTGAACGCTGGGCGGATTCAGGGGATTTTGATGGATGAGGTCTACGCCAACTACTACGTCAAGCACCAGAAGGACCCTGGCGCCTACCGGGTTGATGTCAACAAGCAGTTCCCGGTTGAATATTTCGCCGTTGGGATGCGGAAGGGCGACAAGACGCTGCGCCGCAAGATTAATGACGGTCTCGGTCACCTCCAGCGCGATGGTCAGTTGAAGAAGATCAACGAGAAGTGGTTTGGGATGGACAGCACCTTCCTCGGCCCTGACAATAATTAACATGGATAAAGCTGGCGGAAAGAAATTCCCCCAGCTTTTTTAGTTGATTTCCCCCGAAATACCGGGATCCGTTTGTAATTTGGGCCGGTTTAACGTATCATTAATCAGTATGACTAATTCGGCAAAAATGGTGAGCGCGATTCCGATTAACAAGCGTTTGCCCGAACGGAAAGGAGAACATTGACAGTGCACTTTGATCTTGCCAGTGGCGTGGCCCTCCACGTTATTCCCACCAAGCAATTTAAGATGACGCATGTTCTAATTACTTTTACCACGTCCCAGACCCGCGATAACGCAACGGCCCGTAACCTGTTGGCTAATCTTTTGGAGACCAGCACCCACCGCTACCCGACCCAGACGGCCCTGGCACGGCAGCTGGCTAAGCTCTACGGGGCCTATGTGGGCATGGGAGTCGGTCGGGTCGGCCGCCTGCACACGGTTCGGCTCCGGGCCAGCTTTGTCAACGACCAGATTGCGGGAACGAACCTCTTCGCCCAGGTGGTGGACCTGATCAATGAGATTCTCTTCCATCCCCTGATCGACGATAATGAGTTCGATGGTCCGACCTTCCGGATTCAGGCCCATAACCTCCGGCAAACCATCACCGCCCTGTATGATGACAAGCAGTTCTACGCCAACCGCCAGCTGATGAATCTCTACTACCCGGATGAGGCCGTCTTGCGGGTGCCGAGCTTTGGCCGGGTGGCGGACCTCGCTAACTTGACGGCCCAGAACCTCGTCCCCGTTTACCAGGACATGGTGGATCGCGACCGGGTCGACATCTTTGTGCTTGGCGACGTAGATCCAGCAGGGGTTCGCGATGAAATTAGTCAGCTGCCGTTTAGCAGCCGGGCAGTATCGTCGCTTTCACCTTATTACCAACAGCCGCCTCATCCAGCCGTGCGACGCAAGGTGGAGCACCAACCGGTTGTCCAGGCCAAACTCAACCTGGGTTACCAGTTGCCGGTCTACTACCATGACCAGAATTATTACGCCGGCCTGGTCTTCAACGGCTTGTTTGGCGGTACGCCATACTCCAAGCTCTTCACCAACGTTCGGGAGAAGGCCAGCCTGGCATATTACGCGACCAGCCGGCTCCTACCGTTTACCGGCTTCTTGGGAGTCCAGACGGGGATCCAGGCGGTCGATGCCCAGCGGGTGACGGACCTGATTGCTCAACAACTGGCCGAACTCTGTGCAGGGAAGTTTAGTGCTGAACAGCTAGCGGAGGTTCAGGACAGCCTGATCAACCAGTACCGGGCCAGTCACGACCTAGCTAATAACATCCTGGGTCGCCAGCTCCTGCGGGCCCTACTTGACCTGCCACCGGAAACGGCGGTGACCGATAAGATTAATGCGGTGACTGCTGATGACGTTTCCCGGGTGGCCCAGCTGGTGAAGATGCAGGCGACTTATTTATTGAGTGGTGAGAAATAAACAGATGGATAGACAAACGTATCAAGAATTTAATCGGATCATATACCGGCGGCGTTTGGCCAACGGACTGCTCGTTCAGCTCCTGCCAATGCCGGGCTTTCAGAAGACCTACGCGACCTTCTCGACGGATTTTGGCTCAATCGACAACCACTTCATCCCATATCATGAAGAGGACCCGGTCCTGGTGCCTGATGGGGTGGCCCACTTCCTCGAACACAAGATGTTTGAAAAAGCCGACCACGACGCCTTTGACCTCTTTGGCAAACTGGGGGCGGATTCTAATGCCTACACCAGTTTTACCCAGACCAGCTACCTCTTTTCGACGACCAGCCATCTTCACGAAAACCTGAACGTCCTCCTCGACTTTGTGCAGGATCCCTACTTCACTGCTCAGACAGTGCAAAAGGAGCAGGGAATCATCGGCCAGGAGATCAAGATGTACGACGATGATGCCGACTGGCGCCTCTATTTAGGCCTGATCGGTAACCTCTACCCCCATGACCCGATGCGAATTGATATTGCGGGAACGGTGGAGTCAATCAGTCAAATCACGCCAGAAGTCCTGATGCAGAGCTACCGGACCTTCTACCAGCCAACCAATATGAATCTCTTCATTGTTGGTAACCTGGATCCAGAGGAAACCCTGTCCTGGATTGACCAGAACCAGGGGGCCAAGAACTTCTTGCCAGCGGAGACACCACGACGCCTGTTTGAACTAAACGACCCAACCGCCCACGATGTCATTCCCTTCCGGTCGCTGACGATGAATATTGCCCGGCCCAAGGTGATGGTCGGCCTGCGGGGAATCAAGCAGTTTACCGATGGACGGGCACGCTTGCACTACAAGCTGGCCGTGGACCTGCTCTTGGACGTCCTTTTCGATGACACGTCTGATAACTACCTTCGTCTCTACAATAATGAAGTACTTGATGATTCCTTTGGCTACAACTTCGAGATGCAACGTGGCTTTCATTTTGCCTACTTCAGCTCGAACACTGATCAGATGGAGCGCTTTGCTGATGAGGTCGTGGCCATCCTAGAGAGTGCCGATAAGCAGATTGATGCGGCGCGGACCCGGTTTACCGGGATTAAGCGGGCCGAACTCGGCCGCCTGATCGGTCTGCTGGACTCACCGGAGGCCATTGCTAACCGTTACGCCGGCCAGCTCTTCGACGGGGCTAACTTGATGGATGAGATCCAGGCCTTAAAGTCCATCACCTTAGATGACCTCTACCAGGTGGCGGCAGATTTCATCAATCCGCAGGGCATTTCGGTTTACCAGGTGGTTCCCCATCACCAGTAACGATACCTTTTCTTAACTTCAGTTCTGAAGAGAACATGATATAATGTCCAAGGATAAGCGAATAAACAAAATGGAGATAGGCTAATGAGTGAAAACAATAGCGAACAAAAGCATGTTGAGATTGGTAAGAAGCTACAAGCGGCCCGCCAGGCCAAGGGGTACACGCTCGATGACCTCCAGCAGATCACCAAGATCCAGAAGCGATACCTGATCGCAATTGAGGATGAAAAATTTGATGAGCTGCCCGGGGATTTCTACGTACGGGCCTTTGTCAAGCAGTATGCCAATACGGTCGGCCTAGACGGGGATGACCTACTTAAGGAGTATGAGGATGACCTTCCCAAGGCCAAGACGGCTGAGTACTCCGACCACATTGCCCAGGCGGTGGAATCGCGGGCTAGTCAGCATAAGACCATTGGCAACCAGGTCAGCAAGAGTCGTAAGTACGTGCCAACGATCATCATTACCGTGGTGATCATCCTGGTTCTGGCGGCCATCTGGTTCACCGCGATTGCCCGGAGTCACCGGGACTCCTCAACGCGGATCGACAACAGTTCCGTCTCCGTTTCGGGTGAGAGCCGGAAGAAGGCCTCCTCATCCAGTAAGAAGGCAACCAAGAAGCCGGCCGTAGCGGCACTTAAGCTCAAGCAGACCAGTCGCAGCGGGAACAGTGTTACCTACACGGCTGATAAGCTGAAGGCCGACACTACCCTGCAGATTAACCCGACTGATCGGGCCTGGATGCAGGTACGGGCTAACGACAACGACCTGTTGAACCGGACCCTAAACGCCAACGACAAGACCAAGATTAAGGTGGGCAGGGATACCACCAGTCTAGTCATCACAGTTGGTAATGCCCGGGCCACCAAGCTAAGGATCGACAACCAGACGATCGATTTCACCGATAACGGCCGTTACCAGAATACCCGGACGGTGACGATCAACTTCGGGAGCCAGCAGGGCAGTAGCTCAACGTCCTCGTCGAGCAGTGTGACAAGCACCAGCAGTAGCCAACGGGTGACGAACAACAGTAGTGTGGCTAGTCAGACAAACACCGCTAACCGGCAGTCTACGACGGCAACCTCAAACGTCAATAACCGTCAGCAGACGAATACGCAGACACGATAATTGGAGGAGTAGACCTTGAATTTACCTAATAAGTTGACCGTTGTACGGTTGATTATCATTCCCTTTTTCTTGTTGTTAATGGTAGTTCCGTTATCCTGGGGCAGCGTAACCTTCTGGGGCGCTACCATTCCGGTTACCCAGCTGATTGCAGCAATCCTCTTCATTGCGGCGACGATTACCGATAACCTTGACGGCCGGATCGCCCGGCGTGACCACCTGGTGACCAACTTCGGTAAGTTTACCGACCCGCTGGCCGACAAGCTCCTGGTCATGACCGCCTTTATCGTTCTAACCGGTAGTCAGGTGGTTCCCGCTTGGGTTACCACAATTATTATCTGGCGTGAGCTGTCGGTAACCGGTCTTCGGCTACTGTTAGTTGAACAGAGTGGGATCGTGCTGGCGGCCAAGATGCCGGGGAAGATCAAGACGACGACTCAGTTCATCGCCATCATTTTTCTGCTGCTCAACAACGTTATCTTTGCCATCTGGGGGATCCCGTTTGGGCAGATTATGCTCTACATCTGCCTGTTCTTCACGGTTTACTCCGGGGTGGACTACTTCATCCAGGGGCGGGGCGTCTTCTCCGATGGTTTTAAGTAAAAATTATCAAGCTGGTGAGATTTTCTCCCAGCTTTTTTTGATACGGCAAGTTATAATTTACGTATTAACTATATAGGGGTGGATAAAATGGATGCTGAGATTATATCGGTTGGCACGGAGATCGTGCTTGGCCAAATTGTGAACACCAACGCACCGTTCCTCGCCCGGCAGCTGGGGACACTGGGGATCACGGCGGATCGTCAGTTGGCGATTCCGGACCGGCAGGAATTAATGGTTGCTTCAATTCGGACGGCCTGGCAACGGTCACCGCTGGTCTTTGTCTGTGGGGGACTAGGGCCAACCGCCGATGATGTGACCCTGGCGGCCGTGGCTCAGGCCTTGGGGGTCAAGTTGACGGTTGACTCTGACCACTGGCAGTGGATTCAGGGGACCTTTGCCCAGCGTCATCAGCCGATGATGCCGGAGAACATCCAGCAGGCCAAGTGCCTGACGGGTGGTGAGCCACTAGCCAATTCTGTTGGTCTGGCTTTGGGCAGCTGGTACGAGCATGATGGCCATCGCCTGGTTGTCTTACCAGGGCCACCACGTGAGTTCGTCCCGATGGTCACCGGGGAGGTTATGCCGCGTCTGGCCAAGATCGTGGGCCAGCGTGTACAGATCACCAGCCGAACCCTGAATTTCTTTGGGCGGTCGGAGTCACAGCTGATGGATGAGATTGCTGACGTGACCGCTGACCTGAGCGGGGTGATGATCACCTCATATGTCCAGTCGGATGCGATCCAGGTGCGGATGACCGTCCGTAATCAACCGCGGGCTGCCGCCAATCACTTGCTGGATACGGCCCAGGCGCTAATCGTCAAAGAGGAGGCGCCGTACTTCTTTGGCGTTGGTGATGACTGCCGCCTGGCCGCGGTGGTGGTTGACCAGCTGCGGGACCGAGGGTGGCGGCTGACGGCCGCAGAGAGCCTGACTGGCGGGATGTTTCAGAGCACGATCTGCTCGGTTCCCGGTGCCTCCAACGTTTTTGACGGTGGATTCGTAACTTACGCGGCCCGGGCCAAGGAAGAGCTGTTGGGGATTGATCACCAGGTCATCGCCGAACACGGGGTCGTCAGTGCCCAAACGGCGGCGCAGATGGCTGAGCGGAGCCGGCAACGGCTTGGTGTCCAGGTTGGCCTAGGTTTTACTGGTGTGGCCGGTCCGGACAGTCTGGAGGGGCAGCCAGCCGGAACCGTCTGGGTTGGTCTGGCGATCTCCGGCCAGCCAACGACGACCAGGTTGCTTCACCTCGGTGCTTACCGCGGCCGACAGGCGGTTCGTCAGCGGAGTGTCCAGGCGGGACTACAGATGCTTTACCGGGCACTACAGAAATAATCGAACCGCTGTTCGCATTTTTCTTGTTTTTTTATGGAAAACTGGTATCATTAGTTATCGGACATTTCGATGTAAAGGAGGAATTTTGATTTGGCTGATCAGCGAAAGGCAGCACTAGATGTTGCCATCAGAAAGATCGAAAAGAATTTCGGTAAGGGCTCCATCATGCGGATGGGGGATGCTGCCGATATGAAGATCGCGACGATTTCCAGTGGCTCATTGGCGATTGACAAGGCACTGGGAGTTGGTGGATACCCACGTGGCCGGATCGTTGAGATTTACGGCCCCGAGAGTTCTGGGAAGACAACGGTTGCCCTACACGCGGTGGCAGAAGTTCAGCGCCAGGGCGGCACGGCGGCCTACATTGATGCCGAAAACGCCCTGGATCCACAGTATGCCGAGGCCCTCGGGGTCGACGTTGATAACCTCCTCCTCTCCCAGCCAGATACCGGTGAAGAGGGGCTGGAGATCGCCGATGCCCTGATCTCTAGTGGGGCGGTTGACCTAGTTGTGGTTGACTCAGTAGCTGCGTTGGTTCCCCGGGCCGAGATCGAAGGCGAGATGGGGGACGCCCACGTTGGTCTGCAGGCACGGCTGATGTCACAGGCCCTGCGGAAGCTCTCCGGTGAGATCAACAAGACCAAGACCATTGCGATCTTCATCAACCAGATCCGTGAAAAGGTTGGGGTGATGTTTGGTAACCCTGAGACGACGACTGGTGGTCGGGCCCTCAAGTTCTACTCCACGATTCGAATGGAGATTCGCCGGGCCGAACAGATCAAGAACGGTACCGACGTCATCGGTAACCGGACCAAGGTCAAGATCGTCAAGAACAAGGTTGCGCCACCGTTCAAACGTTGCGAGGTTGACATCATGTATGGTGAGGGAATCTCCAAGGCCGGTGAGCTCCTCGACATGGCGGTTGAAAAAGATCTCGTCAACAAGAGTGGTGCCTGGTACTCATACGGTAGTGACCGAATTGGCCAGGGGCGTGAAAACGCCAAGAAGTGGTTAGCTGACCACCCTGATCAGATGGCTGAGTTGATGAACAAGGTGCGGGTTGCCTATGGGATGGCTCCACTAGAGAATTCCAAGGATAAGGATGACGCGGACCAGCCTGGTGAATAGAAGCAGGAGACAATTGAAGAGGCAAGCAAAAAGTAGCTTGTTGTAGATAATGAGGGATTGGCCGTGGCCAGTCCTCTCTTTTTAAAGTCCAAATGCATTCAGTGGTTGACACCCATCTTGGGCAAGCTTACAATTTAATTTGTGTGATGTTTTAACATGACACGGTGAAATTAATTTAATTAACCAACAACAGAATAGTTGAAGCGGAGGTGAAATGATGAACGTATTAATTTTCGCCGCGCTTGCTATGGTTGTCGGGATTATTATCGGCTATGCGGTTCGTAAGCTTTCCTTTGAGAAACAGATTGAGGAAGCTCACCAGGACGCCGCTGGCATTATTGCGGACGCCAAGAAAAAGGCGGCAACGGCGAAAAAGGAGGCCATCCTGGAGGCTAAGGAGGACAGTCACCGCTATCGCGAAAGCGTTGAGGACGAACTCAAACAGCGGCGCAACGAAATCCAGCGTCAGGAGGACCGGCTTTTGCAACGCGAAACCTCTCTTGACCGCAAGGATGACGCTTTAGAGAAGCGTGAGAACACGGTTGGGGCGCGTGAACACAAGCTTGACCAACGAACGGAACAACTTCATCAATCACAGAAAAAGGCCACGGCATTGGTGGAACAACGGCAGCAGGAATTAGAAAAGGTTGCCGAGATGTCTCATGAGGATGCCAAGCAGCAATTATTAAGTGAAATGAAAGATCGGTTGAAGACCGAGCGTGAAGTAATGATTCGAGATAGCGAGCAAGAGGCTGAATTGACGGCTGACCGGAACGCCAAGAAACTGATCGTTGAGGCGATCCAGCGCAGTGCCGCTGACGTGGTTTCTGAGGCAACCGTTTCGGTGGTTAACCTGCCGAATGACGACATGAAGGGCCGAATCATTGGCCGTGAGGGTCGCAACATTCGGACCCTGGAGACCCTGACCGGAATTGATCTGATCATCGACGACACTCCCGAGGCGGTGGTATTGAGTGGCTTTGATCCCGTCCGGCGGGAAATCGCCAAGATCGCCCTGGAGAAGTTGATCCAGGACGGGCGGATCCACCCGGCCCGGATTGAGGAAGCCGTTGAGAAGGCACGTAAGGAGATGGATGCTCAGCTTCGTGAGACCGGTGAACAGGCCCTCTTTGACCTGGGAATTCATTCCATGCACCCGGACCTGATTAAGACGGTTGGCCGGATGAAATACCGGACTAGTTACGGGCAAAACGTCCTTAACCACTCGATTGAGGTGGCTAAGCTAGCCGGTATCATGGCCGCTGAGCTGGGTGAAGATGTCACCTTGGCCAAGCGGGCTGGCCTGCTTCACGACATTGGAAAAGCCGTTGACCACGAGGTTGATGGCTCTCACGTCGAACTGGGAGTGGAACTGGCACGTAAGTATAAGGAGAACAAGGTGATCATCAACACGATCGCCTCCCACCACGGCGACGTTGCTCCATCCTCGATCATTGCGGTCCTGGTTCAGGCAGCGGATGCCATTTCTGGCGCCCGGCCTGGTGCCCGGAGCGAATCGCTTGAGCAGTATATCCAGCGCCTAAAGAAGCTGGAAAGCATAGCAAATAATTACGATGGTGTTGACCATAGTTACGCAATTCAGGCAGGCCGTGAGCTGCGCGTAATCGTCAAGCCGAAGAAGATTTCGGACTTGGAAGCCACCACCCTGGCCCATGATATCAAGCAGCAGGTTGAACAGCAGCTTGAGTATCCGGGGCACATCAAGGTGACTGTTATTCGTGAGGTACGTGCAGTCGACTATGCCAAGTAAGAAGAATTGGGGGTGCCCCCAGTTCTTTTTTTATTCGGCGTAGTTTACTTGCACCGAATGGGGGCAGAAAATATAATTAAACTATGTGTCAAACGCGTAAAAATAATGATCAGCCGTATTATTTAATTAGTGAATATTTGATGAGGTGAGACTTTTGACGAAAAAACAGACACCGATGATGGAACAATACCAAAAGGTGAAGGACCAGTACCCGGACGCCTTCCTGTTCTACCGCCTAGGTGACTTCTACGAGCTCTTCAACGATGATGCGGTGAAGGGGGCCCAGTTACTGGAGCTGACCCTGACGACCCGCAATCACAGTGCCAAGAACCCGATTCCAATGTGTGGTGTTCCGCACCGGGCAGTGGAAAACTACGTCGACATCCTGATCGATAAGGGCTACAAAGTCGCCATCTGTGAGCAGATGGAGGACCCCAAGAAGGCCAAGGGAATGGTTAAACGAGCGGTTACCCGCCTGGTTACCCCGGGTACTCGGATGGACCTGAGCGGGGATGCCGCCCGGCAGAACAACTACCTGACGGCGATCAGCGCGACGCAGGGCAAATTCAGCCTGGCCTATACCGATCTTTCGACTGGGGAACTGAAGACTACGACCCTCGACAGCATCAGTGCGATTGTCAACGAGCTGGTCAACCTGCGCAGCAAGGAGACGGTCGTCGATGGCCAGTTGCCGGATGGGCTGACCGATCAGCTGACCAAGCGTAACATCCTGCAGTCCCACCAACCGACGATCCTCAAGAATGCTGAGGTTAGTTACCTGACCCAAGACCTGGCATCGACTGACCAGCAACACGTGGTGGCCCTACTGGTGTCCTACCTGCTGACCACCCAGAAACGGTCGCTGGCTCATATGCAACGGGCAGTGGCCTACCAGCCGAGTGCCTTCATGAAGATTGACCATTACTCCAAGACTAACCTGGAGTTGATGACCAACATGCGTAGCGGTAAGCGTCAGGGAACCCTTTCCTGGTTACTAGACGAGACAAAAACCGCGATGGGGAGTCGGTTGTTGAAACGGTGGCTGGATCGACCACTGATTGATAAGGATCAGATTAACGAGCGCCAGGACAAGGTTCAAGAACTCCTCGATCATTACTTTGAGCGCAGTAACCTCCAACAGGAACTGATCAAGGTCTATGACCTGGAACGGCTCGCCGGTCGGGTAGCCTACGGGAGCGTCAACGGCCGGGACCTAATCCAGCTCAAGACCTCCCTGATGCAGGTACCCAAGATTAAGTATGTCCTGGAGACGCTGGATTCCCCGGTCTTTGAATCGCTAGAGAAGCGCCTCGACCCCCTGGGAGACGTGGCTAGTCTGATTGATTCCGCCATTGTCGACGACCCCCCGATCGCCGTTACCGATGGTGGCCTGATCAAGGCGGGCTATAACAAGCAGCTCGACCAGTACCGGGACGCGATGAATAACGGTAAGCAATGGATTGCGGACCTCCAGGCTCATGAGCGGGAGGCCACTGGGATTAACAACCTGAAGATTGGCTATAACCACGTCTTTGGCTACTACATCGAGGTCACCAAGGTCAACCTAAGTAAGATTCCCAAGGACCGTTACGAACGCAAGCAGACCCTGGTAAACGCCGAGCGCTTCTCCACCCCGGAGCTGAAGGAGAAGGAGGCCCTGATCATGGGGGCCCAGGAGAAGTCGACCGCCTTGGAGTACGACCTCTTCGTCGACATCCGGGAACGGGTCAAAAGGGAGATCAAGCGGCTGCAGAAGCTGGCCCAGGCCCTCTCTGAGTTGGACGTCCTGCAAAGCTTCGCGGTAGTCAGTGAGGACTACCACTTCGTACGACCGAAGATGAACACCGGCCATACCCTGAAGATCAAGGAGGGCCGGCATCCGGTCGTTGAGAAAGTTCATGGGGCACCAGGAATATGTCCCCAACGACGTTATGATGGACGATCAGACTGATATTTTACTGATCACCGGGCCTAACATGTCCGGGAAGAGCACCTACATGCGCCAGCTCGCCCTGACGGCGGTGATGGCTCAGATGGGCTGCTTCGTGCCGGCCAAGTCGGCTGAGTTGCCGATCTTCGACCAGATCTTCACCCGGATCGGGGCGGCTGACGACCTGATCTCCGGGGAGAGTACCTTCATGGTCGAGATGATGGAGGCCAACAACGCCCTTATCCACGCGACTGACCGTAGCCTGATCCTCTTCGATGAAATCGGGCGGGGGACTGCAACCTACGACGGGATGGCCCTAGCCCAGGCAATCATCGAGTATGTGCACCAACACGTCCGGGCCAAGACCCTCTTTTCAACCCACTATCACGAGCTGACTGCTTTAGAGGACACCCTGCCCCGGCTGAAGAACGTCCACGTTGGAGCAACCGAGAAGAACGGTGAACTGGTCTTTCTCCACAAGGTCAGTGCCGGGCCAGCAGACAAATCCTATGGGATCCACGTCGCCAAGCTGGCGGGGATGCCTGACACGTTGCTGAAGCGGGCCGACCAGATCCTCCAGAAGCTGGAGAAGAAGTCGACTGGCTTGCCGACCCCGGCCAAGGAGAAGGCCGCGGTCTATGAACCGACGCCACAGTCCGACCGGGTTGAAGAATCGTCCACGGCGTTGAATTCCACTAGTAGTGCTCCGGCCCCGACGGTTGACGCCAACGGACAGATGGAGCTCTTTGCTCCAGCCCCGAAGAAGAGCCGGTCGAGCAAGGGGGACAAGATCCTTCACCAGCTCAAAGAGCTCAACTTAATGGGGATGACCCCGATGGAGGTAATGAACCAGATCTACCAGTGGCAGGAAAAACTGAAATGAGGCGAATAATGTGGGAAAGATTCATGAACTAGACACCGTCCTAGCTGACCAGATTGCGGCCGGGGAGGTGATTGAGCGTCCGGCCTCGATCGTTAAGGAACTGGTTGAGAATGCTCTGGACGCCCACAGTCAGCGGGTCGACATTATTGTGGAGAACGCCGGCCTCGATAGCATCCGGGTGATTGATGACGGCGACGGGATCGCCAGCGACGACGTTCAGCTGGCCTTTCAGCGGCACGCCACCAGCAAGATTGCTAGCCGCAAAGACCTCTTCAAGGTGCAGACGATGGGGTTTAGGGGAGAGGCCCTGCCCAGCATTGCCTCCGTTGCCGATGTCAAGATGGTAACCGCCCAGGCGGGCCAAGATGCTGGCACCCAAATCCATATTCGCGGCGGTAAGACTTTGGAGGAGAAACCAGCCGCTGCCCGGCAGGGGACCGATGTCCGGGTCACCGACCTCTTCTTTAACACGCCGGCCCGGCTGAAGTACCTCAAGTCACCCCAGACGGAACTGACCCGGATCACCGACATCATCAACCGCCTGGCCCTGGCTAATCCGGCCGTGGCCTTTAGTTTCACCCATAATGGCAAGGAGATCTTTCGTTCGGCCGGTAATGATAACCTCCAGCAGGTCATCGCGGCCATCTATGGTATCAAGGCCGGGCGCAAGATGCTGCCGATCGCGGGGCAAGACGATGATTTCACAGTCAGTGGTTTCGTGTCGCTGCCCGAGTTGACCCGGGCTTCGCGTCAGTACATCACGATTACCATCAACCACCGTTATATCCGTAATTTTGAGTTGACCAAGGCGATCATCCAGGGGTATGAGTCCAAGCTGATGGTCGGTCGCTATCCAATTGCGGTGGTCAACATTGATCTGGACCCGGTCCTGGTTGACGTGAACGTCCACCCGGCCAAGCGGGAAGTCCGGCTGAGCAAGGAAGCCCAGCTGACCAAGCTGATTGCCAGGACGATTCGTCAACGAATTGCTAGTGAGAACTTGATTCCCGATATTAGTCCGGACGCGTTTGGACCAAGTGCCGACGAAATTGCCGCCCTTGACCAGCGCCTGAATGAGGCGGCCGGTCACTATCAGGTTAGTAGTGCGCCTAACCCTAGGCCTGACGAGGCGGCTCCCCAGAGTACCAAGCCGGCCATACGCCCTAACAATGGTCCAGCTGACGCCGATGCCGACGACAGTCAGGTGGCGGCCCCAGTGGTTATCCACCATGTTGGCGAATTAGACAGTCCGGCCATGCGGGCCTTTGATCGGCGCTACCAGGATGAGGAGACGGCCCAGCCGTTTGGTCACCCCTTGGATGCACCGGCCACAAACATCCGCCCAGGGTCGGCGAAGAACATAGAGCTCGACGTCCATGATAAGAGCGATGAGTCCAAGCGGCGCTTTCCTGACCTCCAGTACATCGGCCAGCTCCAAGGGACCTTCCTCCTGGCCCAGGCCGGCGATGGTCTTTACATTGTTGACCAGCACGCCGCCCAGGAGCGGATCAACTATGAACGGTTTCGCAAGGAGATCGGCCAGGTCAGCAGTGCCCAGCAGGCCTTTCTGGTCCCGCTGGTCCTAAACTACTCGACGGTCGATGCGATGACCATCAACCACCACCTCGACACCCTGGCCGGGGTAGGGTTAAACCTGGAACCGTTCGGGCAGAACAGCTTTATCTTGCGTTCCCACCCGACCTGGTTCAAGGAGGGGCAAGAGGAGGATACTGCACGGGAAATTATCGAGTGGCTGATCAAGGACGGCAAGATCACCGTCCGAGATTTCCGGATGAAGACGGCAATCATGATGAGCTGTAAGCGGGCGATTAAGGCCAACCACCACCTCGACGATCGTGAGGCCAGGGCCCTCTTACGCCGCCTGCCCAAGTGCGAGAATCCCTTTAACTGTCCCCACGGGCGTCCGGTAACGGTTCACTTCAACGACTCGGACCTGGAAAAGATGTTTAAGCGGATTCAGGACAGCCATACCCCGTTTGCCGACGAGTTTGACGACCATGAATTTTAGTGAAAAGTAGGTTGAAATCAATGTATGAATATTTGACGGGGCTGGTTACTAGTGTGACCCCCCAGTATGTTGTTTTGGAGGTTAGCGGGGTTGGCTACCAGCTATTCGTGGCTAACCCCTATCGTTTCCAGGAGGACCCGGCAAAGAAGGTCCTAATCTATGTCTATCAGGCCGTACGTGACGACGCAATTACCCTGTTTGGCTTCGTCGACCGGGCCGAGAAGCAGCTTTTCTTACAGCTGATCAACGTCTCCGGGATCGGGCCCAAGAGTGCCCTGGCGATCTTGGCTAACCCCGACCACCAGGGGTTGATCGACGCGATTGCTAACGATAACGTCGGCTACCTAACTAAGTTCCCGGGAATCGGCAAGAAGACGGCCTCACAGATTGTCCTTGATCTCAAGGATAAGGTGGCCGGCATGACTAGTAATACCCTGCTGACCCCGGCCGCCCCGGCGGAAACCGATAATCCGGCCCTCCAGGATGCACTGGATGCCCTGACGGCCCTAGGCTACAAGGAACGGGAGGTCAAGCGCATCAAGAAGCAATTGCTTAAGACCGACGCCAATACCACCCAGGAGTACCTGAGCCAGGCATTGGCGCTGATTAACTAGTGAGGAGGCGATTAGATGGCTGAGGATCATGGACTGATGTCCGATCACTCACAAGATGATGAGGAAGAGCAGATCGAGCTGACGTTGCGGCCGCAACGCCTGCGGGATTACATCGGTCAAACCAAAATCAAGCGTGAGCTGAGTGTCTATATCCAGGCGGCCCAGGCACGTGAAGAGGCCCTTGACCATGTCCTGCTGTATGGGCCACCGGGCTTGGGGAAGACGACCCTGGCAATGGTGATTGCCCACGAGATGGGGGTTAACATCAAGACCACCAGTGGGCCGGCGATCGAGAAGCCCGGTGACCTGGTGGCCATGCTCAACGAACTCAAGCCCGGTGACGTCCTCTTCATCGACGAAATTCACCGCCTACCCAAGGTGGTCGAGGAGATGCTCTACTCGGCGATGGAGGACTACTACATCGACATCGTAGTCGGGGAGGGGCCAACCGCCCACCCGGTTCATTTTCCACTACCACCCTTCACCCTGATTGGGGCAACCACTAGGGCCGGGATGCTGTCTGCTCCGCTGCGGGACCGCTTTGGGATCGTTGCGCACATGAGTTACTATAACCAGGACGAGCTTAAGCGAATCATCTTCCGGTCGGCTAAGATCTTTAACACCCAGATTGAAGACGAGGGGGCCCACGAGCTGGCACTGCGGTCGCGGGGGACGCCCCGGATCGCCAATCGTCTGCTCAAGCGGGTTCGTGACTTTGCCCAGGTGGCTGGCAAGCCAAGTATCGACTCTGCCACCGTCAGCAAGGCCCTTGACCTGCTGCAGGTAGACCGGCAGGGACTAGACGAGATCGACCGTAAGATGCTGCTGACGATGATCAACTACTACCACGGTGGTCCGGTCGGCCTGAAAACAATCGCCGCCAACATCGGTGAGGAGACCAACACGATCGAGGAGATGTATGAACCCTACCTGTTGCAGATCGGTTTTATCAGCCGGACACCGCGGGGACGGGTGGTCACGCCGGCTGCTTACCGGCACTTGGGGATTAGTTACCCAACGGAGAAATGAAGGATGAAACGATGAAGAAGTTAACTTTTCAGATTAACCATCACTGCCAGGAGATGCGGACCGGGACGGTGACGGTCAATGGACGACAGCTGACCACGCCTGCCGTCGTCCAAACCGGGAGTGCCCTAACCACCCTGACCCCGGCGGAGCTTGCAGGATGTGGTGCTCAGGCCATCAAACAGGATGCCATTGACTACTGGCTGACCGCCAGCCACCCAGGCGACCTGCACGCGTTCTTGGGCTGGTCCGGAATCCTGGTGACGGCCTCGGGTGCCGACCGGGCCTATCAATGGGCCAAGCCCCGCGGCCGTAAACACGATGGGGTCAGCTTTCATGACCCGGTCAGCGGGCAGTTGAAGTTCTACACGCCCCAAGATGCCCGGGCGATTCAGCGGGGGTTGGGCGCTGACCTTACCACCGGCTTTGCCCGCGCTGACGCCTATTTTGCCCCCGTCGACGACCTTAATGCGGCGGTTGAGCAGACGAATGGCTGGCTGACATCGAATCCCTGCCTGGCCGGTGACCTGGCCCCATTGGTCGGGGGCGGGTTGAAACGGGCCCGGCAGACCAGCCTAACTGCCGTGCCTGCTGGTGCGTCTGGTTATAGCATCCTGGGGGTGACTCCGGATGTGCCGGTGGCCGAGCAGGTCCGCCTGCTTAACGAATTGGTGGGAATGATGGAGCCGACTAAACTGCGCTACCTGCCGACCAGTGGGGACCTCCACCAGTTGGTTGCTGCATTGCTGTGCGGCCTTGACCTGATCGATAGCGACCTGGCTGGACGCGAAGCTGCTATGGGGAACGCAATAGTTGGCTTTGGCCGACTGCCCCTCGATCGGGAGCGTTTTGCCGGCGACGGTCAAGTGCTTGCGGACCGGTGCAATTGTCCAACCTGTCGTGCCGGGGTCTCTCGGGCGGCGATCCACCACCTTTTGACTACCAGTCAGCCGGTGGGGGAACGCTATCTGCTTCTCCACAACCTGTTTACTATCAATCAATTGCTTGCCCGGATTCGAGTAATGATTGCCGCGGGACAAATATCAGCGGACTTGCGTAAATTTACCAGACAGTGCGGCCAATAGTGGCTTTTTATAACAAAGTTTGTTACAGTTATTGTTGAGTATTTTTGAAGGGATGGATATTACTGTGAATAGTTTAACTTTTGGAATTTTAGGTGCCGCTAGTGCCGGGGCAAGTAGTTACTCTGGGATCATTCTGATTCTGTTGATGATTGCCCTGATGTACTTCTTCATGATTCGGCCACAGCAGAAGCAACGGAAGCAACATCAAGATATGATGAGCAGTCTGCACCCCGGTAATGAGGTTGTCACCATCGGCCGTCTTCACGGAAAGATTGACTCAATCAACAAGACTGACAGGACGGTAACTCTGGACTGCGAAGGCATCTACCTGACCTTTGACATGGTAGCCATTGCGCGGGTTGTTAAGACCAGCGATAGTAAGGCAGACAATGATAGTCAACCGGCCGCATCTGCTACTCCGGTATCTGCCGCCGATCAAGTCGCCAGTGCTGAGCCTGCTGCTGATTCTGCAGCCGACTCTACCGCTGACTCCGCTGCCGATCAGGAAAAGTAATTGACTAATCCCGCAAAAAGTGGGAAACTTTTTAACGGACGTTTGATTAATGCACTTACCGGCCATTTTTCAGACACGACGTTTACGCGTCCTTATCCCTTGCTGAGGGCTGCATTTCCTTAGTGAGACCGTAAATACAGGAGGGAAAATCTAATGCAAATCGGATTGATTGGTTTAGGTAAGATGGGTATTCACCTTTGCCAAAACATGTTGCGCAATGACAACCAAGTGGTTGCCTTTGACCTTGATAAGAAGTTAGTTGAAGAAGCTGCTTCTTACGGTGCAGAACCTGCCTACACCCTGGAAGAAATGGTTAAGAAGCTTAACCAACCACGGACTGTTTGGGTTATGGTTCCAGCCGGCAAGCCAACTGACTCCACGATGGACCAATTGGCCAACCTGCTCGATGCCGACGACACGGTTATCGACGGTGGGAACACGTTCTGGAAGGACTCCATGCGTCACAACCGCATGTTCACCGAAAAGGGTATTCACTACTTCGACTGCGGTTCTTCAGGCGGTTGGAAGGGTGCCCTCAAGGACGGTAACTTCATGATCGGTGGGGACGATGAAGATATCTTCAACGAACGTCTTGCCCCACTGTTTGATGGGATTGCTGAAAAGGACGGTTACCTCTACACTGGTAAGGCTGGTTCCGGTCACTACCTCAAGATGGTTCACAACGCCATCGAATACGGGATGATGGAAGCCATGGGTGAAGGTTTCGAAGTTCTGGAAGCTTCTGACTTTGACTACGACAACGCTGCTGTTGCCAAGATGTGGAACCACGGTTCTGTTATCCGTTCATGGCTGATGGAACTGGCTCAAGAAGCCTTCGAAAAGGACCCACACCTGGATAAGATCGCTGGTCGGATGCACAGTTCTGGTGAAGCTCACTGGACCCTGATGGATGCAATGGACAAGCAAGTACCAACGCCAGTTATCTACGAAGCATTAAGCCAACGGTTCCGTTCAATGCAAGACGACTCCTTCGATGGTAAGGTCGTTTCTGCACTGCGGAACGGTTTCGGTGGCCACGCAATGGACACTGCCAAGAAGGACTAATGGTTGCCCATTAGTTTCTAAAAAATACCTCTCGCCAAAGAAGCGGGGGGTATTTTGTTTTTTAAGATTGGCCCGCTTGCCGATTACTGGTATACTTAATTATTAGAATAATTTTTTGATAAGAGGGTAAACAATCATGGCTGATCAATTAGCAGCAATTTTTGCACAAATTAAGAAGTACAACAAAATCATCATTCACCGGCACCAGCGTCCCGATCCGGATGCCATCGGTTCCCAGGTCGGGCTGGCCGAGATCCTGAAGGCCTCCTTCCCCTACAAGCAGGTCTACGTGGTCGGCAAGTACATCCCGGGCTTCGACTGGATCGGCACGATGGACGAGATTGATAACGAGACCTTCGACGACGCCCTGGTGATCGTTACCGACACCGCCAACGCTCCGCGAATTGATGATCGCCGCTTTAACAACGGAGACGAGCTGATCAAGATCGACCACCACCCGAACGATGAACCTTTTGGCGACCTGATGTGGGTCGAACCGGATGCTTCTAGCTGTTCGGAGATGATCTACGCCTTCTACCAGCACTTCGCCAAGGAACTCAAGCTGCCCAAGCAGGCCGCCAGTGCCCTCTACGCCGGGATCATCGGTGATACCGGCCGCTTCCTCTACCCAGCTACCACGCCGCGGACGATGCTGGTTGCCGGGGCCTTGATGGCGGCGGGGGCGGATGCTAGTGCCATCAGTCAACGGGAAAACGAGATTACCCTGCCACTGGCCCGTCTGTCGGCCTACGTTTACGAGCACCTGACCATTCTGGAACACGGGGCCGCATACGTGGCTTTAACCAATGACCTGTTGGCCAAGTTTGGCCTGAGCGAAGCCGGAACCTCTGCGGTGGTTTCGCTACCGGGACGGATTAAGGACGTGACTGCCTGGGCAATCTTCGTTGAACAAGAGGACGGCCATTACCGTATTCGCCTGCGTTCCAAGGGCCCCTCCATCAATGGCCTGGCTAAAAACCATGATGGCGGCGGGCATGCCCTGGCTAGCGGTGCCAAGGCCAAGGATCAGGACGAGATCAAGCAGGTAATTGCTGAGCTTGACCAGCTGACCGCTGCTTACGCAACAAAATAAGGGAAAGGAACTGACTAATGACCGAAAATAAGTTTAAGAACTTTAACCTACCACCGTACCTGATCAAGGCGGTCCAGGCGATCAACTTCTACCAACCGACACCGATCCAAGAGCGGGTCATCCCGGATATTCTGAAGGGGCAGAGCGTGGTCGGCCAGTCGGCAACCGGGAGTGGGAAGACCCATGCCTTCCTCCTGCCGATCTTTGCCCGGATCGATCCTGAAGTTCAGGCGGTTCAGGCGGTGATCACCACGCCGAGCCGGGAGCTAGCCTACCAGATATACGCTGCCGCTAAGCAGCTTAACAAGTTTGCCCCCCAGTCCCTGACTATTCATAACTACGTCGGCGGGACCGACAAGCAGCACCAGCTCGATCAGCTATCCCGTAAGCAGCCCCAGTTGGTGATCGGGACACCGGGGCGGGTACTTGACCTGATCAAGAGCCAGGCCCTAGACATTCACACGGCGACGATGTTTGTTGTCGACGAGGCCGATATGACCCTGGACATGGGCTTCTTGGAGCAGGTTGACCAGATCGTCAGCAACTTCCCGGAGGACTTGCAGATGATGGTCTTCTCGGCAACAATTCCTAAGAAACTGCGGCCGTTTCTGAAGAAGTACATGGCCAACCCCGAGGTCGAGGAGATCCCAACCCAGGCGGTCATCAACCCCGATGTGCAGAACTGGCTGATGTCAACCAAGGGGCAGGATAAGAACCAGCTGATCTACCGGCTTCTGACGATGGGTGAACCTTACCTGGCCCTCGTCTTTGCCAACACCAAGGAGCGGGTTGAGGAGTTGACCCACTACCTGGAGGAACAGGGACTCAAGGTCGCCATGATCCACGGGGGTCTGGAAGCACGTCGGCGCAAGCGCACCATGCGCCAGATCCGGAACCTGGATTACCAGTACGTGGTCGCCACCGACCTGGCCGCCCGGGGAATCGACATCGACGGGGTTTCCCTGGTAATCAACGATGACATTCCAACCGACCTGGAATACTTTATTCACCGGGTTGGTCGGACGGGTCGTAACGGGATGACCGGGACGGCGATCACCCTCTACGCCCCGGCTGAGGACGACCTGATTGCCAAGCTGGAAGAGCGCGGAATCAAGTTTGTTCCCAAGGAACCACGTGGCGGCCGGCTGGTCACTACCCACGACCGGAACCGGCGGAAGAACTACCGGCGTAAGCGCGACGAGCTGGACCCGTCCATGAAGGGCTTTGTCAAGAAGACCAAGCGCCGCGTTAAGCCGGGCTACAAGAAGCGGATCAAGCGGGCTATCAGAGAGGACGAGCAGCAAAAGCATAAGCTCGAGCTCCGTCACAAGATCCGCAAGGCCAAGCGGCAGCGCCAGCGGCAACACAGGCGGGAGCGGAATGCCCGTTGATTTTACCGGATAAGTTCGCTATAATATGACTCGTTTGGGACATGCCGGTCGGGTGCGATTTTCAGAAACGGTCGGGTTGCTGCGACGACCGATGAATACCTGGCGGGTGCTCCCCATTCATAAAATTTGATATTCAACTCGGCCAATGTCGAGAAATAAGAGGTAAACGAAATCCATCGTTGCAAACAGAGTGGTACCGCGTCGTCCGGCGTCTCTGATCGCAAGGATGGATTTTGTTTTTAGAAAGGGAGATATCATGAAAGAATTAAAGAAGCTGAACAGTGCTCAGGTTCGGCGGATGTACCTGAAGTTCTTTGAGGAGCACGGTCACAAGATCATGCCAAGTGCCTCATTGGTTCCGGTCAATGACCCAACCCTGCTTTGGATCAACTCCGGGGTGGCCACGATGAAGAAGTACTTCGACGGCAAGGTCGTTCCGGAAAACCCGCGGATGACCTCATCGCAAAAGAGTATCCGGACCAACGACATCGAAAACGTTGGGAAGACGGCTCGTCACCACACTATGTTTGAGATGCTGGGGAACTTCTCCGTCGGTGATTACTTCAAGAACGAGGTTATTCCATGGGCCTGGGAACTACTGACCAGTGACAAGTGGTTTGGCTTTGATCCCGAACGGCTCTACATCACCTACTACCCGAAGGATCATGACGCCTACAACAAATGGCGCGAGGTCGGCGTGGCCAAGGACCACCTGATTCCGGACGAGGACAACTTCTGGGACATTGGTCAGGGTCCATCTGGTCCTGATACCGAAATCTTTTATGATCGTGGTCAAGAATTCAACAACCTGGCCGACGACGATCCCGAGAACTACCCGGGTGGGGAGAATGAGCGTTACCTGGAGATCTGGAACATCGTCTTCAGTCAGTTCAACCACACCCCTGAAGACACCTACGAGCCGCTACCTCACAAGAACATCGATACCGGGATGGGACTCGAACGGGTGGTTTCCATCTTCGAAAATGCCCCAACCAACTTCGAAACCGACCTCTTCATGCCGCTGATCAAGCAGACTGAGGAATTCAGTGGGACGAAGAAGTACGGTGAAAACAAGGAAGATGACATCCAGTTTAAGATCATCGCCGACCATATCCGGACGATCACCTTTGCCATTGGCGACGGGGCCCTGCCGTCCAACATGGGGCGGGGCTATGTTATCCGGCGTCTCTTGCGGCGGGCCGTGGTGGCTGGCAAGAAGCTGGGTATTGACGAGCCATTTTTGGCCAAGATGGTCCCAACCGTCGGCAAGATCATGCAGGACTACTACCCAGACGTCCTGGAAAACGCCGACTACATTGCCTCCGTCATCAAGTCCGAGGAAGACCGCTTTAGCGCCACTTTGAACGGCGGCTTGAACCTGCTGAACAATGTGATTGCCGAGGCCAAGAAGAACGGGACCAACGAGATCGACGGGAAGACCGCCTTCAAGCTCTACGATACCTATGGTTTCCCAATCGAATTGACCAAGGAATACGCCAGTGATGAGGGCCTGAAGGTTGACCAAAAGGGCTTTGAGGCCGCCATGACCGAACAGCAGAACCGGGCCCGGAACGCCCGTGATATGGACAACGGGATGGGAGTGCAGACCGACCTGTGGACCGACTTCAAGGAAGATAGTAAGTACGTCGGCTACACCGACCTGACCGTTGACGACGCCAAGGTGATCGGCTTGGCTCACGACGGTAAGCAAGCCGATTCTGCCACTGCTGATGATAAGAACGTTGAGCTTATCTTCGACGTCACCCCATTCTACGCTGAAATGGGTGGTCAAGTGGCCGACACCGGTGACATCATTGACAACTATGGCAAGAAGGTTGGTCGGGTTGTCGACGTTCAGCACGCTCCGAACCAGCAAAACCTGCACCGTGTTGAGCTGACGGCGCCGATCAAGAAGGGGGCCCGCTACAAGCTGGTTGTTGACCGGCTGCGGCACCTGAAGATTGAGAAGAACCACACCGCGACCCACCTGCTAGACCAGGCCCTGCGGAACGTTCTGGGTGGGCACACCCAGCAGGCCGGGTCCCTGGTTGAGGAACACTACCTGCGCTTTGACTTCAGCCACTTCGGTCAGGTCACGGCTAAGGACCTGCAAGCTGTTGAGCAGATGGTTAACGAACAGATCTGGAAGGAAATTCCGGTCAAGACCGTCGAGACCGACATTGATTCGGCTAAGGAGATGGGGGCGATTGCGCTCTTCTCCGACAAGTATGGTGACAAGGTCCGGGTTGTCAAGATTGGCGACTACAACACCGAATTCTGCGGTGGGGACCACGTTAAGAACACCAACGAGCTTGGCCTGTTTAAGATCGTTTCCGAAGGTGGGGTTGGTGCCGGTGTCCGGCGGATCGAAGCCGTGACCTCCAGTGACGCCTTCAAGTTCCTCCAGGATCGGGATGACCTGCTGACCGAAACGGCTATCGAACTGAAGACCGCCCAGATCAAGGAGGTTCCTCACCAGGTTGCTGCTCTTCAGGCCGAATTGAAGGAAGCCCAGAAGAAGAGTGCGGCCCTGGAGGCTAAGATTGCGGCTCAACAGGCCAACAACTTTTTTGAAAACGTTCAGGACACCAAGCAGGGGAGCCTGATTGCGGCTGAGGTTAAGGTTGCTGGGATGGGTCAACTCCGGCAACTGGCCGACAGTTGGCGGGCTAAACAGCTTTCTGACGTGCTGGTCCTCGGGACGGCTAACGATGGTAAGGCCAACCTGCTGGTCGCCGTCAGTGACGACAAGGTCAAAGCAGGCTTGAAGGCCGGTGACCTGATCAAGGCAATTGCCAAAGCCATCAACGGTGGCGGCGGTGGTCGGCCAAACCTCGCTCAGGCCGGTGGGAAGAACCCAGCCGGGATTCAAGACGCCCTGAAGCTGGCCAAGGAATACATGGATAAGTAATTTAATCGAAAGACAATTGGCTGGGGACCACCAGCTGGTTGTCTTTTTCCTTACGGGGCTACATAATTGTGATTCGCCAACATTTATAGTAAAATGTATAGTTAAGAGACTAGCCGGAGGTGACGATTAATGACTACCAATAACGATGAAACGATGTTCTATGACTTCGGTCAGGAACGGCAGAAGAATATCAAGGATACCCTCAAGACGGTTTACGAATCCCTGGAGGAGAAGGGCTATAACCCGATCAACCAGATCGTGGGTTACCTGCTGTCTGGTGATCCAGCATACATTCCCCGCCTAAATGATGCCCGGAACTTGATCCGTCAGCACGAACGTGACGAGATCATCGAGGAGTTGGTTGTGTCGTATCTGAAGAATAATGGTGAGACTAAATGAGACTGATGGGGCTCGATGTTGGTTCAAAGACGGTTGGAATTGCGGTCAGTGATCCCCTGGGCTGGACAGCGCAGGCGGTGGAGATCATTCCCATCGACGAGGACAATGAGGTTTTCGGGATTGATCGCGTCGCCGAGCTGGTAGCCAAGGAGCAGGTGGCCGGGTTCGCGGTCGGCTTGCCGAAGAACATGAATAACACGGAAGGACCGCGGGTGGAGGCCTCTAAGCACTATGGAGACCTTCTCGCCCAGCGCTTTCCTGATATTCCCATTGATTTCCAAGACGAACGACTGACCACCGTTGAGGCTCACCGGATGCTGGTCGAGGAGGCCGATATCTCCCGGGCCAAGCAGAAAAAGGTGATTGATGAGGTTGCGGCAACCTTCATCCTGCAGAGTTACTTGGATCGTCACGGTCGCTTAGTTCAGAAATTAAAATAAGGATGAATTAATTATGAGTAAACAACAAGCTAATAACGATGAAAACTTAATCACCCTGATCGACGAGGATGGCAATGAGCAGCTCTTTAAGGAATTGTTCACTTTCGATTCCGACGATTATGGCAAGTCCTACATCTTCATCTACCCTGCCGAGCAGGAGAATGATGATTCGGTTGACATTCAGGCTTACATCGTGGCGGACAACGAAGACGGTGATGGGCAGGACCTGGTACCGATCGAGGACGATAAGGAATGGGACATGGTTGAACAGGTCTTAAACACCTTCCTCGATGATGACGGGAACTTCAATGCTTAATAAATAGCGAGTAATCGGGAAGTGACGGCTATGGTGCTGTTGCTTCCCTTTTATATCGAACGGGTAATAACATGATTTTAACAACGCTAATTATCTTGATTCTGATTGGCTGCTTCATCAATGGCCGCCGTCGGGGATTGCTAATGATGGTCCTGTACGCCGGAACCTACCTGGTCAGCTGGCTGGTCGCCAAGTGGGGGGCCCGGGTAATCGGTACCAGCTTGAGCGGTCTGCTACCCGATGTCAGCCGTAGTGCAGCCTATTCGACGACCGTGTTAAAGACGGTCGACAACAACGTCTTTTTCTATAACGGGATTGCCTTCCTGGTGATCTTCACCCTGGTCTCGATCCTCTGTCACTGGGGGATTAGCAAGCTGCGCTGGATCAAGCGGCTACCGGTGATCGGCACCTTTGATCAGTTGGCCGGGGGACTCCTGTCACTGGTCATCGGCTACGTGGTGATCTACGTGGCTTTGGTGATCCTTCAACTGTGGCCAGCCGGTTGGTGGCAACTCCAACTGGCTAATTCGGGACTGGCCCAGTTCATGATCAACCAGACCCCGGGCCTGGCTCAGCTAATGCTTAATACGCTTAAATAAAGGAAGAATGAGAATGAATCACAAGATTACGAAAACACTAGAATTTGCGCGCGTCAAGGGAATGCTGGCCCGCTACCTAGTTTCGGCGGCCGGACACCACGAGCTGGAACATATGGCGCCCCAGGGGGACTACGACCGGGTCCAGCACTACCTGACGGAGACCACTGATGGGGCTAATATCTTGCGCCTGGAAGGTGGGATCCCGATCCCCAAGCTGGCCGACATCCAGCCCCAGATGAAGCGGCTCAAGATCGGTGCCAACCTGAACGGGACGGAGCTGGCCCAGGTGGCTAAGGTCCTGCAGACCAGCATGAGCGTGCGAAACTTCTTTGAACAGATGCGAGAGAAGAAGATCAAGCTTCGCGTTCTTGACCAGTTGGTGGATCAACTGGTAACCATCCCGTCGATCACCCAGCGGCTGGTCCGGTCGGTAGACCCGGATGGCCGCCTGAACGATGAGGCCTCCACCAAGTTGCACGGAATCCGCCAGCTGATCGTCAAGACCGAGGGGGAGATTCACCAACAGATGGAGCATTACACCCGGGGCAAGGGGGCCAAGTACCTCAGTGAACCGGTGGTGACAATCCGCAATGACCGTTACGTTGTTCCGGCCCTGGCCCGTTACCGTAATAAGCTCGGCGGGGTGGTTCACGATCAGAGTGCCAGTGGGCAGACCCTCTACATTGAGCCAGCCGGCGTGGTCGAATACAATAACCGTCTTCGTCAGGCCCAGATCGAGGAACGGCAAGAGATGTTGCGGATCTTGGCAGAGTTGTCGGCTCTGATCGCCCCCTACCGTCATGACATCCAAAACAATGAACGGGTGCTGGGGAAGCTGGACTTCATCAACGCCAAGGCGGCCCTGGCCCATGATATGAAAGCCAGCCTGCCAGTACTGAGCCGGGAGAACCATGTCAACCTCCGCCATGCCCGCCATCCCTTGATTGACCCGCACAAGGTGGTCCCAAACGATATCAAGATTGGCGACGATTACCAGGCAATCGTGATTACCGGACCAAACACCGGTGGGAAGACGATTACCCTGAAGACGTTTGGTTTGATCCAGTTGATGGGACAATCGGGGCTCTTCATTCCGGCCGAAGAGGGAAGCACGATCGGCGTTTTCGACAATATCTTTGCCGACATCGGGGATGAACAGTCCCTGGAGCAGAACCTGTCGACCTTCTCGGGACACATGGACAACGTCAAGGCGATTCTGGAACAGATCACCAATCGCAGCCTGGTTCTGCTGGACGAACTGGGTGCTGGGACCGACCCAAAGGAGGGGGCGGCCCTGGCGATGGCGATCCTCGACCAGATTGGCAGTAAGGGAAGTACGGTGGTCATCACGACCCACTACCCAGAGCTGAAGGTCTATGGTTATGACCGGGCCAAAACGATTAACGCCAGCATGGAGTTTGACCAGGCGACCCTCCAGCCAACCTACCGGCTCCTATTGGGGATTCCTGGTCGATCTAACGGGATTGAGATTGCCCAGCGGCTGGGGATTGATTCGGCCGTGATCGATGAGGCCCGGTCGCTGGTTAGCGATGACAGTCAGGATCTCAATCAGATGATCGGTGACCTGGTGGCGCAACGCAAGGCTGCTCGTGAGGAGAGCGAACGCCTGAGTAAGCTGGTTGCCAAGAATGAGCGGACCCAGAAGGAACTGGATGAAAAACTGTCCCGGTTCAATGAGCAGCGGGATAAGCTCTTTGACCAGGCTCGGTCCCAGGCCAACCACCAGGTATCAATGGCTAAGCGCAAGGCCAACAGCATCATTCACCACCTCCGTCAGCTGGAGGTCCAACAGGGGGCCAACGTTAAGGAGAATCAGCTAATCGATGCTCAGGGGGCCCTGAATGCCCTGCACCAGGAGGATCCTCGCCTTAAGCACAATAGTGTCCTCAAGCGGGCCAAGGCCAAGCACGACCTTCACGTGGGGGATGCGGTTTTGGTCAAGTCCTATGGTCAATATGGTGAACTGCTCGACAAGCGTGGTAACCACAAGTGGGAGGTCCAGATTGGAATCCTCAAGATGGAGGTTGATGAGCAAGACCTGGAGAAGGTCGCCAAGAAGTCGCTGCCTAAGGAAAAGACGCCCCGACACTCAAGTGCTGTTCACACCGCTCAGACCCGGCACACCTCGGCCCGGCTTGACCTACGTGGTCACCGCTATGAGCAGGCGATGAGCGAACTCAGTGACTTCATTGATCATGCTCTATTGAACAATCTGTCTTCGGTCACCATCATTCACGGGAAGGGAACTGGAGCCTTGCGGAAGGGGACCCAGCAGTACCTGCAGAGTAACCCGCGGGTCAAGTCCTTTGGCTATGCCGCGCCAAATAATGGTGGCGATGGAGCCACGATTGTTAATTTATAAGTAACTGATAAAAAGTAAGCAACAATCGTGACAGGGTCGTTCACCTCTGTTAGAATAGGGGTAACCAATTCGATAGGAGGACGAGCAAATGGCTGTTAATGTAACGACTGACCAAAGTTTTGAACAAGATACGGCGACCGGGGTGGCCCTGATTGATTTCTGGGCTACTTGGTGCGGCCCGTGCCGGATGCAATCACCAGTGGTTGAGGCATTGTCAGAGGAAATGCCAGACGTCATCTTCTTCAAGCTGGATGTTGACCAAAACCCAGCGACCGCACAGCAGTTCCGGATCATGAGTATCCCAACATTGATGATCAAGAAGGACGGTCAGGTGGTTGACCAGATCGTCGGCTACCACCCGAAGGAACAGCTGCAGCAGATCCTGCAACAATACACGGCATAATAAAAAAACCTGATTGAAGTGAACAGTTCCGCTTCAATCAGGTCTTTTGCTATTCAGCGTGTTTTTTCTTCAGCAATGAGTGTTTATGTTTTTTCTTCGGGGTTGTTATCCCGTCCTGTGGCGCGGTAACGTGGATGAAGGTTACCAGCTCGCTGCGTTCACTATCGGCATCGCTCTGGGGGTCGTTCTTGACGGTGATGTCGATATACTCATGGTGGCGATTGGTAATCTTGGCCTCGGCCACACTGCCGAGTTGAAATTCAATTTCCTGGGCCAG
Source organism: Limosilactobacillus pontis DSM 8475 (assembly GCF_001435345.1). Taxonomy (GTDB): domain Bacteria; phylum Bacillota; class Bacilli; order Lactobacillales; family Lactobacillaceae; genus Limosilactobacillus; species Limosilactobacillus pontis. Next base: position 18,504 of record NZ_AZGO01000049.1, on the reverse strand, counting down.
AAAGCCCAGTTCAAGGCCAAAGGAGGTTTGCTCCTCATCGCGGCGGATCCGTTCAACCACGATGGGGCCGCCCAGCCGCCAGACCTGGCTGGTCTTGTCGTGGCGACGCAGCTGGAGGTCCCCCAGCCCCAGCTGATGAGTCAAAATGACCAGGTCATCGTGGGTGGCCACCGGATATTCCCGCGCCAGGTCCTTTCCAATCCAGTAGAGCATGTCGTCGGCCTCCTTGCCGAGGATGCTGGGGAGAATCACATCGCGCAGGGTACCGTTCATCAGCCCCTGATGACTGGCTAGCAATTGATTATAACGTTTTTGACTCATTGAATTTCTCGCTCCTTTATCGCAATCAATCCTATTATACTTAAAAAAAGCGGTGGGAATAGTAAAATTTTCAAAACTTGCAAAATTTGCTCCGGAAAACGATAATATAGTTTCAAGCAATTTTACGCGAATTAAATTAAAATGTTAATTAATGAGGTGAACGAAATGGATGAACGGCCAATTGGCTTAATGGATTCAGGACTCGGCGGCCTGTCGGTGATGCGGGTCCTGCACAAGCAGTTACCCAACGAATCGCTGGTTTTCGTGGGCGACCAGGGGCACTTTCCATATGGAACTAGGAGCCAGGCGGAGTTACAACGGTTGGTGCTGAACATCGGCCGTTTCCTGGTTGAACAGGACATCAAGATGATGATCGTGGCCTGTAACACCGCCACTGGTGCGGCGCTTCCCCTCCTCCAACGTGAGCTGCCAGTTCCGGTAATTGGCGTGATTGAACCCGGGGCCATCGCGGCGGTCCACCACCAGCTGGAGACGGTCGGGGTGATTGGGACTGCGTCGACGATCGAGAAGGGAGCCTATCCGGCGACTATCCACCGGCTGGCGCCCCAGATGACGGTTTATAGCCATGCAGCCCAGGCGATGGTGCCCGTCGTCGAACACGGCCTGACCGGGACGCCCCAGGCCCAGAAAACGGTCAATACAGCCCTGAGCTTCTTTGACTCACACCCGGTTGACGGGTTGATCCTGGGCTGTACCCACTTCCCGTTTCTGGCACCCGAGATCCAGCAGAAGATGGGACCGGACGTTTTACTGATTGATCCGGCCCATGAGACAATCAAGCAGGCCCAGGCGATGTTGACTGAGCAGGACCTGCTGACGGATCGGAACGGGGGAACGATTACGCTGTTTACGACCGGTGACCGGACGGACCTGGTGGCCGGGGCAAAGCAGTGGCTGGCTGGTCAGTTCACCAGCTGTGATCACGTTGACCTGTAGACAAGGAGGATGATGCAGATGACCACGTTAGTAATTGCTACCAAGAATGCCGGTAAGGCGCAAGAGTACCGGAAAATGCTGGCGCCGCACGGTATCACCGTCAAGACCCTTGCCGATTTTCCGGCAATTGCCATCAATGAAAATGGGACTAGTTTCGAGGAAAACGCCACAATCAAGGCTAAAACGGTTATGCAGGCCCTGGACCTACCGGTGATGGCCGATGACTCGGGTTTGGTGGTTGATGCCCTAAATGGCGCCCCAGGTATTCATTCGGCCCGCTACGCCGGTGACCACGACGATGCGGCCAACAATGCCAAACTCCTCCATGAATTAGCCGGGGTTCCTGACGATCAACGAACGGCCCACTTCCATACAACCATCGTGGCCCTCAAGCCAGACGGAGCCAAGCTGGTTGCCAAAGGCCGGGTTGACGGGCGGATCCTCCATGAACGGCAGGGGGATAACGGCTTTGGCTATGATCCGCTCTTCTTCATTGATTCCCTGGGCAAGTCACTGGCCGAGCTGACAGCTGACCAGAAGAACGCCATCAGCCACCGTGGCGCGGCCCTGCGTGACTTTATGACCCGGTTTCCAGAATGGTGGCGGGCATGATGAAGGCCTTAATTATCAGTGACAACCATGGTGACCAGCGGATCCTTGAACGAGTAACCCAACAGTGGCAAGAACAGGTCGATCTCATGATTCACTGTGGCGACACCGAGATGGCGCCGACCCTGCCGGTGATGCAGCGGTTTAAGGTTGCTGTCTTGGGCAATAACGACTGGGGCCTGGACTATCCACTGGAGCAGACGGTGGTTACGGCCGGTCAGCGGATCTATGCCACCCACGGTCACCGTTACCAGGTTAACACGACCCTGACACCGTTGATGCTGAAGGGGCAAGAGCAAGGCGCCGACCTGGTTTGCTACGGCCATACCCACCAGCTGGCGGTAACGGTCGAAAGCGGGATGCTGATTATCAACCCGGGCAGCATCAGTCTGCCGCGGGGGCAGTACGCCCGGCTCGGGGGTACCTTTGCGGTGGTGGCGACGACGCCCGACTCCTTCGTTGTTGACTATTATGACCGTAAAAGTCAGCCGGTGGACGGCCTCCACTTCGTCTTTAATCGAAAGGGGGGACGGGCATGATTGATCAACACCTGCAGCAGATGCTCTTGACCAACAAGCAGAAGTTCATGATCCCAGCCAGCTTGGTGGCCACCGTCAACGTTACCAACAGCCTTGACCATGCCTTCCTGGTGCTGACTAAGGACCGCTATGCCAAGATCGTGGTAGTCGATAACGACAACCGGTACCGGGGCCTGATCTCGCTAGCGATGATCACGGACCACCTCCTGGACACCCACCGGATCGCCATTAACCGCCTGCAAAAGCTGGTGGTCGGCGACGTCATGCAAACGGACGCCCCAACAATTACCGACCCCTTTGACGTTGAGGAAAACCTCCACCTGTTGATTGACCAGTCCTTTTTGACGGTAGTTGATGGTACCCAGCACTTCCAGGGGATTGTTACCCGTCGGGAGCTGCTGAAGGCGGTTAACTACACTGTCCATAATTTTAATCAC
>NZ_AZGO01000049.1:0-15552 GCF_001435345.1 Limosilactobacillus pontis DSM 8475 | reverse complement strand
CAACCTCCGTCCTAGGCTAGCCGTACAGGGTGCCGAGAAGCTTATTTCCCAGCCTCTTTCCTATTTAGGCGTCATTCTTGAGTAACTGTTCGATGGTCTTGAGGACGCCGTCATGGTTATTGTTGATCGCAGTCGTGTGGGCCGCCTGGAGCTTGATGACCGGGTTGGCGTTTTGCATGGCGTAGCTACGAGCAGTCATCGCCAGCATCCCCAGGTCGTTCTCGTTATCGCCAAAAGTAACGATCTCATCGTCAGCCAGATGGAGGCGTTGCTGAAGGACAGCCAGGGCGTTACGCTTGGTGCCCTTGGCATTGCCAATCAGGTCGGTATTGAAGCCGGAATTTTCGATGATTAGAGACGGCGGCAGGTAGCCATCCATCACGGCGGCCACCTTGTTGAGGTTGATGTGTGGTGCGAAGTTGACCGAAATCTTGGTAAACTGTTCGTCGGGATATTGACTGAAGACCTGGCGGATATCAGGTACCCGAACCACATCCTCGTAGAAGAGCTTAATTACGGCGAAGTTTTGATCATCCATCGTCTGGTCAACGTAGGAGGTCGTTGGTCCAGAGACGACCAGTTGGTTGATGTCCTGGGGACCATAAAAGCGGTCGAGAATATGCATTACCCGTTTCAGAGCGGTTACCTCGATCGGGTAGGCCGTCAAAAACTGCTGGCCGTGGTGGATCACCGAACCGTTCTGCGAGATGAAGTCCATCTGGTCGATATAGGGCTGAAACTCCCGGGCCAGCCGGGGAAAGCTGGACCCACTTGCGGCAACAAAGTGGATGTGACGCTTCTGTAGCTGGTGGAAGAGGTGTTTGAAGAGGCGGTGGTTGTATTGATGGTCGTCACGCAGGAAGGTGCCATCCATGTCGGTGGCGATTAGTTTAATGCTCATTGTGGTGTTCTCCCTCCCATGATAATGGAATGTTTTTAGCGTGCAGGGCCTGAAGGTAGGCGGCGAGGAACTTGCTGGCTGCCTGCGACTGGCTGCCGTTGGCAACGGTGATTGTTACCCGGAAGGCCAGCTGGGTGCCGATCGTGACCGGCCCGACAATCACTGGTTGGTCACGTAACTCGGGGGTGGTGGCGACCAACTTCTGATTGACCGCCCGAACCGTCGCGGCTACTTCACTGATTACCGCGCTCGGTGCGATGTGGATGTCGACGTTAGCGACCATGTCGTTGCGCGAGAAGTTCCGGACGATCGTGATGTTACGGTTGGGGATGTAGTTGAGGGTCCCATCGGCGCTGGTCACCTTGGTGGTTCGGATCCCCAGGGCAGTGACGGTCCCCTTGATCTGGTCGACCTCAACCACGTCGCCCACGTCCAGCTGTTGCTCGAGGAGGATGAAGAAGCCGTTGACTAGGTCGCTGACGAATCCCTGGGCCCCCAGCCCGAGGGCGATACTGAAGATTCCTGCCCCAGCGATCAGGGTTCCGACCGGTACGCCGATCTCGGATAGGAGGGCGTACAGGAAGAAGAAGTAGCAGGTGTAGCGATAGATGTTGAGGGTCAGGGCGCGAATGGTTGCCAGCCGGTTGCTATTCTTAAGCAGCTGGTGTTTGTTGGATTCCATAAACAAGTGGTTAATGGTCAAACGGCCGATCCAGAGGATAAAGGCAAACAGGATGATCGTCAGGATAATCAGCAGGAGTTTGTTCAGGCACTGCTGGAGGATCTGGTGCCAGGACAGGTCGGTAAAGGCCTTGCGTACCTCCTCAATTTGTTTGTTAAGCTGGGCATTGCTGGCAGCGATGACCATAATATCTTCCTCCTCGTTTGGCTAATTAGGTCAATTTTAACAAGGAATGCCGTGAAATGTCGATAGGACAATTGTTGTTTGTGGCCGTTTTGTGATATTCTTGTCTTGAATGATTTGTAGTAGATAAACACTTAAAAGGAGGGGTATCATGACTTTTGGACAGTTAGCGGGCCTGATTGCCGCAATTGCCTTTTTGATCCTGGTTGTGTTCGCCTGCGTTGTGCTGACTCAGCTAAGTAAGACGATGAAGGAAGCCAACGCCACAATTGCGGTTTTGACCCGTGATATGGATAACCTGAGTAAGGAGGTTGAGGATGTCCTCGGCAATACTAATAGCCTGCTCGATGATATCAACAAGAAGTCCACTCAACTGGATCCGGCTGTTAAGGCGGTGGCTGACGTCAGCCAGAGCGTGATTGATGTCAACAACAGCCTGCACGAGATGACCGAGAAGGTTAATGCTCGTCGCGAGAAGGCCCAGCTAGGGATGAGCCTGCTAAAGACCGCTGGCAAGGCTGCTGTTGTTAATGGCATTGCCCGTTTCAAACAACGGCGTGCGGAAAAGAAGGGAGTCGATACTGATGAGTAAAAAGGTATTAATTGGTGCACTGCTGGGAAGCGTAGCAACTGCTGCTGCCTGGAAGCTCCTGCCAAATGAGAAGAAGACGGCACTGAAGCAACAATTTAATGAGAAGGCGACCGGCCTGGCCGACCGGGGTACGGACTATGCCTTAGATGCTCTTGACATTGTTGACGCCAAGATGGCTGAGGCCGAAGCTGACGATAAGCTCAGCGGAATGGTCAATAGCGTCAAGGGTGCTAAGGATAAGGTTAAGCAGACTGCCAGCCACCTGGCTGACCGGCTGACTAACGATGACTTTGACCAGGAGACAGCCGATATTCGTCAGGAGTTGGCCAATGTTGCCCATCCGGACGACAATGATGACCGGGTGGTTGATGACGATATCGTGATTGACGCAACGGATGCCGACGATGAGGCAAAAAAGGCTGACAAATAAAAAAGCAAGTTTTGCCCGTGATTAGCTGGCAACATAAAAGAAGGGAACTACAATGGCGGTAATGATCGCGGTTGTGGCTCCCTATTTTTATATGGAGTGGTTCATTAGTCATCGTGGGCAAAAAAATAAAGCAGGGGTATCACTAATCACCAATTTTTTTGCTGAAAACGTTTGCTATTTTGGGACCGATCTGCTATATTAGTTAAGTTATGAAAAACTATGAAAACGGACAAGATCAATAAAGAAAGGGCTATCTTATGGAAAAACAATCAGTAACAATTTACACCGTTGCACGTGAAGCACGAGTATCGATGGCAACTGTTTCACGGGTTGTCAATGATAATCCAAACGTTAAGCCAGCCACCCGGCAGAAGGTGATGGACGTCATCAAGCGCCTTAACTACCGGCCAAACGCTGTGGCACGGGGCCTGGCTTCCAAGAAAACAACCACGGTTGGGGTCGTCATTCCCCAGATCACCGACCCGTACTTTGCGGACCTGGCCCTCGGAATTGATGATATTGCCTCGATGTATAAGTACAACATCATTTTGACCAACTCAGATAACGATGACGACAAGGTCCTCAAGGTGGTTCGCAATCTTTTGGCCAAGCAGGTCGACGGGATCATTTTCATGGGCTTCAATATCCCTGATGAACTGAAGGAGGAACTTAAGAGTGGCAACACACCAGTGGTGGTCGCCGGATCGGTAGTGAACGACGATGAACTCGCGACGGTTCGGATCGACTACCAAAATGCAGCCAAGGAGGCGACACTCAAGCTCCTTGACAATGCCAAGGATCACGTGGCCTTTGTCACCAGTTCACTGAAGTACACCATCAACGGACGGGACCGGTTAAACGGTTATCAGGCTGCCCTAGAGGAACGGCAGGTTGCCCTTGACGATCAGCTGGTGGTGGAAACCGATGGGAGCTACCAGTCTAGCTACGACCAGGCAAAGAAGTTAGTGGCTGCCGGTGCAAAGGCGGCCTACGTCAATGACGATAACCTGGCGGTGGGCCTACTTAACGGCCTGACCGACAACGGGGTCAAGGTACCGGAAGACTTCGAAATCATTTCGTCCAACGACACGAACTACACAAAGATTGCCCGGCCGACGATCTCATCCATTACGCAACCGACATATGATATTGGGGCCATTGCCATGCGGCTGTTAACCAAGCTGATGGATGGCGATGAGTCAACCACGGACGAGAAGGATGTTATCCTGGACCACGGTTTTGCCAAGCGGCAGTCGACCCGGTAGGTAACCCGTTTTGACAACGCGTAGTGAATTACGAGCCCAACGGGAGACCGCCCAACAGGAGACCGTCCAACAGGACGAAGTAAAGGCCGTACCCGAACCGAACCCGGCCCCGGTCAGGCGGCATCACTTCTTTAACTTCTGGGGAACCATTTTTTTGGTCCTTTTCGTGTTGAGTATGATTCTCAATGCGACGATCCTCAATCCAAAGTTTATCCTGCATGAGGTTCACGACTCGGTGGTGGAGACAACCATCACCGATCAGGTTAACGGTGCCCTGGAGCGGTATGGAGTCCCGACCTCGATTATGACCGATAAGGATACCGACCACCTGCTTACCCAGGCGGTCAACCAGGTCTATGCTGGTAAGAATATTCACCTGGACCTCAATCAAGTAACCCAGCGAGCCGGGGCAACGGCCGACAATGAGCTTGCCCAGTATGGGCTGGCAGGAGTTGGCAGCGCGGTCTCGGCTAACCTGGGGCAGAATGTCAACAACGTAGTTAACAGTCAGTTGAATACGCCCATGGTGGCGCGCCTGGTCAGCGGTATTCACCTTGCCCGTTTGACCAGTAATGCCGTCTTCATGGTGACTGGTATTGGCCTGCTCATCCTTGCTGTGATAGCGGTACTCGGCCGACACTTTGCCCGCAGCTTCAGTCGGATGGGCCTCTGGACGGTGGTGATCGACGGTGCCCTGTGTACCGCTGTTGGCAAGCTGGCTCCGCAAGTGGCGGCTGATCAGCCCGACTACACCGCCTTTGTGGCCCAATTAGCGACCGCCTTCTTGCACACGACTGTCGCGACAATTGGCCTGGTTCTGGCAGTGACCATTGCCCTGTTTATCTGGCGGATGGTTGGCAGCCGGTTGCTTTCCCACCGTTGACCTTGAATTAATTTCTAAACTTTGCTAAAATTTATCTGTTTATCACATTAATTAAGAAAAGAGGAGTCAGTAATGTCAGGACATTCAAAGTGGCATAACATTCAAGGACGTAAGAACGCCCAAGATGCTAAGCGTGGTAAAATTTTCCAAAAGATCTCACGTGATTTGTACCAAGCAGCTAAAGCAGGTGATCCTGATCCAGCGAACAACGCCCAACTGCGTTTGGTAATTGATAAGGCACATGCGGCTAACATGCCAAAGAAGAACATCGACCGGGCCATTGCTAAGGCTTCTGGTATTGGTGGTGCCAAGTTCGAAGAAGTAACTTACGAGGGTTATGCTCCTGGTGGTGTTGCTGTCATGGTTTCAGCACTGACCGATAACAAGAACCGGACCGCTTCGGCAGTTCGTTCTGCCTTCAGTCACTCTGGCGGTTCCCTCGGGGCTAGTGGTTCCGTTTCCTACATGTTTGACCGGAAGGGCCTGATTGAAATCCTTCGTGACGGTCTGGACACCAGTGAAGATGACATGTTGATGGACGCCCTGGATGCGGGTGCCGATGACATGAAGGCCGATGACGAGAAGTTCCAAATCTTCACCGACCCAAGCAGCATGGCCAGTGTTCGTGACGCCTTGCAATCCAAGGGCTACGAACTTGACACAGCCGAAGTAACGATGATCCCACAAAACCGGACCGCCGTTCCTGAGGACAAGGTCAAGCAATACCGTCACTTAATTGATGAATTAACTGCTAACGACGACGTTGCCGACATCTACGAGACTGGGATCCTGCCAGATGATGATGACGAAGAAGAATAATTAGGGCCTTTCAACCCAGCGAGAGCTACTGATATTTCGGTAGCTCTTTTTTCGTTTTAAAATGCCATTTTTCCGTTCTAATTAAGTAGGGGGGATGGATAATGGAAGCCTTTGAAAAGGACCTGAATGTGATTACCAGCCGGCGGATTGCTGACCTTTATGTTCTGCCGTTTAAGCACTACTACCGCTTGATGGTGGCCCAGCAGGGGCAATTGGAGCTGTTCAAGGAGGTCCCAACTGACTATGGCTGTCGACTGATTGCCTACTTAAAATACCGGGCTGACATGGCCGTCAGCGAGCACCGGCGGCCACAACTGGGGGCAATGAATTGGCACTGCGGCCCAGAGAAGATCAACCTTCGCCTGTCTAGTGTCGGCGACTACCAGGGTCGTGAATCACTGGTGGTGCGCTTCATCTACCAGCTAACTGATGATCGTTACCACCTGCTTTTTCCACAGCAGTGGCAAGAGCTCAAGACCCTCTTGCACCGTCGGGGGCTAGTTCTCTTTGCGGGGCCGATGGGGTCGGGGAAGACCACGACGATGTACCAGCTAGCCCGTGAACTGACCCAGGACCAGGTTGTGATGACGATCGAGGATCCGGTTGAGATTAATGAGCCCCGTTTTATTCAGCTTCAGATTAATGAGTTGGCGGGAATGGGCTATCAAGAGCTATTGCGACTGGGGCTCCGTCATCGACCTAACGTTTTTATCATTGGGGAGATTCGTGACCCCCAGACAGCCATGATGACGGTTCAGGCGGCTTTAAGTGGTCACCTGGTGTTGGGAACGGTTCACGCGCGGGATGCCTACGGGGTAATCGCACGGCTGGTTCAGCTGGGGGTGGCACCATACTACCTCGAGCAGGTGATGACCGGCGTGGCCTATCAGCGCTTGATGACGCGAAGCAATAATCAGTCAGCGGTCCTGTTTGACCTGCTGAGTGGTCCGACACTAGTTGATGAGATCAGGCAACAAAAGGGGAGGGGGATGACCGATGCGTGGACGCGATACCTGGAAGAGGCGGTGGCGACGGCCCAGCTTACGCCTAAAGAGGCGAACCACTACCAAAACGGTTAAGTTTACGGCCACTGATCAGGGGAGGTGGTTCCTTTTGATCCACGACTTGCTGACGGTTGGCTTTTCACTTCAACACGCCCTGAGATTTACCAAGACGGTAATGCCAGGCTTGACCCCGCTCCTTGATGACGTTGAGCGGCAGCTAGCGGCGGGCGAGATGCTGGCAACCGGCCTGCAACGCTATGTCAGCCAGGACCTCTACTATCAGTTGCGCCTGGCCGAATTACACGGCGCCCTAGGGCAGACGTTAAATGAGCTGGGAACACTCCGGATGGCCGAGATCCGGCAGCGACGTAAGCTTCGTAGCCTCCTCCAGTACCCGTTGATTTTACTCGGAATGTTGGTAATGGTCGTCAGCGGTCTCGTTATCTTCGTCTACCCGGAGCTCAATAGCTGGCAGACGCAATCGGCAAACAATCATTGGCAGGCCCTAGCAATCAACCTAGGTGCTTACCTCCTGACTTTTTTACCGATTATCGGCGGATTTAATTGGTACCGGTGGCAACATTTGTCATCACGTCAGCGGATGATTCGGCGGTGCCACTGGCCAATTGTGGGCCGGAGCTATCAACTGTACTACAGCTACTACCTGACGACTAACCTTGCGGGGATGCTCCGTCATGGCCTGTCTCTTCAAGAGATTATTCGGGTAACGAGCCAATACGGGGAGCAATCACTCCTGTACCAGTTCAGCGCCATCATTCGTCGTCTGGTGGACGAGGGCGAACAATTCGATCGCGTGATTGTTTCGTACCCCTTCATTCCCGACGAGCTAGTGGTCTTTATCAACAAGGGGATTACCATGGAGGAACTGGGGGATGAACTGGCCGTTTTTGCCCAGCTGCAGTTTAAACGGCTGGTACACTCGATTGAACGGCTACTGGTCTGGGTACAACCAGTGGTCTTCGTCCTGATTGCGGCAGCAATTGTTAGCTTGTACCTTAGTATTCTCTTACCGATCTATCATTCATTACAGGGGGTTGCCTAATCATGATCAAAAAGTATCTGACGAAAAAACGCGCTGGGTTCACCTTACTAGAAATGTCAATTGTACTCTTTATTATTAGCCTGTTGATCTTGATCATTCTGCCGAATCTGGCCCAGCAACGACAGAACGCCAACCGGATTCACCGCAATGCGATGGTTTCAGTTGTCCAGACCCAGGTTGACGCCTACGAAAATGAAACAGGGAGCAGTAGTGTGAGCCTGGATCAGCTTAGGGAGCACAACTATCTGACGCCGGCCCAGGTACAGAAAGCCAAGAAGGAGGGAATTGCGATTGTTGACGGGAAGGCGGTCCACCGATGAGGGCGAGCCGAGCCTTTACCAGTGTCGAAATGATCGTGGTGATGGGGCTGGTGGCGGTCATCTACCTTCTACTGGTGCCCAACTTTCAGCCGAGTCGACAGGCAATTGTTGAACAAGAATTCTGGCACGGGATGCGGCAGGAATGGCGAGCCGCTCAGGTTGCCGCCCAGGTCCGCCACCAGGTAACGGTGATTGACTACCATCCTGCCAGCCAACAAATTGCGTTTGACCGGGATGGTAACACAACCTGCTTGAATATTCCGCCGACGCTGAAGGCTGACCGCTTCAGTAGGTTCATGATTGATGGTTCGGGGTATACGGCTCCCCAGACGATGCGGTTCACGTCCCAGCGTGAGCACTGTAGTTACCTGATGAAGATCCAACTAGCGTGGGGAGGTTATCGACTTGAAAAGGTACCGGATTAAGGGATTCGTGATGGCTGATAGCATTCTGGCTCTGACGGTGGTGACGCTCGGTATTGTAACCTTACTGACTGCTCAACAGCAGCTATCCCGCCAGCAGGGTCAACATGATGCACGGCTGATTGCTGCCCGACTGGCGAAGGAGAGTAGTGACCAACTGGTGGCCACGGGGCGGCCAGCGATCATTGAGCGTGGAGGTTATCGGGCCCGGGCCACTCTGGATCAGGTTACGGTTTACCATGGTTCGCGATTGGTGGTGTTACTGAGAAAATGAAACGACTGACCGGCTTTACGATTATCGAGTGTGTGCTGGCGCTTGTGGTTGCGTCCCTGACGTTATTACTAGCGGGATGGGGGATGACCGCGCTGGCAACCAGTAACCGTCATTCCTTAGATAGTCCGGTTGACTGGTACGTCTTCTTGCAGGAAATGGAGGCCGACAGTCACCACTTTATTTTGAGGAATGTGGGCGAGGACGAGCTCCAGGTATTTAGCCCCCATACCGGTCTGGACTATACTCTTCAGGGACGTGATGCTCTGTACCTGAAGGCCTGGGACCGGGGCGGCTACCTGCCACTATTTGACGGCATTAAGGGGGAGACATGCCGTTTTAAGCGACTTCCCGGTCAGCGGGTGCGTGTGGAGGTGAGACGAAAAAATGGTGAAGAATTGGTGGGGATTATTCAGTTTTATCACGAGTAAACGTCCTGGTTACGCCCTGCTGACGGCGATGATTGTCCTAATAGTAATTTGTTTGACGGTGGTTTGGCAATATCATTATTACAGTCAACAATGGCTAATTGAGGACCGGCTGGCGCGGCAGTTTTTCCGTGAGGCTGTCCATAACTTGGCAAATAAAAAATAATTGTTTAGTGAATGGCGGATTCTTGAATTTATCGGGTTTAATCGGTAAACTATTAAGTGGAATGATTGTAATCTAATGGAGGTGACCAACACTGGCACAACAAACACCACAACAATTATTTCAACTGTTTGACCAGGGGACGGAGATCTTGCAGGCGGCCCTGCGAAGCTCTTACCTGGACGCTATGCTCGAGAACATTGAGAATCTCATTAATAATGAGGTTCAGGTTGAGGACGGGGTGCCCGATTCGGCAACGGTCAAGAAGTTGACGGAGATTTACCGGCAGCTCAATATTACCGATACTGATCCTGAGACTCTCCGTCAGCTGGTGCAGCTGAGTTTCTTGAAGGTGATTCGTAAGGATGCCATTCAGGCCAACCACCAGATGACACCGGACACGATTGGATTCTTGATGGCCTTTCTGATTGAGAAAGTCACGAAGATTAACCGGCCGTACACTATCTTTGACCCGGCGGTTGGAACCGCTAATCTATTGACGACGGTCATCAATCAGCTGCAGAGGGCCAGCAAGGAGCCCATCCACGGTTATGGGATCGACAATGATTCTGCAATGCTGGAGGTTGCCAGTGCAAGTGTTGCTTTGCAGAAGTTGGACGTGGACTTGTACCACCAGGATGCAATCAACGCGCTGGACATTCCACAGTGTGATCTGGCGGTGGCCGACCTACCAATTGGTTACTATCCACTGGACCAAAACACCGAAAACTATCAGACCCGGGCAAAGGAAGGTCATTCCTACGTTCACCACCTGCTGATTGAGCAGTCGATGAACTATCTGCGACCGGGTGGCTTTGGGGTATTTTTGGTACCAAGCAACCTGTTCCAGACCAAGGAATCGCAGTCATTTGTCAAGTGGATTCAGTCGGTCGCTTATTTACAAGGGCTGGTTAACCTGCCTGCCGAGCTGTTTGCCAATCCGGCCGCCCAGAAGGCGATTCTTCTCTTGCAACGTCAGGGAGGCGACAGCAAGCAGGCAACGAAGGTTCTCCTAGGTGAATTCCCGTCATTTAAGGAGACCAAGGAATTTGCTGCCTTTGTGAAGAAAATCGATCATTGGGTTGCCACGAATTTAGTTCAATAAAAGGAGACAATTTATAATGTCAAAAACAATTGCCGTTAATGCCGGTAGTTCAACGTTAAAGTTCAAGTTATTCGATATGCCAAGCGAGGACGTGGTTGCTGAAGGAACCATCGAACGGATTGGTGAAAAGATGGGTCATGCTAAAATTAAGTACGGCGATGGCCAAAAGCACGAAGAAGAAAAGCCATTTGAAGATCACGGGGCAGCCGTTAACTACCTGCTGGACCAATTAATTGATTTGGGGATCGTCAAGAGCTATGACGAAATCACAGCGGTCGGTCACCGGGTCGTTGCCGGTGGTGAGTTCTTTAAGGATTCTGCTGTTATCGATGATGATGTCATCAAGAAGATTGACGAATTATCTGAATACGCTCCCCTTCATGACCCTGCTGAATTAGTTGGGATTAAGGCCTTTCGCAAGGTTTTGCCGAATGCCTTTGCGGTTGCTGTTTTTGATACCTCCTTCCATGTCAACATGCCAAAGATGAACGCCCTCTACAGTGTGCCATACGAGTGGTACGAGAAGTACGGTGCGCGGAAGTATGGTGCTCATGGGACCAGCCACCGTTACGTTGCCGGTCGGGCTGCCGCCATGCTGGGTAAGCCACTTGAAGATCTTAAGCTGATTACAATGCACATTGGAGCCGGTGCTTCGATCACGGCCGTCAAGGGTGGTAAGTCCTTCGATACCTCAATGGGCTTCTCCCCACTGGCTGGGATTACGATGGCTACCCGTTCTGGGGATGTTGACCCATCACTGGTTGCCTTTGTTCAGGAAAAGCTGGGGACAACCTCACAGGAAATGATCGACACCTTAAACCACAAGTCCGGTTTGCTGGGTATTTCCCAACTCTCACCTGATATGCGGGATATCCTGGCAGCGGCTGATAAGGGTAATGATCAGGCTCAGCTGGCTCTTGATATGTACGTCAACCGGATTGTTCGGTACGTTGGTGCCTACATCGCCGAAATGGGTGGTGCCGATGCGATCGTCTTCACGGCCGGGGTTGGTGAGAACAGTGTCCCAGTCCGGAAGATGGTTACTGATAAGCTGGCCTACTTCGGGATTAAGATTGACCAGGAGAAGAACCAGTGCCACGGTGTTGAACGTGATCTGTCAACGCCGGATGCTAAGATCAAGACCCTGTTGATCCCAACCAATGAAGAGCTGATGATTGTTCGTGACATCGAACGTCTGAAGAAGGAACAGGGTAAGTAATTGTCAAATATTGATAAATAAAAATAACCTAAGACCGGGCGAAGTGGTCTTAGGTTATTTTGTATTAATGAAAGACAGAAGGTGATTGTATGCAGTTTGTAACGGCCGATACCCATTTCTTTCATAGTGACCTGCTAGGGGTTGACGACTTTGCGCCGCGGCCCTTTCCCAATGTCCAGGTGATGAATCAAACCATTATCGACAATTGGAATGCCAAGGTAGCCCCTAACGATACGGTCTACCACCTCGGAGACATTGCCCTTTACTTCACCAAGCCGGCTAAGGAATCCCACGCGGCAGTCCTGGATGTTTTAAACCAGCTCAATGGTCACCTGGTCCTGATCAAGGGCAATCATGACAGCCGGGACCTCTTTAAGTACCTGGCAGCCCATAACTATGAATTCGGTGGGGCGCCCAAGTTCCGTTTTCACGATGTCGGGGTCCTGCTGAAGTATGACCACCGCCAGTACTATCTGACCCATTACCCGCTGATGCTCGGGATCGCCCCACAAATTATCAATCTTCACGGTCACATTCACCACTATGCCGTCCCCGTTAAGGAAAACATTAACGTCGGCGTTGATAGTCCAGAGCTTGACTACCTGGCAGCCAAACCAGCCTTTGGTGAACCGCTGAACTTCGCCGAGGTGGAGCAGATGGTGGAGGGCAAGGCTGCAGACTTTGCCAAGCGGCAATAAGACTTGTGGTATGATTTACAGAGACAGATTGTAAAAGGGGAATCCGAATGAACCGAGCAAAAATACAAGACTACATTGACCAACGTGAGGAACAGCGTGCGGACCTGTACCACTTTGCGGCCCAGGACCACGACCGCTTTACTCTCAACGGCCACCCTTACGAGCTGGTCAAAGAATACCGTGACGGTTTCAACGGTACGGAGCTGGCCAAGCGCTATAGTAACATTCTCAGTAAGTACGACTACATCGTCGGGGACTGGGGCTATGAACAGTTGCGACTGAAGGGCTTTTATGCCAAGAGTAACCCGCATTATAACCCTGAACAGGGGGCCGATACGATCGAGGACTACCTCTATGAGAATTGTAATTTTGGTTGTGCCTATTTCATTATCCATAACGATGATGTGCGAGTGCCTCGGCGGCGGCGACGGAAGAAGAGTCCGGTAATTAAGGAACGACGTCGTAAGCTCAAGCAGCCAGGGGTTCGGCACCGTCGTCACCAGCAGGCTGAGCGGGTCAAGACTAGTAACCACCAGCAAAAGTTTGTTATCCATAAGCGTCGACAAGGAGCAAAGAAATGAAAAAATATCAGGGATACTTTATTGATCTTGACGGGACAACATACAAGGGCACTAAACGTATCCCCGCCGCGGCCCGGTTTATTAAGCGGCTGCAGGCGGCGAATAAAACAGTGTTGTTTGTAACCAATAACAGTACGCGGACGCCAGAGTTCGTGGCTGCTAACCTTCGCGACAATCATGATATCGACGTCACGGCTGCTAACGTCTACACGACTGCCCTAGCCACTGCCGATTATCTGGACAGGGTAGCCGGCGATCGGCGACAAGCTTACGTGGTAGGGGAAAGTGGCCTGCGCGATGCTCTTAAGCAGCGTCACTTTATACTGACTGATCACCAGCCCGATTACGTGGTTGTCGGGCTCGACTCGCAGGTCACATATGCCAAACTGGAGACGGCCGTATTGTTGATCCGGGCCGGTGCCACTTTTATCGGGACCAATGCGGATAGTAACCTGCCTAACGAACGTGGGATGGTGCCGGGCGCTGGTTCATTGATCAAACTGGTTGAGTATGCCACCCAGCAGAAACCGGTAATGATTGGTAAACCTGAGGCCACCATTATGCAGATGGCGTTGCAAAAGACGGGACTGTCGCAAGAAGAGGTAGTAATGGTTGGCGACAACTATAACACGGATATTCGGGCTGCTATTAACACGGGGATGGATAGCCTACTAGTCTATACGGGGCTGTCAACACCGGAGCAGGTAGCGAAGATGACGATCCAGCCCACCCATACGGTGAAAAATCTTGATGAATGGGCAATTGAGTAAGAATATACGGGCAATCGTGACGGTCGTGCTATGTCTGCTAGCCGTAAGCGGGATTGCCCTTTTTGCTACGGTTAATCTGTCCCCGCTATTTATCCACTTACCAGCCCGAGGGCAGTTCAACCTGGGTGAGGGCGTAATCCGTGCCGATTATTGCCGCCTGCTGGTTTATTTGCAGCAGCCCTGGCCGACCCGCTTATCCCTCGCTAACATTCCGTTGAGCTCACATGCGGGCGACCACTTTCGCGATGTTCGTCATCTTTTACTAATAGGGGAGGCAGTGGGATTGGTTAGCATGGTGCTTGGCGTTTGGCTTTTGGCAAAACAAAAACGGCAGGGGCAACTGTTATCCGTGCTCTTGCCGTTGAAGTGGCTATTTTATATGATTGTGATGACTGTATGGATACCCTTGATCAACTTCTCAAGGGATTTTGTTTGCTTCCATCAACTTTTGTTTAATAATCAGGACTGGATCTTTGTACCTAGCCGGGACCCAATCATTCTGGTGATGCCGGAGGAGTTTTTCTGGCACCTCTTTATTATTTTTGTAGTGATTGCGATTACCTTGTTGCTGCTCCTATGGGGGTGGCTAGCATCTCAGCTAGGCCTTTTTAAACTTCGAACGGATAAAACCGACGATGGCCGGAATCAGGGTTACCACGATAATAGCTAGGATAATAATCGAAAAGTGTTCCTGAACAAAGGGAAGGTTACCAAAGAAGTAACCGCAGGCGCAACATAGGGCCACCCAGCTGGTACAACCGATAATGCTATAGCGGATGAAACGTTGGTAGGGGAACCCGGATCCAGCGGCTGCAAAGGGGGCAAAGGTCCGGATAATCGGCATATAACGGGCTAGGATGATCGCTGGTGCCCCGTGTTTTTCGAAGAATCCCTCTGCCCTAGCAAGGCTTTCCTTATTGATAAGCTTTCCAAAGAGGGAGTGGTTGGAGAGGCTTTTTCCGATCTTATGCCCAATCAGGAAGTTAATAGAGTCCCCAGCTAGGCAGGCAATTAGGAAGGTGAGGACGAAAATCCAAATATTAAGGTGGTAGCGAGGATCAGCCGCAAGAGCACTAGCTGCAAAAAGTAGCGAGTCGCCAGGAAGGAAGGGCATGATAACCGCTCCCGTTTCGATGAAGATAATCGCTAGTAGGATGAAGTAAGTACTGTTACCAAACTGATTAACAATCTGAATCAAGTGGACATCAATATGGAGAATGAAATCTATTAAAGTAGACAATTTTAGCTCCTTTTAATTTTTGTTTGTTAACAATATTTGAGTTTAGCAAGATTAATGCTCTTTGTGAACCGTAATTTAGGAATATCTAGGGTGAACAAAATAAATTTCTTAAAGTCATTGTTTGCCTTTATGCTGATAATAGTCTACTACTCAGGTGAAATATCGTGGCCTGAACAAAATAAGGCGAACATTCCTTTTGATTAGGAGATAATACTTGAGCAAAAAAGAAAGACGCCAAATTAGCAGCTGAAAAAGCTGTTGACATTAGAAAGTGATCACGGTATAGTAGTTATCGTTGTCAGCGACTGGCAAAGATGATTTGCTAAAATTACTTATTGACAGTTGCTGGACAGCGTGATATATTATCAAAGTCGCTTGTTATTCGCTTGACTTAAAAAAAGCTCTTGACAAACTGGTGGCAAGTTTGATAAAATATTAATGCTGATTTAATCAGCGCAGTAGACCTTTGAAAACTGAACAAAGTTTTTGACGAACTAAATGTGTAGGGTCTTC
>NZ_AZGO01000048.1 GCF_001435345.1 Limosilactobacillus pontis DSM 8475 | reverse complement strand
TGTCAAGGGCGGTTTAAAAATGTTATAAAAGGGCGGAATAAAATTGTATGATTTGGGCGGTTTAGGAATTGGCCGATGCTAGTCGATATGACTTACCCTTGATCTTAATTACATGTGAGTGGTAGACAAGTCGATCTAAAATTGCCTCCGCTTGATTATGCAGTACCGTACCCCAACTAGATAATGGGACATTGGTCGTTATG
>NZ_AZGO01000006.1 GCF_001435345.1 Limosilactobacillus pontis DSM 8475 | reverse complement strand
GTGGCAACGTCCTATCCTCGCAGGGAGCGATCCCCCAACTACTTTCGGCGTGTTGAAGCTTAACTGCTGTGTTCGGCATGAGAACAGGTGTATCCTTCAAGCCATCATCACCACACTACCCTCACGGGTGAGAGCTTGTGCTCTCAAAACTAAACAATATCTAATCCCACCAACAAACCTAACCGCTTCTGCTTGGTTAAGTCCTCGACCGATTAGTAATGGTCCGCTCCATGCATCGCTGCACTTCCACTTCCATCCTATCTACCACATCATCTCTGTGGAGTCTTACTTCCATAAAGGAATGGGAAATCTCATCTTGAGGCGAGTTTCACACTTAGATGCTTTCAGCGTTTATCTCGTCCATACATAGCTACCCAGCGATGCTCCTGGCGGAACAACTGGTACACCAGCGGTATGTCCATCCCGGTCCTCTCGTACTAAGGACAGGTCCTCTCAAATTTCCTACGCCCGCGACGGATAGGGACCGAACTGTCTCACGACGTTCTGAACCCAGCTCGCGTACCGCTTTAATGGGCGAACAGCCCAACCCTTGGGACCGACTACAGCCCCAGGATGCGATGAGCCGACATCGAGGTGCCAAACCTCCCCGTCGATGTGGACTCTTGGGGGAGATAAGCCTGTTATCCCCAGGGTAGCTTTTATCCGTTGAGCGATGGCCCTTCCATGCGGAACCACCGGATCACTAAGCCCGACTTTCGTCCCTGCTCGACCTGTCTGTCTCGCAGTCAAGCTCGCTTGTGCCTTTACACTCTGCGAATGATTTCCAACCATTCTGAGCGAACCTTTGGGCGCCTCCGTTACCTTTTGGGAGGCGACCGCCCCAGTCAAACTGCCCACCTGACACTGTCTCCCAGCACGCTTAGTGCTGCGGGTTAGAGTGGTCATAATGCAAGGGTAGTATCCCACCAGCGCCTCCAGCGAAACTAGCGTTCCGCTTTCTACGGCTCCTACCTATCCTGTACAAGCAGTACAAACACTCAATATCAAGCTACAGTAAAGCTCCATGGGGTCTTTCCGTCCTGTCGCGGGTACCCTGCATCTTCACAGGGATTTCAATTTCACCGAGTCTCTCGTTGAGACAGTGCCCAGATCGTTACGCCTTTCGTGCGGGTCGGAACTTACCCGACAAGGAATTTCGCTACCTTAGGACCGTTATAGTTACGGCCGCCGTTTACTGGGGCTTCAATTCTGAGCTTCGCCGAAGCTAACCCATCCTTTTAACCTTCCAGCACCGGGCAGGCGTCAGCCCCTATACTTCATCTTACGATTTTGCAGAAACCTGTGTTTTTGATAAACAGTCGCCTGGGCCTTTTCACTGCGGCTGGCCTTGCGGCCAGCACCCCTTCTTCCGAAGTTACGGGGTCATTTTGCCGAGTTCCTTAACGAGAGTTCTCTCGCTCACCTTAGGATTCTCTCCTCGACTACCTGTGTCGGTTTGCGGTACGGGCAGTTAACTACTCACTAGAAGCTTTTCTCGGCAGTGTGACGTCAGCGACTTCGTTACTAAAAGT
>NZ_AZGO01000047.1:28608-42702 GCF_001435345.1 Limosilactobacillus pontis DSM 8475 | reverse complement strand
TCGTTGTCGTTGACAAATTGCTTTAATCCTTGCTTATCTAATGAAACGTGCGCCATATTAAATAACTTCTTTCTATATCGTCATATTAGCTAAATTTCAAATACAGTTAAATGATAGCGAATTCAACTAGTAGTTGCAATCAAAATTTCCCGGGAAATAAAAATAGTTCAGCACCCGTCACCTCGGACCGCTGAACTATTTTGTTTATTCTATGCGAAGGTCGTGGCAATGCTCCCGATGACGATCAGAACGATCCCCAGGATGGTAAAGCTCATCTCTCGGGAGGTCTTCTGTTCATGCAGGATAAATACCCCACCAATCGTGGCGATGATAACGTTCATCTGGCTAAATACGAAAGCCGTGGTGATCCCCAGAGCCTTACCGGCAAAGATGTAGGCCAGAGCGGCAATCCCCCAGGACAAGCCACCAAGGATGTTTAAGTACTGTTCACGTTGCTTGAATGCACTAATATTACCCGAGGCTACCGTGTAGATGACAGAGCCTAACAGGATCCCCAACATCTCAGGGAGGAAGATCCCCAAGGCACTCTGGTCAGCAACAACCGGGATTTTAGGAAAGGCAGAGTAGATCCAGTAACCAATCGTCGTGCAGAGCAGAAAGAGGAAGTCACCAGTCGTGACCTTCTTGCTGGACGTCCCTTCTGTCACGGAAGTCAACAGGGCCCCAACAACGACAACTGCCAGGGCAACGAAACCAATCGTCAGAGCCTTGGCGCCACGCCATTCGCCAAAGATAATCGCTCCGATAATGGAATTACCAACTAGCTGGAGAACGGTTGAGATCGGCGTGGTCTTAGAAACCCCAATCCGCTTGAATGAAATGAACTGACCGATCTGTCCAATCGTCCAGAGGGCACCACAGACGACGGAGAATCAGAAGGCCGTGGTGCTAACGGCTGGATGGCCGATCACGAAGGCAATCAGGCCGATGATGGTAGCACCGGCACCGATCCCAAACATTTGGTTAACAGCCGATCCACCAATCTTTCCAGTGATCAGGGGCATGAATCCCCAACCAAGGGCTGGGATTAATGCAATCAAATAACTCATAATACAATTCTCTCCTATCAATCAATAACAAATATTACAAGATAGTAATCTAGCACAATGCAAACGTTTACGCAAGCGTTTTCAGAAAGTTAATGATTGAACAAAGTGGATTGGTTACTTTTAGATAGCGCTCTGCCGGGTTTTATTTTTTTAGTTAGTATCCGTTTTTCCGGCCGTGTGTGGCGCATGCTCCCGGTCGGGAAAGAAAATGGTAAAGGTGGTTCCCTCACCGTACTTACTCTCGACGGTCACCCTCCCGCCGTGAAGGAGAACCAACTGGTGGACGATTGCCAACCCTAAGCCAGACTCACCATACTTGGTGTTCATCCGCGAGCGGTCGGCCTTGTAGTAGCGTTCCCAGATATTAGCTAACTGATCCTTAGTCATCCCAATTCCGTTATCACTAACCTTAAACTGACTACCATCGGCAACTGCTCGTCCCTGAATTGTGATCAGGCCGTTTTCGGTAAACTGGATGGCATTCTGGGTGATATTAAACATGATCTGAACAAAACGATCATAGTCAGCGTAAACCCGCAATGCCGGCGTGACATCCAGCGCAATCCTATCCCCCTGGGCTTGGGCCTTCTTGTTGAGCTGCTCGCACAGGTTAGATAGGACGGCTGCCGCATCGAAGACTTTGCGTTCCATCGAAATCTGATTCGTCCGGATCTTCTCATAGTCTAGGTTGTCTTTGACCAGGCGGATCAGCCGCCGGGTCTCGTTTTGCATCAAGTGAATACTGTGTTGCTTATCTTCTTCGGGAATAACGTCATATTCGAGTCCCTCCAGGATTCCGTTGATGGTCGTCAGTGGGGTCCGCATCTCATGAGCTGCGTCCGCCATGAACTGTCTGCGACGCTCCTCCTGACGTTGGATCTCCCGTTGTGATGCCGCCAGTGACTGCGTCATTGTGTTGAAACTCTGAGCCAGATCAGTCACCTCGTCTTTACCGGCCGTAGCTACCTGAACGTTGTAATTACCCTGGGCGACCTCGTGGGTAGCCTTCTGGAGGCGTTGAATCCGTTGGGTAATCGACCGGGCAAGAAAGTAGCTCACGGCCAGGGTCAGCAGGGCCGCAATCACAAAGGCAACTAGTAGGTTAAGGACGATCTGGTGCATATTTTCCTTAATGGTTGAAATCAGGGTAGCGATCGACACCACCGCGACCAGTTTTCCCTTGTAAAAATACGGCTTGAGGACCTCGGTCATCTGTGGGGTCGTCGTATTGGCTACCTGGTGGTCAACCTTGGCCATGGTAACCTTGGTACAGAGAACCTGACCGTCCTTCAGCTTGCGCCATTGCTCATTGCTGATGGTCGGCGTGAAGCCGTTACTAGCATAGATCTGCTTGTGCGTTGTGTCGTACATTGCAAAGTGAACGTGTTGACGAATCAGCAAGTTGGCGTTGGTCTGCAGGGAATCGGTCGCAAAGCCCTCAAAGCTCCGGTTGGTCGGGTCATAGCGAATCGAGTCTTGAACCAGGCTATCCGAGTAGCTCTTCAGCTGGTTCCATGTGTTGTGGTAGAGGGTGTTGTTAGTGACCTGCATGAAGGATATGCTCAAGATCACCAATAGGATAATAATAATTGTAAAGAAGGTCAGCATCAGCCGATACATTAGCTTCATTGGTAATTATTCTCCCTCGTCGTCAAACTTATAGCCAACACCCCAGACGGTCTTAATCACTTGGGGACCGATGTCTTCGAGCTTCTGCCGCAGCTTCTTGATGTGAGCGTCAACCGTCCGCTCATCCCCGTAGTACTCATAATCCCAGACCAGCTGGAGGAGCTGAGACCGGGTGAACACCTGACGAGGCTTGGCTGCCAGCGTCTTCAGAAGGTCGAACTCCTTGGGCGTCAAGTCGCTAACCGGCTGGTCATAAAGGTAGACCTCCCGAGTATTGGTGTTCATCTTGAAGTGGTCGGTCCGAATATCAAAGCCATTAGCATCCTTATGTCCTTGCTGGTGCTGTTGCCCAAGTTGGCTCCGCCTGTGCAGGGCCTTGATACGGGCCACCAGGGTGATCGGACTAAACGGCTTGGTC
Organism: Limosilactobacillus pontis DSM 8475; assembly: GCF_001435345.1. GTDB lineage: Bacteria > Bacillota > Bacilli > Lactobacillales > Lactobacillaceae > Limosilactobacillus > Limosilactobacillus pontis. The sequence continues at coordinate 39,585 of NZ_AZGO01000047.1, read as the reverse complement.
ACGTAATCATCGGCCCCAATTTCCAGCCCCAGGACCTGGTCGCTCTCGGTATCGCGGGCCGTCAGCATAATCAGCGGTACAGTCGGTGAAATCCGCCGAATATCTGCCGCCACCTGCATTCCATCCTTCTTTGGCAGGTTTAGATCCAAGAGGATGATGTCCCATTTGTCCGGCTGGTCAGCAAACTGCTGCTCCCCGGCCACACCATCGTAGGCAAATTCATATTCCCACTGGTTCTTTTTGAAGAACATTGCCATCATCTCGCAGACAGAATGGTTATCCTCGATCATCAGGATGTTCATAAGTCACACTTCCTTCAAATTCTTCTTGTTCGTTTTTTCCTAGTGTAACATTCATCCCCGTCCGGCGCCCGTGATTGGCCCGAGAAGTCATCATTAATTCATATTCAACTATTCAACAAGCGTATATTTGACTATTAGCTTAAAGTATTACCAATTTAAGAATTGACAGTTTATAATGAAAGTGTTTACAGAGAAAGGAGACTGTTTTTTATGAAATCTGCTGTGTTTGCTAAAGCGGGCCAGATGAAGCTGATCGACATCGATAAGCCAACCATCCAGGCCCCCGACGACGTCATCATCAGGGTTGTCCGGACCTGCGTTTGCGGTTCCGACCTTTGGTACTACAAGGGGATCAACCCGGTTGAGGCCAACGCCGAAAACTCCGGTCACGAGGCGATCGGGATCGTCGAGGAGGTCGGTGATGCCATCACCACCGACCGTTAAGCCGGGTGACTTTGTCATTGCCCCGTTCACCCACGGATGTGGCCACTGTGCCGCCTGCCTGGCCGGCTTTGACGGTTCATGCCAGAGTCACGATAATAACTTCAGTAACGGGGTTCAGGCTGAATACATCCGTTTCAGCCATGGTCAATGGGCGCTGGTTAAGATTCCTGGCAAGCCAAGCGACTACAGTGAGGGAATGTTCAAGTCACTGTTGACCCTGGCCGACGTCATGGCCACTGGTTACCATGCTGCTCGGGTGGCCAATCATAACCACCCGTAAAACGGGTGGTTTGCACAGCGACTATAAGCCGCAAAGATAAGCCAGCGTCTCAAGGCGCTGGCTTTCTCTTCGTTCAAGCCAAAATGCTCTGACTACTTCGCTACTGCTTTAAGCAGTGTTTGTATTACTTCACCTACCCTTAAAAGGGTCGGAATACTCAACGGTTGTCAATTTATCTTGCACTTGATCATGCTTTTCTTGGTCTCTAATATATTTTCGTATTGTGGATTCATTCAATCCAACTGTACTGACGTAGTATCCGGCCCAAAAATGGCGATTTCCAAACTTATACTTCAAATTGGCGTGATGATCAAACATCATTAACGAGCTTTTCCCTTTCAAGTATCCCATAAATTGCGATACGCTTAGCTTTGGCGGAATACTTAATAACTGGTGTACATGATCTGGCATCATATGTCCTTCAATGATTTTCACACCCTTATACTGACACAACAGCCTTATATAATCCTGTAAATCGCGACGATATTGATTATAAATTATTTTCCGTCTATACTTTGGAATGAATACGATGTGGTATTTACATAACCACTTTGTATGGGCTAAACTGTTTAACTTATTAGCCATATCTAAATAACCTCTTTTCCCTTATTAACTTTGGCTTGAACACCTACATTTTAAGGCAAAAGAGGTTTTTTATTTATAATGTTTGTTGTCGTCGTTAAATCTTGAGAACTAATGTGCTCAAAACGAGTCCCTTTAGGATAAAAATAACGTAAATCCCGATTAAAGCGTTCAATTACTACCACGTTCAGCTGGAGTATAAGCATGGCAGTAATAGGTCTTAATACCATATTGTGATTCAAGTGATACTAGCCCACTAAACTCAGTGCCACGGTCCACAGTAAAGCTGTGCACCGGACCATTAAAAGTGGTTAGGAACTTAGTTAGTGCTTCATTAACAGTCGCTGTCGTCCGATCTTTTAACCGGTATGCCCAAAGGAACCGTGATTTGCGATCGATTAAAGTTAATAAAACTGCCTTACTATGCCCACGAGGACCAACGACTGTATCTAGTTCAAAATCGCCGATGCGATTACGTTGATTAATCATCATGGGACGCTGTTCAATTGATCGCCCCAAAGATTGATTATAATTTGGATCGTTGGTCAACGTTACGCCGTTGGCGTACGCCATGTTCAGGTAGATCATTCAAGGAGAAACCAATTCTCCCCTGATTTAGCCAATTATAAATAGATTTAGTAGCTAGTTTAAATTCGTGAGCAATCATTCCTGGTGACCAGCTTAGACGTAAATGGTTGAGAATTTTTTGCTTTAACTCATCGCTCAGCTTAGTTTTCCGACCACATCGTGATCGCTTGTATTCGGCATCTGTTTGTGCTAATTCAGCCTGATAAGGTTGACATCGAGATAATTCATAAGAAATTGTTGACGGTGATCGGTTCAGCCGAACGCCCATTTGGATATTGGACAGCCCTAGTTCACAAAAGGTTTCGATTTTAATTCGTTCGGAATAGGTTATACTAGACAAAAGATCAGCTCCTAAAAGATGGGTTTGTGGTAAACACCATTTTAAAGGAAGCTAATCTTTTTTGTCCGAACAGCGTTCGGATTAATTTTACAATCTACCATTTAACGACTTATTTAGCCAATAAACTTCGCTGCAAATTTGCTGAATTGCTTACCAGCACCAGCTAAGAATGATTGGGTGCCTTCATTTGTGATATGACCATTTTCATCAGCCAACTTATCAGTATTACCGATGTACAATTCTGGTTGTTGCATCGTTGGCATGTCTAAGAAGACCAAGGATTGACGTAAAACATGGTGTGCTAAGACGCCAGAGATACCAGAGATCGATTGGGAAGCAGCCAAAGCAGGCTTGCCGCCCCAAACACTTTGACCCCATGGACGTGAAGCAACGTCCAAAGCATTCTTCAAGGCTGCTGGGATGCTACGGTTATGTTCAGGTGTGACAAAGATGAACGCATCTTGAGCCGCAACGGCCTGACGAAATTCTGTATATTCTACGGGTGAATCCGCATCGTAGTCCTGGTTATATAGTGGCAACTTAGCGATATTTAAGTACGTTACTTCAGCGTCGTCTGGTAACCCAGCAACGATGGCTTCAGCGACCCCTTTAGAATAAGAATTTTTACGAATAGAACCTACAATTACACCATATTTTGTCATATCAAACAATCCTTTCAAAATTAATTTCTTCGTTGCGCTTACTAATAATAAGCATATCAAGTTGTTGAAAAAGTGCAACCATTTTAGCCGCCGGATTTACAATCTAAGTGCAACATCATAAATTAAACAAAAAGGCCATGAAGACCTAAACTTAAATTGACCAAAAAATAAGAAAGGTGATCCTCATGCCTCAGATTGATTCTAACATTCCTCGTCACTACCATCAACTAACTAGTCAGCGTGGATAGATTGAGGCACTACATGATCTGAACTGGTCTAAAAGCTTCACTGTCATCGGTCAACGATTGGTCGTGTTAAACGTGGTCGTGTCTTACAGCGTAACTCAGATTACTTCCTTTACCATCACTACTATGGTGAAACGGCGCAAGCCAAGCATGAACAGCGGCGGCTGAAATGTCATTGTCATTTCTTGCTTAAACGGGGCCATTTCTTCTTTAAGCTCCTAACCAAACAGCTGGGCAGCCAATTTAACGCGATGAGTGTGGACGAGTTTATTGGCCAGTTCAAGTTAAAGTTTCCTGACCAGTTTTGTCCGTCAATGCCAACTGTTTACCGCTATATTGACCAGGGACGGTTAGCCATTAAGAATCTTGATTTACACCACAGAAGCTAAGTCGGCATCTAAAAAAGCACCATCGTTCCCACTCTCGGCAAGCAGTGAAGCGGCTGGGAGTTTCAATTGAAAAACGCCCACAAAAGATTAATCAGCGCCAACGTCCTTTTGATTGGGAGGGGGATTTAGTCAAGGGGGTTCGGCGGAAGAATCAACCAGCCCTGATGACTCTAACAGAACGCTTAACGCGCTTTGAGATTGTCATTAAGTTCCCAATTACCGAGCAGAAACCTGTCGTCAAGAGCTTCAGAAGGTGATTAATTACCCTCCAAACTGGTTTAACTCGATCACTTTTGATAATGGTGCCGAATTCTCTACATTGGCTAAAATTAGACATGCCAAGATTTACTTCGCTCACCCGTACTCACCTTGGGAACGCGGAAGTAATGAAAACAATAATGGACTGCTTCGTCAATTCTATCCCAAGGGACAATCCATTAAGCAATCCCTTCTCTACCTCCACCAAGCAGTCCAAGCTATCAATACCAAGCCCCGCAAGCTTCTTCACTACCACACCGCTCAACAATGTTTTCATCAATATTTAGCTTCATAGCCATGTTGCACTTGAGTTGACAATTCGGGTTTAATTTATTTACCCTTATCGGGCATAACTAAATTGTATTGGAGTGGTAATGCTATGTCAATCATCCCCACCATTAATAAGAAACAGGCTGCCAGCATTGCTAAAGGCTATTTAAGGCAATTCAAAGACTGGCAACTAATATCGCTTAGGCTGGACGATAACAACCCCAGAGCTACCGACCAGGCGCAGCAGGAACACGTTAAAGTCATGTTTGAATTACAAGAACGACAGAACATTATTAAAGCAATCAGCAAGGACGACCAGGCCAGCAGCATCATCTTAGATCAACGGTTTATTAAGCAGCACAGCACTAAAAGGACGCTGGCAGAGCTGGCAACCAAACACCACAGCATTACAGAGGGCAACTTTTATCATCGTCAACGTAAGGCACTATTGATGGCCTACTACCTCATCCCCACTGACCAGGTGAAATTAGTAAGGTGTGAATAGGTATTAACACTGGCGTTAATAGGGCCTATACGTAAATAAAAGAAAAGGCGGCCCTAACATAGCCGCCCTCACAAATTACCATACACAAACATTTTAGCATGAAACACCCCCGCCCCCTGACCGCTACAAAAAAAGAGCGCACACATTTCAATCGTCTCACGCATAAGCGGTAATTTTGAAAATTTACCCTAGGGGGGCTACTAACCGCTAATTGCTGGAAAACAGCATTTTGACAAGATAAGTAGGACTAAACAATGACCGTTTTAGAAATTTTGGAAAGTTCTTTCCGATTAGCTTGCCTAATAGGTGCATAATAGAATTGTAAATGTTTATATTGGAGGTATTTCAGAATGAAAAAGATAGGTTTATTTTGTGCCACCGTCCTAGCAGGGCTTAGTCTTGCCGGGTGTAATAATCTGGCGTCACAATCGCACAAGACGACCAGCAGCAGTTCGTCCATTAAGGTAGTTAAGCACCACAAAGGCCATAAGAAATCCAACAAGACCAGCCGCAAGGACAAGCAATCATCATCCAGTAGCAGTAGTCAATCAACGTCCAATGGTAATGCTACTAACCAACAAGGTAATAACAGTGGTCAACAGGCTACCGCTCAATCTAATAACAGCGGCCAGCAACAAGCACAAGGCAGCTCACAGAGTAATAGCAATATAAATAACGCAGATCAAGCACTCGCCGCAGCCCGTTCTAAGTATGGCGATGGTAACGGCAATTACCACTGGACAGTAATGTATGACGCAAGCACCGGGCAGCCTATCCGTAATGATGATGGTTCCTATTTTGTTAAAGCTATTGACCCAACTCAAGGAACAATGACTGGAACCGCCCAAAGTGTCAACGTTTATCCAGATGGCTCAATGACTAATAATTAAACATAAATTAAGGGGATGGACCTAACACGGTTCGTCCTCCCTTTTTCTTATGCTTAATGCTAACATTGCAAACACGCAAAAAGAGATTTTGGCGCAAACATTGTGAATGGCAAAAGGAAAAGCCGCCCTAACAGGTGGCCCCGTGCTGGAGAGAAGTTCTTAAAGTTTGTCGCAGTTTTGTCGCAGTTTCTGAATTTAATACGTTTTTCAGTATTTTCAGAAAAATAAAAATGCCTTTATGTCAACGTTTTGCGCTGATATAAAAGCACCGGAAACCCCAATTATGGAGATGACGGGAGTCGAACCCGTGTCCAAGCATATCGCCATTTCGACCTCTACGTTCGTATCTCAACTATTTAAAATTCACTAGCCAAAACGCCGTTGATCAGGGCAACCATGACTAGCTAGCTTGTAAAATCTCCTTTAACAACCTCAAACGGCGGTCATTAACGTAGTCCACTAGATATGAAACCCGTCGCCGCATCATGGACGAACCCGGAACGGATTTACGCGTGCTACTTGTTAGGCAGCAACTGCGTAAGAGTTTGAATTATTGTTTGCAGTTATAATTTAAAACTGAGCGTTTTTACGAAGACGCAACCTTCGAAACGCAGTCGAAACTCGACCTATACCTGTCGAATCCAAAAAACATCCCCAGATACATTCATAGTGTATCATACTCCGATTCAAAACGCATCCAAAAAGCTTAAAAGGAACGATCCCGCAACGCGAGCTCGCTCCTTTTCAAAAACCATGATTTAATTTTAGTACCAACCATTGGCCATCCAGTGTTGTTGGGCGTTAGTCCATGAACCGTAACGGCTGGCAACGTACTGGTCGGCAACCCGTTCCTGGTTAGCGGCAGAGTAATCACCGTTCAGGTAGAAAGCGGACAATTGGTACTTACCAACGTATTGACCGTTACGGGCCCCGTAGTTACCACCAGATTCGCGGCCGGCAATCCAGGCCTTAGCAGCGGCGTCACTACCGGAAACCCCAGAGTTGTAGCTGGTCGTGCTGCCCTGGCTCTGGGTTGCGGTGTTGGCCGTTGACTGAGCCGGTTGACTGGCAACGCTGGTGTTGTTTTGAGAGTTTTGTTCACTGTGGTCGCCCTTGATAACCAGACGTTGACCAACGGTGATCTTGTTGATGTCAGCGATGTGGTTGTCCTGAGCGATGCTGTTTACAAGGCTGTTGTCATTTGCGAACTTCTGAGAAATACTGGAAAGTGTGTCTCCACTCTTAACGGTGTAAGTGCTGTCGGCGTTAGCAACCGTCGTGGCTACCGTAACACCTAATGCGACCGTTCCCAGAGTTGCTACTGTCTTTACAATATTTTTCTTAGAAATCATAAAATAACCATCCTTTTAATTTCTTCAAACCTTTTTGACAGTCTCTATATTACACATGTTATGTTACCAAACCATGACAACAGCATTTCTATTTCAAACCGAATCATTACAGAATGTAATATAAAAGCCGGCGATAAGTGTCCATTAGACACTTACTGCCAGTTCTTTAATAATCAAGTGTTAATTTAGCTGGTCAGCAAAGTAACGTTCACAGTAGGTCGCTACCCCGTCCTCGTCATTAGAATCGGTCAGGGCGGTAGCCGCTGCCTTGACCTCTGGCAAGCCATTAGCCATCACAATCCCCTGACTGGCCGCCTTGATCATCCCCAGATCGTTATCGGCATCCCCAAAGGCCATCAGGTTGCTAAAGTCATCGCCAAAGTGGTCAAGCAACGCCTGCAGGCCGACGTATTTGTCAACTTGCTTGGGCAAGAATTCCATGATCATCGCCTGGGACTGCACCGCATGGTAGCGTTCCTTCAACGCCGCCGGCAAGTGGGCAATGATCGGACTGAGCTGTTCAGCCGGAATCGCCATCACCGCCTTGCTGAAGGTGGTATCTGGCAGGTCGGCCATCCTGGTGTCCCTAAATTCGATGTGTTTGAGGACCGTCCGATAGATCGAAGCCGGTTGGTCACTGAGCTCGTAGACCCGGGCAAAGTCCAGCACGTCCAGCGGGATATTTTCCTGGCGGACAAAGTCAAATAATGGCTGCAGGTCCTGCTTACCCATACCGAGTTCAAACAGGTGCTCCTTAGTGACGTTGTTAATCACAAGCCCCCCGTTAAATGTAATGGTGAAGTCATCCGGTTGGGTCAGGCCCAGTTGCTCAATGTATGGCCAGATTGCGTTAATTGGCCGCCCCGTGCAAAGGACGACGTGGATTCCCTGGTCATGGAGACGGCGCAGTACTCGCTCATTACGGGTGGAAATCTCCTTATTGCTGTTCAACAGTGTGTTATCAAGGTCAAGTGCAATCATCTTAATCATTCTGCTCTTCCTCTTTTCATTTACTATCGTTTTCCGGTTGGATCACCTGGTGGTTGGATTCGTCCAACAGCTGCAGGAGCAGCCGCCCTCGCTCCTCACCAAAGACGGCCACCCACTTGGCAAAACGCTCACTGATCCGACGCTCAATCTTAATCGCCACGGCCCGCCCCGCAGGAGTTGCCGCCAGGGAAACCTTGCGCCGGTCAGCCTGGTCGGGCTCCTGCTTGATGTAGTCGTTTCTGATCAACACGCGCAGCTGCCGGGAGACAGCACTCCTGGTCACCCGGCGTTTCTCGGCGATATCCATCAGCTTTATTCCCGGTGACCTGACTACTTCTTGGAGAATCAGGTACTGTTCAAAGGACAGGGAATATCGCGCGGCCGGCTGTGAGACAAAGTGCTCCAAGCCCTTCAATGATGACATGTAGATGTCGATCGCCTGGTTTAATAACTCATCTTCTGCCATGGTTAATCTCCCTTCTGATTATCGAGGATTGACTTGGCAATCAGGCGAGCATAGCTATTGTTTCCCCGTTCCCCCATGTGAACGGAGTCACTGGCAAACCACTCACTATGCTTGGCACTCACCCCATACCAGTCGACCAGGTGGACATTGGCATACTTCTTGGCAGTCGCCGCGATCTCGCGGTTGACAGTCTGCTGCCATGGCTTGGTTGGCACGTGGGCGGTCAACCAGTAAACCTGGTGGTCAGGGCCAATTGTATCCAGAATTTCATCAATGGTCTGCTGACTCATGGCCCCGTTGGTTCCCAGGTTCAACACCACGATCTTATTGAGATGGCCCTGCGCCTTGAGCTGCTTGATCACCGCTGGGGTGGCTGAGCCCTGGCGACCGACCTGGGCCTCAACGTAGGCCTGAGGCATCAACTTCTGAATACTTCCAGAGGCATCGGCCATGACTGAGTCACCGACCGCCGTGATCTTAAGTTTTTGGGCTTGCTTGACCTCAGTCGGTGTCAACACATACTGTTTGGCATTAGCATTCGTATTGGTCGTCACCTTCTTGCCGGCCGCAATCTCCTTGTTATGGGTGGCCGCCTGCTGGTGATTCTGCTCGATGCGCTGCTGGACGGCCGTCTTCTTAGGACCACGATCCGGTTGGCACAGACCGACGACAGCGACAAGGACCATCACGGCACTAAAGGCTAACTTGGTCACCGTTGTCCAGTGCCAACTACGATAGTTTACCAAACCGGCCAGCAGCTTAGGCCAGTCGGCATGGGCTAAGGGCCGCTCCAGGAACCGGTAGGAAGCCTCACTGATCAAGCCGATGATCGCCAGCTCGATGATCGCGTTGAGGACCGGGTGCAGGCCAACCTTGACAATCCGTTCATAAAAGATCATCACCGGGTACTGATAAACGTAGATCCCATAGGAGCGCTGCCCCACCCAGTGAAAGACCGGGTTGGAGAACCAGGCATTCATCCGCGAGCCGGGATGGAGGATAGTGGCAATCAGCAGCATCCCGACAACACTGTACAGGAACATCCCGCCGCGGTAGGTGAAGCTGCTCTGCCCATTAAGGGTGAAGAAGCCAATAACCGTGATTGCGGTCATGACAATCCCCACGACGTTCAACAACTGACGCAAGTAACTCGTGGGGTGTGGGTTCAACCGGTTCAACGGCCAAGCCAGCCCCAGCCAGGAACCCAGCAATAAAGAAAATGCTCGGGTGTCGGTCCCGTAGTAAACCCGGTTGATGTTAGCCGGGTCATAGAGAATCGCCATCTCAACCGCCGACAGGACGGCGAGGGTGAGGACGATCCGCCGTACAATCACTTTCCGGTGCACGAGCTTATAAAGTCCCCAGATAATCAACGGCCACAAGAGGTAGAACTGGGCTTCAACACCCAGGGTCCACAGGTGGGTAAATGGGGAGGCCCCGCCAAACTGATCGAAGTAGGATTGCCCATGCCCGATCTCCCACCAGTTATAGACCCAGAGCAGGTTGGTCAGTACGGTCATCCTAATATTATGCAGCAGTTCCCGCGCAAAGAGGGTAATGTAAGCCGTGGTCAGGATCAGCATCGTGATCAAGACCGGGTAGAGTCGCTTAAAGCGCTTATGGTAGAAGTGGCCGATCGTAAGCCGCTGCTCGGCCATCCACTGTCGGCTAAACTGATAAGTCACAAAGTATCCCGAAATCAGCAAAAAGAGCGGCACCCCCAGGTAACCACCCTGCAAGACGTTGGGGAGGAGGTGGTAGATGATTACCCCCAGCACCGCCAGCGTCCGTAAACCGTCAATCCCGGTTATATACTGCTTTGGCCCGATTGTCTTCATTTTGATTAATTTCCTCCAGCACTGCCCCCGATAAACAAGGCTAAAATAAAGACGGTAACGCGCTGCTACCGTTTAACTACCCGATATGATTTTCCTTGAGAATGTCACCGACGACCTGGTCCATCTCAGGCGTCCGTTTCCATTCCTCCCAGTGATCCATGGACTCGTCCTGCATCTGATAATGGCTGTTGATGAAGTCTTCATACCGAATGACATTCCGTGAATGGGGAATGTTTAATTGCAAAATCCGAACCTCCTTGATGAAGCCGCGCTCGGCCGCCAATTCAGCCCGGCCGTTGTGAACCATGTTGCCGATCTCGAAGTACTTACTCCCATCATTACGGGTGATCTGCTCAATTAACGTCAATACCTGATGCTGCTTTTCCACGTGTATTGCTCCCCTTTCGACATAACAATATTATAGCGACTTTAAACCAAAAAATCACCGTCTGGACGACGATGATTGGCATAAGAGAGAAAGAGAATTGATTAGAAGGTAAATACTTAATACCTTGCGACTATTATGATAGCGTTTTCACCAAGGAATGTCAATATCATCCACTAACTTTTTTACTT
>NZ_AZGO01000047.1:8746-28530 GCF_001435345.1 Limosilactobacillus pontis DSM 8475 | reverse complement strand
GCTTCGCGTCGTAAGCACGCCCTTAGCGTCTAGCGCAGCGTAGCAAGTCTATTTGATTACGAACGAAGGCCGACGCCTCCAGCGTCAACCTCCGCTCTAAGCTAGCCGTACAGGGCGCCGAGAAGCTTATTTCCCAGCCTGTTTTTAGTAAAATTATTGAACCGTAACGGACTTGGCCAGGTTACGTGGCTTGTCGACATCGAGCCCCTTCCCCAAACTGGTGTAGTAGGCCAGCAGTTGGGCCGGAACCACGCTCAGCAGTGGTGTCAGGCATTCATCGACGTCCGGCAGGATGATCGTGCCATCCTCCTGGGCCAGGTGGCGGGAAACGATGGTGATCGTGTTAGCACCCCGGGCCTTGGTCTCATCCAGGTTGCTCCGGGTCAGACCGGCCGTCCGATCCTGGGTAATGATCCCTAGTACTGGCGTCCCCTTCTCAATCAGGGCGATCGTGCCGTGCTTCAGCTCACCAGACGCGAACCCTTCGGCCTGAACATAAGAAATTTCCTTAAGCTTCAAGGCCGCTTCCAGAGAAACCGTCCAGTCGAGGCCCCGCCCAATGTAAAAGGCGTTGCGTGGCTTAGACAGGTAACGTGCTGCAACCTCTTCAATCGTCTTCTTGCTGTCGGTGATCGACTGCATCCCGTTAGCAACCAGACCGAGCTGGTGCTTAACATCAAACTGCTTGGCAGCGTCCCTGCCCAGGTATTCGCCCAGGGCTTTGGCCAGGATTGCTTCAACCGCAATCTGTGCCGTGTAGGCCTTGGTAGATGCAACGGCGATCTCCGGGCCAGCGTAAAGCAGCTCCGTGAAGGTAGCCTCACGGGACAGGGTGGACTTGTCAACGTTGGTGATGGTCAGGCTTGGCCACTTGTGCTCGTTGACGTTGACCAGGACCTGACGGCTGTCGGCCGTCTCCCCACTCTGGCTCAGGAAGATGAAGAATGGCTTCTTAGAGAGCAACGGTTGGTCGTAGGCGAACTCGGATGAGATGTGAACGGAAGTCGGGATCCCACACAGGCGCTCAAAGATCCGGGCACCAACCAGGCCGGCGTGGTAACTTGTCCCGGCGCCAACGATGTAAAGGTGATCAGCGTCAGCCATTGCCTTGAGCAGGTCAGGGTTGATCTGCGGGTCGTCTTGGTCCCCAAAGTATTCCTGAACCAGCTTCCGCATTACGGCTGGCTGTTCATCAATCTCCTTGAGCATGTAGAACGGGTAGGCACCCTTGTCAGCCGCACTGGCGTCCATATCGACCGTAAAGCTGTCACGGTGCTTCTCGTTACCGTCGAAGTCCTTGATCAGGACGTGGTCAGGCTTGACGATGACCAACTCGTGGTCAGCAATTTCCATAAAGCGGTTGGTTTCCTTAAGCATGGACATGGCATCGGAACCAACCATGTTGTAACCATCACCCAGACCGACCAACAGCGGGCTCTTATTCTTGGCAACGTAAAGGGTCTCCGGGTCCTCACGATCGATCATCACGAAGGCATATGACGAATCGGAACTGATCAGGCGCAGGACCTTAAGCAACGCCGCCTGGGTGTCCATATGATCCTCAACGACGAACTTATCAACCAGCTGAACGATGACTTCGGTGTCGGTCTGGCTAGTAAAGTGAACGCCGGAGAGGTACTCCTTCTTCAGTTGGGCGTAGTTTTCGATAACCCCGTTGTGCACCAGGTAGAAGCGGTTATCCTGGGAGTATTGCGGGTGCGCGTTAGCCTCGTTTGGCTCACCATGGGTTGCCCAACGGGTGTGCCCAATCCCGGAAAGGCCATGTACATCATCGGTCAGGGCCGCCTCCAGGTTACTGATCCGCCCCGGCCGCTTGACCAGGTAGTCATGACCAGCATTGTCGTTGACATAGACACCCGCGGAGTCATAGCCACGGTATTCCAGCTTTTTCAAACCATTGATTAAGATTGACAGGGTGTTATCAGTCCCTGTAACTCCAACAATTCCACACATAATTATTTCCATCCTTTGAATATCTCAAAATTGGTATAGATCAATAAGTGATGTGATTGATCCACAGCAACTGTTAAGTATAGTACAAGTTTTGGAAACGATTGTCAATCAATTACTTCCGATTGGTCTAGCTCCGCTTCGATTCAAAAAAATAGCCGGCGATGAGGAATATCATCCCCGTCACCGGCTAAGCTAGTATCTTATTTAACTTCTAATTCGGCCCGGGCCACGTCACCAATCTTCTCAACATACTGGTGAACCAGTTCTTTAGTCGGGGCTTCAGCCATAATCCGCAGTAGTGGTTCTGTCCCACTCGGCCGAACCAGGACCCGACCATCGCCATGCATCTCGTCCTCGACCTGGGCAATAATGGCCTTGAGCTTCTGGTTCTCCATTGCAGCCGCCTTGTCAGCCACCTTGATGTTCAACAACTCCTGCGGGTAGGTCGTTACGTCACTGGCCAGCTCCTTCAGGCCCTTACCGGTCTCCTTAACCACGGAGAGCAGCTGCAGGGAGGTCAGCATCCCGTCACCGGTGGTATTGTGGTCCAGGAAGATGATGTGCCCGGACTGCTCACCACCAAGATTGTAACCATTCTTCAGCATCTCTTCAACGACATAGCGGTCACCAACCTTGGTCTTGACACTCTTCATCCCGTGTGACTCCAGAGCCTTGTACATTCCCAGGTTACTCATCACGGTCGTGACTACGGTGTCCTTCTTCAGCATTCCCTTGCTGTCCATGTACTTCCCACAGATGTACATGATCTTGTCACCGTCGACAATGTTACCCTCGTTGTCCACCGCGATACAACGGTCGCCATCACCATCGAAGGCTACCCCGAGGTCAGCACCGTTTTCAACAACGGCCTTCTGCAGGCCTGCCGGGTGGGTAGAACCACAGTTGAGGTTCGTGTTGAGGCCATCTGGTTGGTCATTGATCGGCACGAAATCAACATTCATGTCCGCAAACAGGTTGGAGACAAAGCCACTCGTTGCCCCGTTAGCTGCGTCAACGACGACCTTCAAACCAGAAAGATCAGTTGAAACCGTCTGCTCCAGGAAGGAAGTGTATTTCAATGCTCCTTCATGGTAGTCGGCAACCGTCCCGAGCCCCTCATCAGAAGGCCGTGGCAGGGTGTCAGACTCGGCATCTAAGAGTTGTTCAATCTCGTATTCTAGGTCATCGGAGAGCTTGAAGCCGTTGCCACCAAAGTACTTAATCCCGTTGTACTTGATTGGGTTGTGACTAGCCGTGATCATGACCCCGGCATCAGCTTCTTGAGCCCGTACTAGGTAGGCAACCCCTGGTGTGGTAACCACACCGAGCCGCAGAACCTCAATCCCAACCGAAAGTAGCCCCGCAATCAGGGCGTTTTCCAACATTTGACCGGAGATCCGGGTATCCCGGGCCACCAGTACCTGGGGCTGTTTCCGGTCCGAATGCCGGGTCAAGACGTAACCACCGGCCCGGCCAACCCGGAAGGCCAGTTCTGGACTCAAATCTTCGTTTGCAACTCCCCGAACACCGTCGGTACCAAAATACTTAAGTTTCATCATATACTCCTTATTAATTAAGACTAACTGCTGCTTGTGGCAGCTGATTCCGAATCACTACTTGTGCTATTACTTATGCTACTACTTGACGACTGGGTTTGCACCCTTTTCTTATCCGATGACGCGCTCGACGATGTGCTACTATCAGAGCCCGAATGGCTGCTGGAAGAATCACTGGTCTTGGAACTGATCGGCACCGTAACGGTCGTTGTGGCTGGCCAGATCACCACGTTTAAGGTCTGACCATTCCGGTCGAGGGCCTGAAGGGTCACCTGCCGCTGCAGGTTGTCCTTGGCATCTCGCGGAACCACCACGTAAGCGACCACCCGGTTCACCCGCCGGACCTCGTTCTGGGCCCCAGTAACCTGGACACTATCCACATCCGCGTGCGGGTGACCAGTCTGATAATTGTCAGCCAGGTTCCGGTCATTCAGCCGGACGCTGACCTTAACGTTGACCGTCCGCCGGGGTTGAATCTGAACCGCAATATTCTTTGGTTCAACGGTTGCTCGTAGTTCCGAATTTAAGCCGCTGGTCTTAATCGGTACCCGGTGTTTACCCGAGCTGAGATTGCTCAGGTCAGCGTATACCTTGAAGTTTTGGGTGTTACTGGTTGTTGTAACCAGTGCGGACGGCCCGCTCAGACGAACCTTGACGTACTGCGGGTAGCCGGAAACCACGTACTTGGCGTTGTCGACCGTAATGTCCAGCGGCATCTTGAGGGTGACCGACTTGTTGGACATCAGGGCACTATTCTCGTTGTTGTTTCGCGTGTTCTGCCGGAGAAAGCCATTCTTACTCCCGTTGACGTAGGCAAACAGGAGGATTGCCAGCACCAGTGAGGCCAGGCGCATCACCCACTTATGACTGAAGAAGCCCTTATTTCTGCCCATGCTGGCCACCTCCTTGCCGCTCAAAGAGTGAGTAGAGTCGCGTCAACAGGTTGTCATGTGTCGGTTCGTGCGTGCACAGCTGCGACCGCATGAACTTCAGGTAATCGTTCTGCGACATGTTGCGGATCAGCTCGTTGTCCTTGGTAATCGAGACTTCCCCGGTCTCCTCGGAGATCACGATCGTCAGCGCGTCGGTCACCTCACTGATGCCGACCGCAGCCCGGTGCCGGGTCCCCAATTCCTTGGGAATCAGCTTACTGTCCGAGAGGGGCAGGTAGGCCGCCGCGACCGCGATCCGGTTGTTCTTGATGATCACCGCCCCATCATGCAGGGGGGTGTTAGGAATGAAGGTATTGATCAAGAGGGCGCCGGAGATATCCGCATCGAGCGGGATCCCCGTCTCGATGTACTCCTCCAGCCCGGTCTTCATCTGAATACTGATCAAGGCCCCAATCCGACGCTTCGACATGTATTGAATCGCCTGATCCAGCTGCTTGATCATCTCTTCTTCGGTCTCATTGGTGGACTGGTTATGGCTGAGAAAGCTTCCCCGGCCTAGGTGTTCCAGCCCCCGCCGAATCTCCGGCTGGAAGATGATCACGATGGCGATCACTCCCCAGTTTAGGATCTGATCCATCACCCAGGAGACCGTGCTCAAGCCGGCATACCAGCTGACGACCTTCACCAGGATAATGATCATGATCCCGCGGAAGAGCTGAACCGCTCGAGTCCCGCGGATCAGGACCAGAAGTTCATAGATCAGAAACCAAATTACTAAGATGTCAATTAGGTGAATCAGGTTCTGCCATGTCAAAAGCGAACTTATAAACTGCATCGCATTCACCATCCTCTAAATTCACGTTCATATTATATCATTTTTTGGTAATGACGAAAGTATCACCATACATTCATGAAAATTCTGCTATGCTAAAGGTAAACTCTGTTATGGGAAGGCAAATATCATGAAACACCTATCTTCCGTCTGGCGGATCTGGCTCTTCTTCTGGGTCCTGATCATCTTACTAAAGCTTTTCGCACAAGCACCCTACGACTTCATGGCGTTTAACACCTTTCTGGGTTACGTCCCGATCGAGCTGAGCTTTCACCTCAAGCGCTTCAATGACCGCCGTGCCCTCGCCTTCTGGCTGCTCCTGATTATCTGGTTGATCTTCTATCCAAACGCCCCCTACGTGATGACCGACCTCTTCCACCTCTCCTGGCTGCATCCGCACACCAGCATCAACGGAATTCTCCGCTCGGACCCGGTCATCTGGCTCAATTTTGCTATGATGATGGTCTGCGCCCTCGCCTGCCTGTTGGTAGGAACCGTCACCCTTGACCAGACCGCCCGACAATTGACTAGGCTGACCACGCCACACCAGCCAAGGCTGCGTTATCTTTGGATCGTCATCTTCATGACCATGGCTAGCATTGGTATCTACATTGGTCGCTTTCTCCGCCTTCATTCAATCTACCTGCTCTTCACACCAACTTGGTTTTTCCGCCAGCTCTGGAGTATCTGGAGCGGGCGAACAGCGGCATTTGTGGCCATCATGACCATTCTCCAATTAATCGTCTACTGGCTGTTGAAAGTCTGCCAGCACTTTAGCATTGATGATAACAAATAAAGGGAAGCTCAAGACGAGCTTCCCTTTATTTGTTACATCTTTACTTTTCTGCTAGAGCGGCCTTGACCTTGTCGGCCGTTGGGATTGATGGCATGGCTCCCATCTCCTGAACAGTCAGGCTGGAAGCGCGCTGGGCGTATACCAGGGTGTCAGCAACGTTGGACAGGTCATCCTCTAATTGCGAACTCAGCGCCCCAATGAAAGTATCACCGGCAGCCGTCGTATCAACCGCGTGTACCTTGAAGGCTGGAACCAGGCCGTGCTGGTCAGGGGTGGCGTAGAAGACACCCTTGGAACCCAGGGTAATCAGCAGGTGCTTAACCCCCTGCTTCTGGAAGTATTCCGCACTCTTCAGCATGGCATCCTCGTCAGTCACCGGAATCCCAGTCAGGAGGGCACATTCGCTCTCGTTCGGGGCAATTACATCGGTTACCTTGAGCAAGTCGGGAATGATCTCGTGGGCCGGGGCCGGGTTAAGAATGGTGGTCACACCGTGTTCCTTGGCCTTCTTGAAAGCGGCCAGGGTAACATCCTGTGGCGTTTCAAACTGGCTGATCAGGAAGTCGGCATCGTCCAAAATGTCATCGATGTCGGCAACCAGTTCGGGAGTCATCGCCTGGTTGGCACCACCATAAATCATGATATCGTTTTGTCCCTCGGCATCCAGGGTAACCGCAGCGGTCCCGGTACCGTGGTACTTATCAACCGTGATGTGGTGAGTATCAACATCGTTGTCCTTCAAGGCCTCCAGCATGTACTGCCCCTCACTGTCAGAACCAACGGCACCGATGAAGGCCGTCTTGGCACCGGACCGAGCAGCGGCTACAGCCTGGTTGGCACCCTTTCCGCCCGGAGCCGAGCTCTTGCTCTTGGCTGAGATCGTTTCACCCGGTTGTGGGAACCGGTCAACGTGGTAGGTCGTATCAACGTTAATGCTTCCTAAAACAACTACTTTCTTACTCATACTTACTCTCCTTATTCAATCCGAATTCATATTTCAAAAATATTCTATCATAGAACTAAAACGATTACAAAGACTATTCTAGCAAAACGTAAAACGTTTTATAAAAGCAACTAAAAAAAGGGATGAAATACCTATTAGCTGCATATTTTCATCCCCATGTTCTTTAATTACGACCGATGATCCGGACCTCGGTCTGCAACGCCACACCAAACTTATCCTTAACCGTCGCTTGAACGTGCTCGATAACCGCTACATAATCTGCCGCGGTCCCGTGGTCGATGTTAACAATGAAGCCAGCGTGCTTGGTGGAAACCTGGGCCCCGCCATGTGTGTAGCCCTGCAGGCCGGCGTCGTGAATCAGCTTCCCGGCGTAGTAGCCCTGTGGTCGCTTGAAAACACTCCCGCAGGACGGCAACTCCAAAGGCTGTTTGGCGGCCCGACGTTCATTCAAGTCATCCATCGTGGTCTTGATCTGGTCATAGTCACCGGGTTCCAGGGTAAAGGTCGCATCCAAGACCACCCCATGATTATCCTGGACACTGCTGTGACGGTAGCCAAAGTCAAGGCCAGCGTTATCGAGGCGCTCGATTGTGCCGTCCGGCAGCATCACCGTGGCAGCGGTGACCACCTGCTTGGTTTCGCCACCGTAGGCCCCAGCATTCATGAAGACCGCTCCACCAATACTCCCCGGGATCCCGGCCGCAAACTCCAACCCGGACAGGTGGTGGTCACGGGCAGCAATCGTGGTATCAATGTAGGCGGCCCCGGCCTGGGCAGTCACCTGATTGCCGTCGACGGTAATGGCGTCAAGCTTGGTGAGGATCATCGTCAGCCCATCAATTCCCCCATCGCGAACGATTAGGTTGCTGGCGTTGCCCAACACAGTCAGCGGCAGCTGGTTGGCCCGGGCATACTGAACCAATTGCTTGACCTCGTCGATACTCTTGGGGAAGGCTAACCAGTCGGCCGGCCCCCCGGTGTGCGTGTAGGTATACTTCATCAGTGGTTCGTCCTGCTTGATATCAATCTCTGGAAATTCATTCATTAAGTTAGCCAATTTGGTATGCCCTTCCTTTTCATAAATTATCACTCCTAGATATTGTATCATCTTTCCGCACAACTTTTGCCAAAAACACCGGTAGCGGCTAAAATAGTAGTTATCAATCACGAAAGGAAGTACCTGCATGAACTTCATCGCCATGGACTTCGAGACTGCCAGTGGCAAGCGCTACAGTGCCTGCTCGCTGGCGTTGACCATTGTCCGTAACGACCAGATTGCCGATGAGTTTTACACCCTCATCAACCCCCACACCGACTTCTTCTGGCGCAACGTCCAGATCCACGGTATCCATGAGCGCGACGTCCAGGACGCCCCGGACTTCCCGGCGGTTTGGGAACACATCAAGTCCTTCTACACGCCAGATAAGCTGGTAATCGCCCACAATAACCGCTTCGATAATAGCGTCCTCAAGAGCACCCTCGAACACTACGGGATCGAACCCCCGGCCTACCAGACCCTCGATACCGTCCGCAGTAGTCGGCAACTGATCCCGGGGCTTGCCAACTACAAGCTCAACACGGTCTGTGACGCCCTCAATATCGACCTCCATCACCACCACAACGCCCTCAATGATGCTCAAGCCTGCGCCAACATCCTCCTCTACCAGGACCGGAACTTTGGCGACCAGCGGATCCGGCCCTTCATCAAAATGTTCGGTTAAACGACAAAGCACGATGAGAATTTCTCCTCACCGTGCTTTTTAATTACCTACGATATTCCATCTGCAGGACGTTCCTGCCATCTTCGACCGTCGTCCCGGTCTGGACAAAATGACAACGCTGATAGAGGGCAATCGCCGGGGTGTTACTGGCAAAAACGGTCAATACCAGAGAATCCAGGCTGCTATAGGTGGCGAACCAGTACTGGGCCTCCTCAACCAACAGCCGGCCGATGCCGTTACGCCAGTAATTCTTGGCAACCACGACGCCAAGCTCGCCGGCAGTGGGCCGGTCACCTTGGACCATCACCGTTACGATCCCAATCGGTTGAGACCCAAGCATCGCTAGCATGATCACGCAGTCGTCGAAGCGATTGATCAGGTCAATATTCTGCCGCTCCTGGTCATCCGTTACCTGATCGAGGTGGGGAATCAGGACCGCGTCGCTTTCGGTGGCCGCCTGTCGGAGAAAATCCAGGACCGCTGGGGCATCGTCGGCCGTTGCCAGTTTGATCGTTACCTGGTCTGCCATTACGCTACCACGTCCTCAACTAGCTTGGTGAAGTGGGTCCCGTGCGGTTCAAACTCCAGGATTCGGGTACCCTCATCATCGGTCCGCTTGAAGTGGATAGCCAGGAAGTCATCCGGCAGCTCGTCCTCCACAAACTCGGCCCACTCAACGACACTTACCCCGTCACTGTCGAAGTACTCCTCGAGACCGAGATCCTCCGCCCCACCACTTTCCAGACGATAGGCATCCATGTGGTAGAGGGGCAGGCGGCCATCTTGGTATTCCCGGATAATCGTGAAAGTGGGGCTCTTGATTAGGTCAGGGATGTCGAGCCCCTTGGCCAGGCCCTTGGTAAAGGTCGTCTTACCGGCCCCAAGGTCCCCATCTAGGACCAGAACATCCCCCGCCACCAACTGGCGACCAATCCGTTCACCGAGCGCAATCGTCGCGTCCCGGCTGCTTAACGTTTTCTTCTTCATTACAATCCACCTCAAATATAAATCTTAGCCCTATTCTAACCTACTGCCCCCGGAAAGACAAAGATCACCACTTGTAGCAATAGGAGTTATGAGGCTGACTGTACCCGACCACCTGTCCCCGGCAACGAACCGTCACCGTCAGGCCACGGGCGGAATTTTCCTTGTCGATCCAATGGTTGTTAACCAGCACCATCCGGGCGAGGGCCTGGACCTGATTCATCACGCTGGTTTTATCACCCGCCGGCAGACGACAAAAGCGCCGGCTGACCCAGACCATGATCCGTCGGTGGCCAGTCACCCTGACCTGGTGGATAAACTTGGCATAACCATAGTTACCCGGATCACCGGCAGCATATGCGCGGTGGTCCGCCAACTCCTGGGCCAACTGCTGGTTGACCGTGCTCGGACTAGCACGCATTTCGGCATGGACCGGGGATAGAAAGGCAACATTAGCCACTAGGGCCAGCAAGCAAAGCAGCGTCCACCAATGCCGCACTATCATCACCTCCCCTTATACCAAAAAAGGCCGGCAACCATCACTGGCTCCCGACCATCATTCGTTTCTTAATTACAGTGCCTGGGCTGCCGTAATCAGGGCAACCTTATAGGCATCGTCCTCGCTGCATCCCCGTGAGAGGTCCGCAATTGGGGCGTTCAGGCCCTGCAGGATTGGGCCAACAGCGGTGAAGCCACCAAAACGCTGGGCAATCTTGTAGCCAATGTTACCGGCCTCCAGACTTGGGAAGATGAAGACGTTGGCGTGACCGGCAACCTTAGAGCCAGGGGCCTTCAGTTCACCGACTGCCGGAACAAAGGCAGCATCGAACTGAAGCTCACCGTCGGCCGGCAGGTCTGGTTCCATCTCGTGAACCTTGGCCGTGGCGTCGGCAACCTTGGTAACCATATCCCCCTTGGCGGAACCCTTAGTGGAGAAGCTTAGCAGGGCTACCTTCGGGTCAATTCCAAAGAGTTTGGCCGTCTTGGCACTCTGAACGGCCACCTCAGCCATCGTTGGGGCGTCCAGCTCGATGTTAATGGCACAGTCAGCAAAGATATAGCGCTGGTCACCCTTAATCATTAAAAAGGCTCCACTGATCCGGTGAACACCCGGCTTGGTCTTGACGATCTGGAGGGCGGGACGAACGGTGGAACCGGTGGAGTGAACCGCCCCGGAAACCATCCCGTCAGCTTTACCCATGTAGACCAGCATGGTACCAAAGTAGCTGACGTCCTTGAGCATCTCCTCCACCTGTTCAGGAGTGTTCTTGCCCTTCCGCCGTTCCAGTAGGGCATCAAACATGGCCTTCTTATCGGCAGCTGGGTATTCAACCGGATCGATGATCGTCAGTCCAGCGATGTCGAAGCCGTTGTCCTGAGCAGTCTTTTCAATGTCGGCCCGGGTACCAAGCAGGATTGGTTTAAGCAGACCGTCCTTTTGCAGACGGATAGCTGCACCGAGGATCCGCTTGTCCTCACCTTCAGGGAACACAATCGTCTTCCCCTGTCCCTTTACCTTAGCAGCAATTTCATCAAATAGTTCCATTATGCTAAACCTCCTCTAATTAGTGGTCATCAAGCATCTACGCCTAGTTTGCGATTTGCGAATCAACCACCGGCTGGGCCGGCAGTTGCCAATCAATCGGCGTTTCTCCCATCGCCTGAAGTGCCTCGTTGGTCTTGGAGAATGGCCGGGAGCCGAAGAAACCACGGTTGGCGGACAGCGGGCTCGGGTGGGCTGACTCGAGGACAATATTGGTATCCAGGTTGATCAGCTTCTTCTTGTCACGGGCGGCCCGCCCCCACAGGATGAAGATCACTGGCTTAGGACGTTCGGACAGAGCGTGGATCGCCGCGTCCGTCAGTTTTTCCCAACCGTGACCCTTGTGGGAGAATGCCTGGCCGTCACGAACCGTCAGCACCGAGTTCAAAAGCAGGACTCCTTGGTCGGCCCACTTTTTCAAGTAGCCGTGGTTGACCGGGGTGCACCCCAGGTCGTTCTGTAGTTCCTTGTAAATGTTTTGCAACGACGGTGGCACCGGAACCCCCGGCAGGACGGAAAAACTACACCCATGGGCCTGGTGTGGTCCGTGGTACGGATCTTGACCCAGGATCACAACCTTGACCGCGTGAAAGGGTGTCCACTCGAAGGCCTCGAAAATGTGGTGCATCTCCGGGTAAACCGTGTGATGTGTATATTCCTCTTTCAGGAATTCGCGTAGCTGTGCATAGTATGCACTCTCAAACTGTGGTTTTAAAACATCCCACCAGTCATTATGAATTAATTGTTTCATGACTATTTAGCACCTCGCCTATTATTTTAGCATATCTCCCCGCCGCCTGCGCACTGAAATGAAAACGCTTTGCGGTAGGCAATTACTGAACAAGCTGGTAAAATATTCTTAAATGAGTAGATGGGTGGTGAAAAAATGCGGCAATTATATCTGCGGGATCACACAACCGACCTTCACGGGACCACGGTCATCCGTGATCACCAGGGCCGGTCTTGCTACCTCCTCGTCGGTAAGTGGGGTATGCACTACGACGTCCTTTCCCTCTATGCAATCAACGGGACCCTGCTCGCTGAGGTCAAGCAGCAGTCCTTGGGAATGCTGCCCAAGTTCGCCCTCTACCTCAACCGGCAGCGGGTCGGCACGGTCGGTAAGTCCCTAGGCTTCGTCCGCCAGGTGATCTACGTCCGGGGGTTGAATTGGTTCATCGTTGGTTCTCCCCTGGCCGGCCGCTACCGGGTCTTTCAGGGCAGTCGTCAGGTCTTCTCCCTCCAGCCAGTGGAGCTCACCGGGAACTACTACCACGAATTGAAGGTTGATCAGCAGGCTGATGAACCCCTTGCCATTTTAGTCGCCAGCGTTCTCGACCATTGGGCCCGTCGCGGACAACGTGACAAAGGTCGTCTGCGCCTCCGTCGTCCCCGCCTGGCCGACAATCTTGGAATGGACATCAAGTGTAACACTATTAAAAACGAGCAGCACCGTTGATCGCGATGCTGCTCGTTTCTTGTTTAGTAATGCTTCATTACCCGTTCAATCTCGCGGTTCTGCTCCCGCCGCTTGATGGCCTCACGCTTGTCATACTGGTGTTTACCCTTGGCAACTCCCAGCAGGACCTTAGCATAGCCATGCTTGATATACATCTTCAGTGGGATCAGGGTGACCCCCTTATCCTGGAGGGTCCCGGTCAGGCGGTGGATCTCCTTCTTGTGCAAGAGGAGCTTCCGATTACGCAACGGGTCCTGATTGAAGTAGGTCCCGTTGTCGTACTCACTGATGTGAACATTCATCAACCAGGCCTCCCCGTTCTTGACCTGGACAAACCCGTCCTTGAGGTTGACCCGGTGGGCCCGGACCGATTTGATCTCGGTCCCGGTCAGCACCAGCCCCGCCTCATAGGTGTCCGTCACAAAATAGTCGTGACGGGCCTTTTTGTTTTGGGCAATCAAGTTATCGTTTGAATGTTGGGACTTCTTTGCCATGCTATCCCTCCGTTAAAATCATGAACGCCGACGCCGGTGACGACGACCCTCCGAATGGTGGTCACGTGAATTGTTGTGGTGGCGACTCTGCCCCCGGTTGATCTGCCGGTTGTTGACGTGGCCGTTGTGCTTGTTGCGGTCCCGACGGTTGAAGTGACCGTGATTACCGCGGCGATCATCATGGGGCACCCGAATCTTGGTAGTTGGGGTATTCTCGGGATGAACGATCTCAAAGTCGACCTCCCGCAGGTCCTTGTCGACCCGGAGAAGCTTGACCTGGATTGGCTGCCCAATCTGGAAGATCCGGTGAGTCTTACGGCCGATCAGGGCCAGGTGCTTCTCGGAATACTCGTAGTAGTCATCGTTCATCACACTGATGTGGATCAGGCCCTCGACCGTGTTCGGTAACGCGACAAACAGACCAAACTTCATTACGGAACTGACCACGGCGTCAAAGGTCTCACCGATATGATCCTCCATGTACTCGGCCTTCTTCATGCTATCAACATCACGTTCCGTGTCAATTCCCCGCCGTTCGGTAACGGAGGTGTGCTCGGCAATCTCTGGCAGTTTATCGCGCCAACGAGCCTTAGCATGCTCACCCTTACCGTGGGCATCGTACCACTTGATCAGGCGGTGAACCGTGTCGTCGGGATAACGCCGGATTGGTGAGGTAAAGTGGGTGTAATACGGGGCCCCCAGGCCGAAGTGACCGAGTTCTTCATCGGAGTACTTCGCCTGCTGCATACTCCGCAGCATCATTACCTGGACCATTTCTTCCTCAGGCTTGCCGGCAACGTCCTTCAAGACGTTCTGTAACATCTTCGGCTTGACATTGTTGATGTCACCGTGGACGTTGATTCCAAAGACCTCCAGGAAGTCGACGAAGGACTTGATCCGGTCCTTGTCTGGCGTCTCGTGGATTCGGTAGAGGAACGGGACCTTCTCCTTGAAGTAGTGCTCAGCCACCGTCTCGTTGGCTGCCAGCATGAAGGATTCGATCATCCGTTCCGCCAGCCCCCGCTCCCGCAGCTGGATATCGGTTGGGTGGCCCTTCTCGTCGACAATGATCTTGGCCTCGGGAGCCTCGAAGTCGATGGCCCCCCGCCGCTTCCGATTCTTGAGCAGGATCCGGTGCAGCTCGCCCATAGTCTCAAACATCGGTACCAGGTCCTTGTACTCAGCAATCGTCTTCGAATCGTGGGCCTCCAGGATCCGGTTTACCGCCTTGTAGGTCATCCGGGCGTGGGACCGCATGACGCTTGGGAAGATCCGGTGGTTGACAATCTTACCCTGCTCGTCGATTTCCATCTCACAGCTCATTGCCAGCCGTTCCTCGCCTGGGTTTAGGGAACAGATCCCGTTGGACAGGCGCTTCGGCAGCATTGGGACCACCCGGTCGGTCAGATAAACAGAGGTTCCCCGCTTGAAAGCCTCCTTATCCAGCGGGGTCCCCGGCTTGACGTAGTGACTGACGTCGGCGATGTGAACACCGAGGTGGTAGTGGCCGTTGTCCATCTTCCAGGCCACCACGGCGTCGTCGAGGTCCTTAGATTCGATGGCGTCGATCGTGACCAGCGGCTGGTCGGTGATGTCTTCACGCCCCTTCTTCTCCTCTGGCAAAACGTGTAATGGAATCTTATTGGCCTGTTCAAGGGCTTCCTTAGGAAATTCATGGGGAACATCATGGGCGTAGATGACCGACATGATATCGATCCCTGGTTCGTCCTTGTCCCCGATAACCTCGGTGACCGCCCCGGTCATGACCTTGGGTGAATCATCGTCTGGGTAGGTGGCAACCGTCGCCGTGACCACTTGGCCATCCATTGGCTTCAGGCCCTGGTCGGTGACGAAGAAGCGGTAGGTGCTGAGCTTTTTGTCCTTGAGCAGGATCTCGCCAATGTAGTTACCGACCGTTTCCTGCTTAAACTCGCCGACAACCCGCGTGTAGTTATGCTCAACGATAGACGTAACCTGTCCCTCGGGTCCCTGGTCAGTCCCCGGTTTTCCGGGACGCAGGACCTTGAGCGTCACCTGGTCACCGTTCAGGGCGTGCATGGTGTGGTCGGGATTGATGTACATGTCGGGCAGGTCGGGATCGTAGTCGACAAAGCCGAAGCCCTTGTCGTTACCGTGAAAGGTCCCAGTCAGGGGCTGCTGTTTGATAACCGCCTCAAATTCTCCCTTGTCGGTCACCTGGACCTTCTTATCACGTTCCAGCTGGGCCAGGGTCTGGACCACCGGGGTGAACTGGTTACCATTGTCCATCCCCAGGTGGTAGGCGATCCGCTCGGCGGAGTAGCTAACGCCTGCGTTATCCGTTAAATAATTAAGAATCTTGTCTGCTAATTGTTGCTTATTATTTGTTCTCGTTGTCATCTGATACCTCGAATAATTTTTGTAAATAGTCATTGACGTCATTAAACAACTGCCGGTGGGCCGTATTGACCGTCAGCAGGTGGGTGGCGTTCGGGTAGAAGTGGTAATCAACCGGTGTCCCCTGGTCACGGAGCCGCTGTGCTAACTGCGCCCCCGAGTCAGAGTCAATCATCTCATCATGACCACCCTGGGCAATGAAAAAGGGCTGGTGGAGTCGATCCAGATTTGCATCCAACTGCTTGGTCATCGCCTGGATGGCCGCCAGCTGGGCCGGCAGGTGGTCCTTGATCCAGGCCATTTTAGTGGCAACCGTTGCCGCCGGTGTCTGCTCCCTGTGGTAGTAGTTCATTGCCAGGCGGGGAAAGTACTCCGGCACGTTGGAACGCCCCCAGCTGGTG
This sequence comes from Limosilactobacillus pontis DSM 8475, assembly GCF_001435345.1. GTDB lineage: Bacteria > Bacillota > Bacilli > Lactobacillales > Lactobacillaceae > Limosilactobacillus > Limosilactobacillus pontis. The sequence goes on along the minus strand of NZ_AZGO01000047.1, from coordinate 12,540 downwards.
ATCGGTGAGGCAAAAACGCCCCCGCCGCGCAACTGCTGATCGTTTTCTAGGGCCCGGGTGGCAAAGAGCCCCCCGAGTGAGAGGCCGAAGATCGCCAACTGGTCGTGACCACTATCGCGCAGGCGGCGGATTGCTAGCTGGGTATCTTCCCACCAGGCATCGGGATTCCCGTCACTTAGGATTCGGCAGGGATCCCCACCATGCCCGGTGAAGACGGGGGCGTAGACCGTGTAGCCATGCTTCTGCAGGGCCCGGCCCAGCATTCGGACGTCGTTGCTGTTGCCCGAGTAGGCATGCAGGAGGATCACCGCCGGCCGCCCGCCGTTAAAATAAAAGGGTTCGCCAGGATATTTTTTCATTGCTACCATCCTTTTCCACTGTCAAAAAAAGCCCCCTGATATGCTGCAGGGGGCACACTACCAATGTCTAATGTGATGATACGTAAACCAGTGCCAATGCCAGGATGAAGAAGAGTGCCCCACAGATTGTCGTGACAATTTGCATGACCGCCTCGAAACCGCGGGCCTTGCGCCGGGAGAAAAGGTCACCGGCCCCACCCGTCAAGGCTGACATTGCGTCGTTATCGTTCTTCGCCGGCTGCATCATTACGCACGCGATCAGAACTACGCAATCAATTAAAAATAAAGTCATTAATGTGTTATACAAGGATTTTTCCTCCTATATATTTTACCCACTATATCTTTATTATCATACCATAAGCCCCGCCTTAATGCTATACGTTCGCATAGTGAGCCGCACTCATTATCCGCCGGTAGCACTGGTTAGTGGGGGTGAAGTTGGCCCGGATGAGGAGGGTGTCGCCGGCTTGGATCGTCGTTTGGCCGTTGGGGATCAGCTTATCCTCGCCCCGGTAGATCAGGGTCACAATGCTGTCAGCCGGCCACGGGTAATCCTTGACCTGGCAACCATCCAGGCGCGAACCCGCGTAGACGGTCACTGGCATCGTAACGTTTTGCTCTAGCTTCTGCGGGTGCTTGCCGATGAAGGCGTTGAACATTGCCGTGTAGACCGGCTCGCCGTGGAGGGCGTTGACCACCAGGTAGGCGAACACCGCCACTGTGGCCAACGGCATCAGGTGGGCCAAGGAGCCGACCATCTCCGTAATCAACAAGATTGCGGTGAAGGGGGCCTTACTGATGCAGGCAAAGTAACCCGCCATCGCATAGATGATGAAATTCGGCAGGTAACGCGCCGGCAGGAGTCCCAATTGACTCATCAGGGCACAGTAGAGGGCCCCGAGCACTGCCCCTAGGGTCAGGATCGGGAGGAAAATTCCCCCGGGCAGCTGTGAACCATAGCTGATCATTGAGAAGACAAAACGAAGGACGAAGAGGCCGAGAAAAAGGCCGACGGAGACCGGCATCAGGCGCAGGTTACCGATCAGCTGGTTTCCGCCACCCAGGGTCTGGGGCCAGAACCAGGCGATCGGAATCACCAGCAGGAACGGAACCACCGGGTAGGCCAACGGGGGCAGCCACTTTAGCTTAGCGCTCCAGGTGTTGAGGTGCAGGATCACGACCTGATACAGTCGTCCCAGTAGTCCCAGGGCCAGGCCGAGAACCAGTAAGTGCCAGTAGAACCGCGTCGGTAACATCTGCTGATAGGGAACGTTGAGGACGGGGTGCAGGCCGAAGATGACCATCGAGACCAGGTTCGAACAGAGGGCCGAAACGAAGGTTGACAGCCAGATTACCGGGGAAAAGTTGTGGTAAACCTCCTCAAGGATAAAGATGGTACTAGCAATCGGGGCGTTGAAAGCCGCCGATAATCCGGCCGCCGCCCCGCTGGCAATGCCGACCTGGCGATCCAGCTGGTTAGAATGGAAGTTTTCCGCCACTCCCTGACCGATCGTGGCGCCCAGCTGAATCGATGGCCCCTCCCGACCGAGGAAGAGGCCCGACCCAATTGCCAGGATTCCACCGACAAACTTACGCCAGAGAACCGGCCACCATTCTTCATCAAACTGACTGGTCAGCTGTCCCTCAACCTGGGGGATCCCTGACCCCTTGATATTGGGGTTGCGCTGGGCCATCCACCCCAACAGAAGGGCCAGGATAACCGAACCGACTGCCCAAGGGATCAGCCAGAGTGGTTGGGTGTGGAAGTATTGGAAACTCTTACCGACCAGGGTCAGCAGGTGCTGGATGGCCAGGCGGAAGAGACTCACCACCGCCCCGGTCAAAAGGCCAATCAGGATCGCCCGCAGGAGCTGTTTGGTTTGACTATCGCGCTGAATGTTTTTCATATCGTTCCCCCACTGAATTTCAAAGTCACCTCACCATTCTACACTAAAATCGCCGACCCTGCTAAATAAGTAGCTGGATCGGTGATTTTAGGATTATTTGCTGCGAGCCACATTCCGGTGACGGTAGAGGTAGACCAGAACAGCGGCGATCAGGACAAGTGCCCCGACGATTACCGAGACCCGGGTGTCCGGGTTGATAAACATGAAGACCACGATGACGATCAACATGATGAAGGCAAAGTAGTTGGAGAACGGGTAGAATGGCAGTTTAAATGGGTGATCAGCCATCACTTCTGAATTGTTGTGGCGGAAGCGCAACTCGGCCAACAGGATCACAAACCACGGGATCATCCCCGGTAATACCGAGGAACTGAAGACAACCACGAACATGTCAGCTGTCGACTTGCTGTAGATTGAGGAGATCATGTCGATGATGAACCCGATCAGGATCCCCCCGGAAATGCCGAGGATTGCCGCGTCTGGCACGACCCGCTTGGACAGCCGGCCGAAGATCTTGGGAGCGTCCCCCTCGTGGGCCAGCTTGAAGAGCATCCGGCTGGAGCTGTAGATTCCAGAATTAGCCCCGGACAGGGCCGCCGTCAGAACCACGAAGTTGATGATTGAGGCCGCCGCCGTGATCCCCACCTTGGCGAAGGTCGAGACAAACGGGGAGCCAACACTCGACAGCTTGTTCCACGGGTAGATCGTCACGATGACAAAGATCGCTCCAACGTAGAAGATTAGAATCCGAAAGAGGACCGACTTAACCGACTTGACGATCGCCCGCTGGGGGTTAGCTACCTCCCCGGCAGAGATCCCCAATAGCTCGATCCCCTCGTAGGAGCCGACGATGATCGACATTGAGAAGAAAAAGCCGGAAACCCCACCAGTAAAGAAGCCGCCGTGGGCCCAGAGGTTACTGAATCCGGTCGGGTGTCCCCCATTGCCAAAGCCGAAGAAGATCACCATAAAGCCCAGGAGAATCATGAAGATGATCGTGATGACCTTGATCATGGCAAACCAGAATTCCAGTGACCCATAGGCCTTGGCACTCGCCAGGTTGGCTAAAACCAGGAAGGCAATGATCACGATCCCCGCGATCCAGGTATGCATGTGCGGCCACCAGTACTTGAGGTACTCCGTTGCCGCCACCACCTCGGACATACCGACGACGATGTACTCGAAGACGTTGGCCCACTTGGCCAGGTAACCGGCCAGGGGATGAACATATTCGGTCGCATAATCGGCAAATGATCCCGTTCCTGGGTTGATGTAAATCATCTCGCCAAGGGCCCGCATCACGATGTAGAGGATCAACCCCACGAAGGCGTAAGCCAACAGGACGGATGGCCCGGTCCACTTGATCGTCGAGGTCGATCCCATGAACAGACCGACCCCGATCGCCCCACCGAGGGAAATCATCTCCATCTGCCCCGCCGTCATCGACCGTCGGAGTTTCGGTGCATTGTCTTTCATTTTCTATCAGATCCCTTTCCTAACCTAATTCTAGTAAAGTATATTATAATTT
>NZ_AZGO01000047.1:4484-8669 GCF_001435345.1 Limosilactobacillus pontis DSM 8475 | reverse complement strand
GAATATTACAATGTAGTTACGGGAAACCTAATAGGCTAGCTTCGCGTCGTAAGCGCACCCTTAACGTCTAGCTACGAACGAAGGCCGACGTCTCCAGCGTTAACCTCCGTCCTAGGCTAGCCGTACAAAGTTCCCAGCCTCTATTTGATGTTGAGGCTATTCTTGACTAGCATCTTGACGTCGCGATCGGTCGAACAGTTGTTGATGGCGTCTGTTACCACCCGCCGGCATTCCCGGGTATCGAGCTTGCTCATCATACTCCGTGTTCGCAGCACCGTCGAAGCCGACATCGAATAAACATCCAATCCGAGCCCCATCAGTAGCGGTAGGGCCCACTTATCACCCGCCATTTCACCACACATTGCCACGGTGATCTTATGCTTATGGGCAGCATCGATTACGTGCTTGACCAGGCTCAAGAAGGCCGGATTGAGGGGCTGATAGAGGTAGGACACCGCATCGCTTCCCCGGTCAGCGGCGAAACTGTACTGGATTAGGTCATTGGTCCCAATGCTGAAGAAGTCAACCTCCTTGGCCAGGTTACCGGCGTTGACAGCGGCCAGGGGGATCTCAATCATAATTCCCAACCGAATATCATCACCGATTCCCGGCTGTTTAACCTGGAGCTCAGCCTTGCACTCGTTGAAGATCTGCTTGGCCTGGCGCAGCTCCTGAACCGTTGCGATCATCGGAAACATGATCGAAAGCGGCCCGTACTGAGAAGCTCGGATCAGGGCCCGGAGCTGGGGCTTGAAGATCTCGGGGTGGTCCAGGCAGAGTCGGATTGCCCGGTAACCGAGGAAGGGGTTCATCTCCCGGGGCAGGGGCAAAAACGGCAGGGGCTTATCACCGCCGATGTCGAGGGTCCGGACCACAACCCGCTTCCCTTGCATATTGATGATCACCCGTCGATAGGCTTCAAACTGCTCGTCCTCGGTTGGTAGGTGGTCACTGTTCATGTAGAGAAACTCGGAGCGAAAGAGCCCGATCCCCTCAGCCCCCTGCTTGATCACGTCGTTGACATCGTCGGGAGTGCCGATATTGGCGGTGATCTCAAAACACTGGCCGTCCTTGGAAATCGATGGTGCATCAACCAACCGGGCCCATTCGGCGGTTCGTTCATCGAAGCCAGCCGCCTTGCGCTGGTAAGCATCAACCTGGGCATCGGATGGGTCCACCACTACCGTCCCGCTCAAGCCGTCGACAACCATTAATTGGCCGTTCTGGACGTTAGCGGTGATGTCATTGGTCCCTACTACCGCCGGGATACGGAGGGTTCGGGACATGATCGCCGCGTGGCTGGTCCGCCCACCGCGGTTGGTTACAATCCCCTTGATAAGCTTAGGGTCCATCTGGGAAGTGTCAGACGGGGTCAGCTCATCGGCCACGATAACCACCGGATGAGTGATGGCGGCCAGGCTCGGCAGCTTCTTCCCCAAAAGGTGGCTGAGTGTCCGCTTGGCAATATCCCGGACATCGGTTGCCCGCTCTTGCATGTACTGGTTATCCTTCATTGCCGCCAGCATGTTGGCAAAGTTCCCGGTTACCTTGCTGACGGCCTCCTCAGCATTGACCTGGAGGGTGTCGATCTCACTCTTGATCTGCCCCAACATCTCCGGATCGGAAAGGATCGTGATGTGGGCGTCGAAAACATCCAGTTCCTTGTCACTCAACCGCTGCCGCGCGTTTCCCTTGATCTGTCGCAGGTCGGCAATTGAAGCGGTAAAGGCCTCTTTGACCCGGCGGTACTCCTGGTCAGTATCCGCTACCCGCCGCCGTTTGAATGACAGATCCGGTGACGTCAGCAGGTAGGCCGGGGCGATCCCTACCCCGTCACTGGCCGCAATTCCCTGAATATCCTTTGGCATACTATTTCCCCCTCATAAACTCAAGCCGAATAATTTACCTATTAGCATTATAACCCATTTCTGGGTACACAAAAGGCCCGTTCCCCACATGGAGGAACGGGCCCTTGACGTTAATTCATCAGTAAATTAACGGTTTTCGATGTCTTGACGAGCTTGTTCACTCAGGTTGTAGAATGAGTGAATACCCTTGTATTGAGCAACGTCGCCAAGTTGGTCTTCGATCCGCATCAGTTGGTTGTACTTAGCAAGACGGTCAGTCCGGCTCATGGAACCAGTCTTGATTTGGCCAGCGTTAGTAGCAACAACCAGGTCAGCGATCGTCGTGTCTTCGGTTTCACCAGAACGGTGAGAAACGATGGCCGTGTAACCGGCTTCCTTAGCCATTTCGATAGCTTCAACAGTTTCAGTCAAAGTACCGATTTGGTTAAGCTTGATCAGGATGGAGTTAGCTGCACCCATCCGGATACCCTTCTTCAGGTAGTCGGTGTTGGTTACGAAGAAGTCGTCACCAACCAGTTGTACCTTCTTACCGAGCTTCTTGGTAAGGGTTACCCAGTCATCCCAGTTGTTTTCATCAATTGGGTCTTCAACAGATACAACTGGGTACTTTTCAATAATCCCAGCAAGGTAGTCGATGAATTCTTCAGTGGAGAATTCTTCACCAGTTGACCAACGAAGCTTGTACTTCTTGTCTTCGTCGTTCCAGAGTTCGGAAGCAGCCACGTCAAAGGCGATGGCAATGTCCTTACCTGGCTTGTAACCGGCATCCTTGATGGCCTTGATCAAGTATTCGAATGGTTCTTCGTTGTTAGCAAAGTCAGGAGCGAATCCACCTTCGTCACCAACAGAGGTTACCTTACCAGCAGCTTCCAATTCCTTCTTCAGGGCGTGGAAAGTTTCTGAACCCCAACGAATGGCTTCACGAACAGTTGGGGCACCAACTGGCATGATCATGAATTCTTGGAAGTCAACCTTGTTATCGGAGTGAGCCCCACCGTTGATAACGTTCATCATAGGCGTTGGCAGAACGTGGGCGTTGAAACCACCAAGGTAGTTGTAAAGCGGAACTTGCAGTTCATCAGCAGCGGCACGTGCGGCAGCCAATGAAACTGACAGGATAGCGTTAGCACCAAGCTTACCCTTGTTTGGAGTACCGTCCAGCTTGATCATTGCCTTGTCGATGGCAATTTGGTCAGTGACTTCCATGCCAACGATTTCCTTAGCAATGATGTTGTTAACGTTTGAAACAGCCTTCAGAACGCCCTTACCGCCGAAACGGTCCTTGTCGCCGTCACGCAATTCAACGGCTTCGTGTTCACCAGTTGAAGCACCTGAAGGAACAATTCCACGGCCAACACCGCCAGCCTCAGTGTAAACTTCAGCTTCAACGGTTGGGTTACCACGTGAATCGAGAACTTCACGTGCATAAATATCTGTAATAAGTGACATTTGATGAATCTCTCCTCTGTCTTATATTTGGATACATTCCACAAGTAATATTGTATTATTTTGCACAACTAAAAACAAGCTTTTCGCCATTAATGATTGACGATTTGTAAAAAGGTAGTCGGATCCAGACTGGAAACCCCGACGAGGGCCCCGTCAATATCCGGCTGGGCCATCAGCGCCCCAACGTTCTCAGTTGTAACGCTACCCCCATAGAGGATGCGAATCTCATCGGCGACTGATTGACCGTACATGTCAGAGATGGTCTGTCGAATCAAATAGCAGCCTTCCTCAGCCTGGTCCGGATCGGCACTCTGGCCGGTGCCAATCGCCCAGTTTGGTTCATAGGCAATCGTGACCTTCGCCACCTCGGCCTCACTTAGGTCCTTAACGTCGGCCAGGATCCGGTTGACAACCCAGTGGATCTTTTGGTCATAAGCAATTCGCCGCCCCATCGTATCGTCACAGCAGACAATTGGGCAAAGACCGTTATCCAGGGCGGCCTTAACCTTCTTGTTGATCAGCTCGTCGGTCTCATGGAAGTAGTTGCGTCGCTCGGAGTGGCCAAGGATGACATGGTGAATTCCCGCCGCATAAAGGGCCCTGGGACTCGTCTCCCCGGTGAAGGCGCCACTGTCCTTATAATAGCAATTCTCCGCCATCACCTTCAGGGGCGAACCAGCCGCGGCCTTAACCATCGACACCAGGGCCAGGGTCGGTGCCGCCAGGGCGGTTTCCTGCTGCCTGGCCGGCGGGAGTTGGTCCTTAACCTGGTTGACGAAGGCCACCGCCGACTCAACCGTCTTATTCATCTTCCAGTTGCCCGCAATCATCGGGACCCGCATCGCTCATCACTCCTTTGAAAAAGAGA
>NZ_AZGO01000047.1:0-4417 GCF_001435345.1 Limosilactobacillus pontis DSM 8475 | reverse complement strand
TAATATTCGGAAAACTAATTGTGGCTGGTGAGAAAACAAAGTTTTCTCCCAGCCACGTAAAGATTAGGTTACTTTTCAGAAATTGCAGCAATTCCTGGTAATACCTTCCCTTCAAGGTAGGTCAGGGAAGCCCCACCACCAGTGGAGATGTGGGTAAGCTTACCAGCAACGCCTAATTGCTTAACAGCGGCAGTTGAGTCACCACCACCAACAATCGTGGTTGCATCAGCTAAGGTACCAAGGAACTTACCAACTTCAAGGGTTCCCTTGGCAAAGTTAGGCTTTTCGAAGACACCCATTGGGCCGTTCCAGACAACCGTCTTGGCATCCTTCAGAACGTCTTCGAATTCCTTGACGGACTTTGGACCAATGTCTAAGGCCATCCAGCCATCATCAATGTCGCCTTCCACAACCTTGGTGTTAGCGTCGTTGTCGAACTTGTCAGCGACCACGTTGTCAATTGGCAGAACAACCTTGTCGCCGGCCTTGTCAAGAATTTGCTTGGCAACGTCGATCTTGTCCTTTTCGACTAAGGAGTCACCGGTCTTGATGCCCTTAGCAGCGTAGAAGGTGTAGGCCATCCCACCACCGATGATGATCTTATCAGCCTTGTCGAGCAGGTGGTCAATAACACCGATCTTGTCGGAAACCTTGGCACCACCCAGGATGGCAACAAATGGACGTTCTGGGTTGTCAACGGCATCACCCAAGAACTTGATTTCCTTTTGCATCAGGTAACCAGCAGCGGCCTTACCAGGCATGTTAGTGGCGATACCAACGTTGGAAGCGTGCTTCCGGTGAGCAGTACCGAAAGCGTCGTTTACAAAGACATCACCGAGGGAAGCCCAGTACTTACCCAATTCAGGATCATTACCGGATTCGCGCTTGACGTATTCGCCATCCTTAACATCTTCGTAACGGGTGTTTTGAACCAGCAGGACGTCGCCGTTGTTCATGTTGTCGATGGCATCTTCAAGCTGCTTACCTTCCGTTACTGGAACAAAGGTAACTGGCTTGTTCAGCAGATTAGAAAGCCGTTCAGCAACTGGACGAAGGGACAGGCCTGGCTTGTCTTCTTCCTTCTTGATCCGGCCAAGGTGGGAGAACAGGATTGCCCGGCCACCATGGTCAATAACGTACTTGATAGTTGGCAGTGCGGCAACGATCCGGTTGTCATCGCCAACGACGCCATCCTTAATTGGAACATTGAAGTCAACCCGCATTAAGACCTTCTTGCCTTCTAATGGCAGGTCTTCAACAGTTAATTTAGCCATAAACTATGTTTCCTCCTTCTCTGTTAAGAAAAAGGTGGTTGGAGTCTCCTCCTCCCACCTTTCATCAAAGCTTATTTAAGCAATCAGATTAAAGTTCTGCGAAGTGAAGCAGAGTCCGAATCATGTTGCAAGTGAAGCCGTTTTCGTTGTCGTACCAAGCAACGGTCTTAACTAATTGAGTACCGTCTTCGCCTTCCATGATTTCGGTTTGTGATGGGTCAAATACTGAACCAAAAGTAGAACCGATGATATCACTTGAAACGATTGGGTCTTCAGTGTAACCGTAAGCTGGGTTGTTTTCTGCGGCCTTCTTCATAGCGTCGTTAACTTCGTCGACAGAAACCTTCTTGTTCAAGAGGGTAACCAATTCAGTTAATGAACCGGTAGGAACGGCAACACGTTGTGCGTGACCAGAAAGCTTACCGTTAAGTTCTGGGATAACCAGGCCGATAGCCTTGGCAGCACCACTTGAGTGAGGAATAGTGTTAACAGCTGCGGCACGGTTGTTACGGAACTTCTTACCACGTGGTTGGTCAAGAACTGCTTGGCTACCAGTGTAGGCGTGAACAGTCGTCATCGTACCAACCTTAACGCCGAAGTTCTTGTTGAGCCAGTATGCCATTGGGGCAAGGCAACTAGTCGTGCATGAACCAGCTGAAACGATCTTGTCATCAGCCTTCAGAGTGTCCAAGTTAACACCTGGGACAACAGTTGGGATGTTACCAGCAGGTGCAGAAATCAGAACACGCTTTGCGCCGGCGTCCAAGTGAGCTTGAGACTTTTCTGCAGAAGTGTAGAAACCAGTACATTCAAGAACAAAGTCAACACCGTCGTTCTTTACCCAAGGAATGTTACGTGCGTCACGTTCTGCGTATACAGGGTATTCCTTACCGTCAACGACGATGCCCTTGTCAGTTGATGAAACTTCGCCATCAAAACGACCTTGAGTTGAGTCGTACTTCAGTAAGTAAGCCAACATTTCTGGTGAAGTCAAGTCATTGATAGCGACAACTTCGATGTCATCAGTGTTGAGTTCGTGAATACGACGGAATGCCAAACGACCAATACGGCCGAAACCATTAATACCAATCTTTACAGTCATACTGCAATTTCCTCCTTTAGGAAAACATAATTAGCGTACATGCTTAGTTTATCACATTCCAATTTTAGAACAAATAATCTATACCTATTCTAAAATACAAAACCAATGCAGTAAGGCCTAAGCAATATACAAACCTTACGCTATTTATAATACTCATCTTATTTGGAATTGTCTATTCAATCGTACCAGAAATTTTCATTTTTATTGTGAAAACGTTATCTTGATTAAAGATCTCAAATAATAGTTGCATTCAATCCCGGAATAGGATATTATAATAAACGTTGATTGATACAACACATCAATTTGCGCCCTTAGTGTAATGGATCGCACGTGAGATTCCGGTTCTCGAGATCCGGGTTCGACTCCCGGGGGGCGCATTTTTTATTGGCAGTCGTTATGCGGCTGTTTTTTTCTGAAATTAATCACCAAAAAAGCAGCCCAGCATTAACCGGACTGCTTTTTTATTATCATTACTTTTCGTCGGCTGGCTTTTCCTTAGCCCACTTACGAATAGCTTCGATCTTCTTTTCTTTTAATGCTCGCTTGTACTTAGGAGCAACTGGGCGACGGCCTTGAACACCGTGTGGGTGTGCTTTACGCATGTGAATATGCCTCCTTTTATATCAAACGTAAATTAATTAACGTTCCAATTATACCGAGCCACGTTTTAAAAAGCAACCCTTGACGGTATTTCACCTCCTTATTTCTACCGGCCTAATAAGCCACATACCGACCAAGGTCCGTGGTTTATTGCGGCCTTTGCGATACTATGTCGTTGTTCTGCCCCCACTCTACGCTTGGATCGCAGATAGTTCTAACTTTAATCCTTCATGTAGGGCACTAACAACCACACCAGTATCCCGATCACAGTAAATTTGCTAAACTTTTATTTTTTGCTGTTAATTGCTAAACGTTACCAATCGCTCACTGCCGTATCCTCGCCGCTTTAGACTAGACCAATTATAGAAAATGCTTCCAAAATATTATTATCTAGGCGCTTGCAAACTATACCAATGTGGTGTACTATGCAAGGTGTAGCAAGGAGCTACCTAAACCAAGTAAATAAAATAATAAAAATTAACTAACATCACCTGGAGGTATTATTATGGAAGACACTAGTAAATTAAATGTATTCAAGACCGCAGCAGATTGGAAGGAACTCGACCAACAAAGTGCTGCCACGGAGCTGGACATGGTTTCGGAAAACGCCAGCGAAAAGTAATTAGCTAATTTCACTTGACAGAGGACGACGGGCCTGCGCAATGCCGGGTCCGTTTTTCATTATGTTAATACAAATCATTTGACCTTTTTTGACCAATCGGTTATAGTATTAATATCCATTAGCAACAAATACTAATGAGTGCTAATTTAACTAAGGAGGCCACAACATGAACTTAGTTCCAACTGTCATTGAGCAATCGTCTCGTGGCGAGCGTGCTTATGATATTTACTCACGGCTTCTGAAGGACCGGATTATTATGCTGTCTGGTCCAATCGAAGACGACATGGCAAACTCAATTGTCGCACAACTGCTGTTCCTGGATGCGCAAGATTCAACGAAAGACATCTACTTATACATCAACTCACCTGGTGGTGTCGTTACCTCCGGGATGGCGATCTACGATACGATGAACTTCATCAAGGCTGACGTACAGACGATCGTCATCGGGATGGCGGCTTCCATGGCCAGTGTCCTGGTATCCTCTGGTGCCAAGGGCAAACGTTATGGACTGCCTCACTCCCAGGTCCTGATTCACCAGCCATCCGGTGGTGCCCAGGGTCAACAAACTGAAATTGAAATTGCCGCTACCGAAATCCTGAAGACGCGGAAGATGCTGAACGGCATCCTCGCCAAGAACTCCGGTCAACCGATCGAGAAAATTCAGGAGGATACGGAACGTGACCACTACTTCACTGCTCAGGAAGCGGTGGACTATGGTCTACTCGATGGCGTCATGGAAAACAACTCCAAGCTGAAGTAATTTGGCTGGGAAATAAGCTTCTCGGCGCCCTGTACGGCTAGCCTAGAACGGAGGTTGAC
>NZ_AZGO01000005.1 GCF_001435345.1 Limosilactobacillus pontis DSM 8475 | reverse complement strand
GGTACTGTAAAATGGTTTAATGCTGATAAGGGCTTTGGGTTTATCTCTGGTTCAGATGGTAAAGATGTATTTGTACACTATTCATCAATTAAAACTAACGGTTTTAAGAGTCTTGAGGAAGGGCAAAAAGTTAGTTACGATGTTGAACAAGGCGATCGAGGACCTAAAGCAACTAATGTTGTTCCACAATAATTTGTCTAATATTATGAAGAACTGCTTTTGATGGAGCAGTTCTTTTTTATGGCTCTTCGTCAAGAAGTACTGATAGAAAAATTTGAATAACTTTTCAAACAGCTCGTGTCTGAGATTGGACATGAGCTGTTCTTTTATT
>NZ_AZGO01000001.1 GCF_001435345.1 Limosilactobacillus pontis DSM 8475 | reverse complement strand
CTTTAATTCGCTGTATGCAACCCTAAACAATTCAAGCGCACAGTTTTTCATATGGTAGAGTAATCCAGCCATAATCATGCTCAGATTATCTAGCTACTACGCTAATCACTCTCACAGCTCATTCAGTGTGTTTTAATATAAAATACATATAATTGTGTTGAATTTATTAAAACGACTCAGAATTGCTCTCGTGGTCTTATAGGGCTATACCCCCTACTTAAAAAATTCCGTGGTGTGTGAATGAAGCTACTGATTACCACCACCCCTTATATAATTCTTCTCTTAGTGGGAAGTACCCCCTTAGATAACCAACAATATTTGTTAAATTTTAGATACCCCTATCATTTTGGCTGCCAAAATATTGACTTTGTGAAAAGTATATCCCCTCATGTATTACCTATATATAGGTGTTCACGTGGGGTGTTCAATTTCACTTTCACAATCTTTTTTTGTAATGGCCGTTGCTCTCGTTTCCCTCTTTTAGGGCGTTCCGAAGATTGTAAATACTTTATAAAACGTGCATTTTATAGTTGGTTATTCTGCCACCATTTTTAGATTAGTTCATCATCAATGACCAACTCGCCGCGCTTGTATTTCGTTGCCATTTGAGTTGCTATGCTCTCATAGCGATAATGAACGGCACGGGGTAGTATCTCGACATTGAAAATGGTGTTCCCTCGCTGGTCCAGTTTCAGCCACGGTTTAATGTGATGGCAAGGATAAGCACGGGGACACGCAATTGCCCTCTCATATAGATCGTATTGTTTACTTACTTGTAGCCACGCCAGCGCAACGATACGGTGAAGCCCTTTGCCATTTACCATTAAGCAATCGCGTTTGCCGTTGGTTCGGTGATAGTGTGGCTCTATCTCATGCCGTCCGTTCTTGTCGTACACCTTGCCAGTCAACACGTCCACACGCAGGCCGTCAAGGTCTTTGCCTATATCCTTGATAGTTATCATCAAACGTCCGTAGCGGTCCTTGCGATGTGCTAAGGTGTACGCTTCTTTCTTAGCGTCCGCCCCTTGTACACGCAGCACTAACCTTTTCTGCTTATCACTCAACGGCAAGCGGTCCACGTCTACATAAGTGCGTACACCACTTCGCAGGTCCATAGGTACATGATAACTGAACGGGTAGTTCTCTGTGTCCAGCTCATATCCCTTAATCCTTTTCACTTACTCACTCTCTTATTTTCTTACATTTAGTTAGCCAATTTTAGGTGGAAGTGTCATTTCTAATTTATAACACTTCCGAAATCCCCATTTTAAGGCGTTTCGCTATTTTTAGGCGGCCACCATCGCTCATTATAACGATTGCTATAAGATAAATCCTAATTCTTCGTTTAGGTCGCTTTTCCGATGTGTTATTTCTTTATCGGTAATCTGGTCCAGTTCGCTCATTACTCACCAGCCTAATCTTGACGGCCGATCCATCTTGCTAAGTCGTTTCCGTGTTGTCTAAACGGCGATTAGGCCACCACTCGCAACAAAAATCCGCCTTTTAGCTCGGTGCATATCCAACTAACTAACCGCTCGGCCTGGATTTGCTCGGCCAAGTAATAGTGTTTGTTGTGATATTTGTTGCGATTAACAACTAAATTCCAGGCCATGATTTTATGTTCAATCAACCATTGGATAGTATTCCGAACCGTGGCCACTGGTAGATTGACCCGCTCGGCAATCCAACTATTACCCCGGCCCTTATATACTACATTGTCGTTTGGCCCGCCCTTCTCACCTTCAAAAATCATTGATCTTATGCCAAGGTAAACGGCCAGACGGTTAAACGTTGCAATCCCGTGCGACTGGTCAAGTATGGCTTGATAAGTGCTTGCATAGATCTTACTAAAGCCACCCTCGACAGACTGAATAGGCGGGAAGTCAAGCTTGATACAATCCCCGTCAATCGTTATTACCTCGGCCTCTACCAACTCTCTCAATAAGTCGTGGACAAGTGCCCGTTGATTGCTGTTCTTGATACCTAACCATCGCAGAATAGTAGTCTCACTTACTCTCTCAATCACTCGCTCATTATCGACCGCAGGGACTGGTCCAGCTTGCATCGCAAGGATTACCAGCAACCCATAGGCTCGACTTGATAACTCCATATCAAACACTGATTTAGGAAGCCAGCCCCACGCTCCCGGCTTCTTCTCTTCTAGATCGTGCTTTATAAGCGATTTATACATCACTTGTAGGCGTTGCTCGCCCTTGTCATGATTTCGTCTTATTTCAAACGGCTTGGTACCGTCCACGATCTTTTGAACTTCTTTCTTGTCCAGATTGATAACCTCCTATAAATGTTGATACACAGGCGTTGAGAATACGTCACCATTAAGGTGGCGTATTAAATTACACCTTTACCCTATATATTCTCTCTTTAATAATTGTATCTTTCATTTACTACCATTAGTGTGTATACATTGAATAGATAGTTTTAATATAGTATGTAGCCACTGCATAGTATATTTTTAGGTGGTCAATAGCTATGCTCCAACTGCACGGTCACATATCACTACTCAACTCATAGTCCCCACAATACCATGGAAGCCCCTATATTATGTCGTTCTTGACGTGAAAGCATTGAAATATCTTCAAAATTGGTTAGACCATTTAGTTGTATAGGCTTCTTTATCGTTGCTATTAAGGGCATAGTCGCCCTTAAGCCCCACCAAAGTAATGCGGTAGCATCATCATCACACTTAGCCTGTCTGTGGCTAAAATGTGACAAAACGATAGCATATCGTTACACTCATTGCTCATTTACTCAACTAACAATTCATATCATTAGCTCAGTAAATGAGTAATGCAGACAGTTTAAGCTCATCCAGCCCTTGCCCCTTTTATTCCTCTCTATACCTGTTAGGCGGTCGGTTTTTTGTTCCTAATTGCCGTCTTATTATACGTGCGACGTTCGACGATAAACTCGTTAAAACTCGTGTTTAATAAAAGGGTTGTCTTTAGCATTTCCTAGACATCCAGCCACGTCTTTAGCCATATGCGATAATAGCAAGGTTTAGCATACCAATGATGTTAACTACAAGCCTGGCGCGTCTCCAGGCTCACGGACGCTTTCGGGATACTACCACGGTGCAGAGTCACTGCTTGCGAGTTTAACCGGTTGTGAACCAAAAGAAAAAGCCGACTAGATTAACTAGTCGGCTTTCATAGTTTTTAGGGTTTGATTTCACTGATATTTTTTGTGTAGCTATATCTTGAAATATTAGTCTATTTCATCTAAAATTAATTATATTAAAGAAATAGACAACCCCGATTGACTACTCCAATTAGTTAATCGGTAGCTCGTTAAAGTACGCCAATACTTTAACGGGCTTTTTCTTTACTCTTTTCGTATTAAGTTGTTAATCTCATTAAAGCTGAATTTGTAATCATTTACAAGGGTTTCTTTTTTGACTTCAAAGTGACTTCAAAACGCTGTAACCCTTGATACACAAGGATTTAAGACATTCTTTACTCAAATGTATAGCTAAAAATAAAAAGCGCCCTAGCCCCTTGATACATATAGGATTAGGCGCTTTTTTTATTAAAATTTGATTTTTTTCTTTTTTCCGAAAAGTCGTTGGAAAAATGACAGGTTTCCTGCTTCTCCCTGGTCGTCCTCATTCGTCTTGTGAGACATTCTGGTGTCCTCGTCGCTCTCTTCTGTGTCTTGACTGCTAGAAGAGCTTACAACGTCTCCCGTGGCTTCCTGTGGTTCCTCTAGTCGCTTGATCTGGTCCGCTTGTCTTAATTGCAATTGTTGAGATTGACTAAGATTGATTTGAGCCATCTTAAGCTGTTCGTTGAGTTGGTCGATCTGGTGTCGCTGGTCCTCAATCTGCTCCCGTAGTGTCTGGATAATCTCATCTTTTGCGGCCGTCTTAGTGGCCGTTTTAGTTCCCGTCTTAGACTTAGAACTGTAATAATCTATGATGCGCTGGCAATCCTTGGCGCTGTAGTATTTTCGGTTGTATTCCCCCGTTTTAGTTGGCTTTAGTTTCCACTTTTTAACTAAAGCTGCAATTGACGCCCCTGATACCCCTGTAACCCTTGATAATTCTGTGATTGTCATTGGTTTAGTCTTAGTCTTAGTCATAGTTTAGCCGCCTCTTTACCTAAGGCCATTATAACACCTCACAATGAACTGATATCGGTTCCATATTTTAGCAGGCTCGGCCGTGATCGTCTCTCATAATCAGAAAATAGCCCAAATATTAGTTCGTGGCCCTTGTTTAGCTGTCTTATGGCCATTTCCCCGCGAACTAATAGCAATTCCCTTTTTAAGCGGTCTAAAAGCGATTCCATCCCCTATATACGGCTATTTTTGCAAAAAATCGCTGGTGTGTGAGTATATCTGCTCAATTCCCCCATTCCACCAACTCCCAAAATCACCCCTCATAGCCTATCCCTATGGCCTTGACGGTACAAAAAAA